>JAQGLT010000076.1 GCA_028292745.1 Polaromonas sp. | reverse complement strand
GTGCGCTCATGGCACGCGTCTGTCAGGTAACGGGCAAAGGCCCGATGGTGGGAAACAATGTTTCTCACGCAAACAACAAAACCAAGCGTCGGTTCATGCCCAACCTGCAGTACCGCCGTATCTGGGTCGAGAGCGAAAACCGCTGGGTGCGTCTTCGCATCACTGCAGCCGGCCTGCGTTTGATTGATAAAAACGGCATCGATGCAGTCCTGGTGGACCTTCGTGCCCGTGGTGAAATCTAAGGAGAACCATCATGGCTAAAGGCGGACGCGAAAAAATCAAGCTGGAATCAACAGCTGGCACTGGTCATTTCTACACGACCACGAAAAACAAAAAGACCACACCTGAAAAAATGCTGATCATGAAATTTGATCCTAAGGCACGCAAGCATGTGGAATACAAGGAGATCAAGCTGAAGTAATTCAGCCTGATTTTTGCAGTGCTTTTTAGCATTGCCAAAACCCACTGGTTTTCAGTGGGTTTTTTTATGCCTGTTGCGAATTCAAGAGTGCCTGAACCCCGCAAAGGGACAAAGGAAGTCAATGGTTTCATACGGCTGTGCAGCCTGCTGCATTGCACTGACAATGATTGAAGGCATGCATGTGACCCAGAAAAAAACCGCCGCTGCGAGTGAACACAGCAGCGGCTTCAGTAAACGCTAGGGTAACTATCAATAGAAACCCGTGGATTAGTTAGTGGCTAAGCCTGGGCAGCGCGCAACTTCATCGAAAAGTCTTGCAATGCGGCAATGCCGCTCTCCTCGGCTCGATGGCACCAGGCTTGCAGGTCGGCGGCCAGCTGTTCACGCGATGCAGAGGTACTGAGCCAGAACTGGCGCAGTTCCTCGCGCATGGTCACCATCTTGTCGAGCACCGGATGCTCTGCCCGAACTTGCGCAAGCTTGGGCTTGGCTGCTGCAGGCACCTTGTCTTCATCGCGATGCAGCCACTGGTTGGCCAGAAGCAAGGCTGACACGTCTGCTTTTTTGGCTTTCAACAGGGCAATTTCCGCTTTGCCCGCACGGCGCAACTCACGGGCAAAACCGGCCATGACCTCGTAACGGTGCGCAATCAGGGCTTCAAGCGTTTTCTCGTCGGCCACCGGTTGGGGAACTCCCAGCTGAAGCTTGGGTGGCACTTTTTTCACCGATGCCAAGCCCACCATTTCCATGGCACGGATGTAACCCCAGCCGATATCGAACTCATAGGGCTTGACTGAAAACTTCGCCGACGTGGGATAGGTGTGGTGGTTGTTGTGCAATTCCTCACCCCCAATAATGATGCCCCACGGCGACACATTGGTGCTTGCGTCAGGCGCTTCAAAATTACGGTAACCCCAGTAGTGGCCAATCCCATTGATGATGCCGGCCGCCGTGATGGGAATCCAGGCCATCTGCACTGCCCAGACTGCCAGTCCTGCAGCGCCAAACAGGGCAAGATTGATGATCAGCATCAGCCCTACGCCCTGCCAGCTGTAGCGGGTGTACAAGTTGCGCTCAATCCAGTCCTCGGGCGTGCCGCGGCCGTATTTGGCCAGGGTTTCCGTGTTCTTGGTTTCTGCGCGGTAGAGTTCGGCGCCGGTGTACAGCACGGTCTTGATGCCATGCGCATGGGGGCTGTGCGGATCTTCCATGGTTTCGCATTTGGCATGGTGCTTGCGGTGAACGCCCACCCATTCCTTGGTCACCTGACCCGTTGCCAGCCACAGCCAGAAGCGAAAGAAATGCGCCGGAATGGCATGCAGATCAAGCGAGCGGTGCGCCTGATGGCGATGCAGATAGAGGGTCACGCTGACAATGGTGATGTGCGTCGTCACCAGCGTATACAGAACAATTTGCCACCAGCTGGCAGCCAGCAGCCCATACGCCAACCAGTCAATGGCGGCATCCAACAGAATCATAAAAGTCCTTTAATCAACCTGCGCCTGCCACGCATTCCAAGCTTGTCTCCTGGGCGGCTTCAGTTAGCCTCTGATTATAAATTGCGGGCACTGAATCTGAAAGACCCTTTAAAAAGATGCAATGCTGGGATTGGCTGAAACTAACAGGCCCATGAAGCCATCGGTTATCCAGCACGCCAGTCCACAAGGCCAGGAACGTCAGGCTTTTTGCCAGACCGCTGCAAAGAACCCATCGGTCTGATGCAGATAAGGCCAGAGGCGCAAATAAGGCCCGCGGCAGAGCTTGTCGGCATGCTCGACTCCGATATGGGTCAGCAGCGGCGCGGCCTCCATCAGCTGGAAGTCAGGATTGGCCGCGCTGAAGGCGTCGGCAATCGCTTCGTTTTCTTCGCGCAGAATGCTGCATGTTGCATAAACCAGACGCCCACCTGGCTTGACCAGGCGCGCAGCGCTTTGCAGGATGGCGGTCTGCTTGGCGGTCAGCTCTTCAATCGCCTTGGGGTTGTGCCGCCATTTCAAGTCCGGATTGCGCCGCAGCGTGCCCAGGCCCGAACAAGGCGCATCAACCAGCACCCGGTCGATCTTGCCGGCCAGCCGCTTGATGCGGTCGTCGCGCTCATGGGCAATCGCCACCGGATGCACGTTCGACAGGCCGCTGCGCGCCAGGCGTGGCTTGAGCGCGGCCAGCCGGTGCGCGGAGGTGTCGAAGGCATACAGCCGGCCGGTCGTGCGCATGGAGGCGCCCAGCGCCAGCGTTTTGCCGCCGGCGCCAGCGCAGAAATCGACCACCATCTCGCCGCGCTTCGCATCGACCAGCAAGGCCAGCAGCTGCGAACCTTCGTCCTGCACCTCAACCGCGCCGCGCTTAAAGGCATCGACATTCGCCAGCTGCGGCTTGTCCGTCAGCCGCAAGCCCCACGGCGAATACGGCGTTGCTACTGTTTTGATAGCTGCTCGCGCAAGTTCCTTCTGCACATCAGCTCTTTTATCCTTGAGGGTATTGACGCGCAGGTCGAGTCCGGCCTGGGTGTTGAGGCTTTCGACCAGCGGCCAGAAATCATCGCCCAGCTGGCTTTTGAGCGGCTCGACCAGCCACTGCGGCAGGTTGTGGCGGTGCAGCTCCATCAGGTCGGACGGCTTGACCTGGTCGCAGCGCGACAGCCAGTCCTGCTCCTGCTCGGTCAGCGCGCCATACAGAAAATCGCGCGGGGCGGCAAAGCCCAGAATCGCCAGCCGCCGCTCGGGCACGCCGCTGCCGTGCTGGGCCAGATAGACGTAGAGATTTTTCTTGCGCAGCACGCCGTAGATGGTTTCGGCGACGGTGGCGCGCTCGCGGGGGCCGAGCCGCAGTTCGCGGAAACAGCGCGACACCACCATGTCGGCGGGGTGGTCAAATTTAAGAACCTGCTTGAGAAGCTCGGTACAACAGTCGAGTAAGGCGTTAGGATGCATCCCCCTATTGTCCCACTGCCGCCCAGCTTTTTCATCAGCCCCGACTTGCCATGCCCGAACACCTTCCCCCGCTGATACAAACCCCGCCTGGCCGCTACCGCCATTACAAGGGTCAGCTGTACGAAGTGATCGGAGCGGTGCGCCACAGCGAAACCCTGGAGCCGATGACCTTGTACCGTGCCCTCTACGGCGAACACGGGCTGTGGGTACGGCCGGCGGCGATGTTCAATGAAGTCGTGGTGATCGAAGGCGTTTGCCAGCCGCGTTTCAGGCGTTTGCCAGATTAACGAGTCTGCAAACCCTCCAGCCGGCGCAACTGCAGCTGATGGACGAACCAGACACTGATGTATTCCATCAGCGCACATGGACGCAGCGATGCGAGCAGCACGGCGCATTTCGAGGCAACGCCCGCTTGAGTGCGCAAGAGAAAACAAGTCTTACACGCTGCGCAGCTTGCGTGCCGCAGGCGGCCGGCCTAGCATGAAATTGCTGATACTTGCCTGTACTGCGCACATCGTGGCTGCAGCGCCAAGGAAACCCCCGAGCCTGCACATCACCCTGTTGATGCCCGGCGCAGGCTCGCACTGGTTGAGTGGATGATTCAGAAGGAGGCGCGAAATGAAGCCCGCAATTGCACCTTGCGCCAGGGCCGCATGGCGGGCCTGGCTTTTTCCATGCCTGCTGGCCATGGGCCTGGCAGCTTGCGGCGGAGGCGGCAGCGAGTCCGCTGCCCATGCGCCCCAGTCAACCCGCGATGCGGCGAGCTTGATCGAGGTCAAGGCCTTGATCGAGCCGGCGCCGCCTGCCGCTGCCACTTATGACGTGGTCATCCTCGAAGCCAGGCCGCCTGTGGCAACAGGGGCCACCGCAAGCGCCGCAAGCATCAACGCCACAGGCCAGGTCGCCTTCACGAGTTTTCGGGCGGATGGGCGGCATGCGCTGTTTTACGACGGCCAGGCCATTCGCGATCTGGGGCTGGGCTATGCGGCTGCGGTCAACAACGCGGGACAGGTGGCCGGAGGCACCGATGCCACCGCCACCAGCCCGGCGCGTGCGCTGCGCTGGAGCACGGCCGGCCACACCGCCGCCGTGGCTGTCGATCTCGGGGCGCCGGCCGGTGGAACTTCGCAGGCGAAATCGATCAATGCGGCGGGGCAGGTCGCAGGCTCCACCAGCCAGGGGGTGAACGAACAGACCCAATCCCATCCCTTCGTGTGGACCGAGGGGCTTGGAAGGACTGATCTGTTCACGCTTCGGGTGCCCAGTTTTTCTTCTGGAACAGGCGAGTTTGTCAATGCGCTGGGCCAGGTGGCTGGCGGCGCATTCACCGGGCAAAGTGAAGCTGTGCATGCCTATCTTTGGACGCCGCCCGGCAGCATTCGAGATCTCGGCACGCTGGGCGGGAGCAACAGCTTTGCCAGAGCCCTGAATGACGAAGGCCAGGTGGCGGGTATCGCTGAAATTGAATTCGCCCGCCTATTTGCACGAAACCATGCCTTTTTATGGACGGCGGCGAGGGGCATGCAGGACCTGGGCACCCTGGGCGGCCGAAATTCAGACGCCTTCGCGCTCAACGGCTCAGGGCAGGTTGCGGGCGTGTCCGACACGAAATTGATCGATCCTTTCACCTTCGCCAACCCCCTTGCCCATGCCTTCGTCTGGAGCCCTTCGGGCCCTACCGCCGGCAGCATGCTTGACCTGGGCACGTTTGGCGGCCTGACATCATTTGCCTTCGCCATCAATGACGCCGGGCAGGTCGTGGGCAAGGCCGCAACAGACCCGTCCAGCCCCAACCTCTCGCACGCGTTCGTCTGGACAGCGGCCGAGGGCCTGGTTGACCTCAACACCCGCATCCCGAAGGCACCGGCCGGGCTGATATTGACCGAGGCGATAGCGGTCTCGCAGAACGGCTCGGTCCTGGCCCGCACCTTTGGCGGCCTGGTGCTGCTCACACCCTCGGGCGACAGCTTCGCGAACGCCAGGCTGTCCATCGTCTCGCCGCCGGGCGCCTACCGGCCCTATCCCGGCCTGGCTGGACGCGCCAGGTTCAGCGCCGACATCCGGTCCGAAGGCACAGGCCAAAAGCCCACAGGCCAGACCCGGCTTCGTCTGGCCAGGGCGGGCCTGAACTTTGAGAGCACCGGCTACGACTGGCTCAATGTCCAGGGAAGCCGTGCGCAATACCAGGGCAGCGGCACCCTCAATGGCACGGATGGTTATAAATTCAGCGTGACGCTGATCGATGGCGCAAGGGATGCTGAAAAAGATCGCGCAGACGACGAGGATGGCGAAAACGACAGCGGCAACGCAGCCAACGCAAACAAAGAAAGCCACGCGGACGGCGCGGCAGACCGGGTACGCATCCGTATCTGGCATGCCGATGCTGCCCAGGGCGCCAACGTGGTGGACTACGACAACCAACTCGACGCCAGCACCGAAGGCACGGCGAACGAGGGCACGGCCATTCATAACGGCAACGTCGCGGTTCGGGTTCGCGTTCGCCATCAAGGCGGCAAGGCGCCAGAGCGGCATGCGGGGCATTGAAAAGCTGGCTGATTGAAGGGGATCGACGAGGATCGGCCCGACGCTGCTTGCTCTGGCTACCGCTGTGGTTTGGCGCAGTCAGGAGCACGTCCTGGCGCGAAGCCGGCCAAGCCCAGCCCAGCCGAGCCGCCTCGCCGATAATCAGCGGTTATGTCCGAAAACACCGAAATCGCCAAACAAGTCAAGCGCCGCCGCACGTTTGCCATCATCTCCCACCCCGACGCGGGCAAGACCACGCTGACTGAAAAGCTGCTGCTGTTCTCGGGCGCCATCCAGATCGCCGGCAGCGTCAAGGCCCGAAAAGCCGCCCGCCATGCCACCTCTGACTGGATGGAAATCGAGAAGCAGCGCGGCATTTCGGTCGCCTCCTCGGTCATGCAGATGGAATACCGCGACTGCGTCATCAACCTGCTCGACACGCCCGGCCACCAGGACTTCTCGGAAGATACCTACCGCGTGCTGACCGCGGTCGATGCCGCCCTGATGGTGATCGACGCGGCCAACGGCGTCGAGCCGCAGACGCGCCGACTGCTGCAGGTCTGCCGCGCGCGCGGCACGCCTATCCTGACCTTCGTCAACAAGATGGACCGCGAGGTGCAGGACCCGATGAACATCATGGACGAGATCGAGCGCGAACTCGGCATGGCCGTCGTGCCCTTCACCTGGCCGGTCGGCATGGGCAAGCTGTTCCACGGCGTCTATGACCGGCGCGAGGAGCGCATGCGCGTCTTCAGCCCCGGCGAGGACAAGGCCGGCGGCGACGATGAGATCCTGGCCGGCCTGGACAACCTGGAGGCGGAAAAACGCTTCGGCTCCGAATTCACCCAGGCGCAGGGCGAGCTGGAACTGCTCGAAGGCGCCTCGCCCGAATTCAACCGCGAGGAATTCCTGGCGGGCAGACAGACGCCGATGTTCTTCGGCTCGGCCATCAACAATTTTGGCGTGCAGGAGGTGCTCGATGCGCTGGTCGATCTGGCGCCGGCCCCGGCCGACCGCCCGGCCCTGCAGCGCGTCGTGCATCCGGAAGAAAAGAAGTTTTCCGGCGTGGTGTTCAAGATCCAGGCCAACATGGACCCGGCGCACCGCGACCGCATCGCCTTTTTGCGCGTGGCCAGCGGCGAATTCACGCGCGGCATGCGCCTGAAGGTGGTGCGCAGCGGCAAGGAACTGCGGCCCAACACGGTGGTGAGCTTCATGAGCCAGCGCCGCGAGCTGCTGGACACCGCCTTTGCCGGCGACATCATCGGCATCCCGAACCACGGCGTGCTGCAGCTGGGCGACACGCTGACCGAAGGCGAGGCGCTGCAGTTCACCGGCCTGCCCTTCTTCGCGCCGGAAATGTTCAGGGCCGTCGAAGTGGCCGACCCGCTGCGCAGCAAGCAGCTGCGCGCCGGGCTGACCCAGTTGGGCGAGGAAGGCGCAATCCAGGTGTTCCGGCCGATTGCCGGGTCATTGCTGCTGCTGGGCGCCGTTGGCCAGCTGCAGTTCGAGGTGGTGGCGCACCGGCTGGAGCATGAGTATGGTGTGAAGGCCCGCATCATGGGCAGCAACTTCAATCTGGCGCGCTGGGTGACCTGCGACGATGCCAACGAGTTGAAAAAATTCATAGACGCCAATGCGCACCGCGTCGCGCTCGATGCGGTCGATGCGCCGACCCTGCTGGTGGACCACAGCGCGACGCTGCGCGCGGTCGAGCAGCAGTGGCCAAAAATCAAGTTCCACGCGCTGCGTGAGCATGCCGGATTGGTATTTCAGACAAAAATGTAGTGTTTTAGGGCGTTTGCGCAATCAGGGCGGGCGTAGTTAGCTACTATTTTTATAGCAATTAACTGGTACGCTCCAGACCTTCAGACGCTGATCGGTGGCCACGCGCACCCCATGCCCGCTGCCGCCAGACAGTAAATAGCGATTCCATCGCCTCATCGCGCTCGGCGATGAGGCCCGGCATCAATCAAGGCTGATGTTCTTGCGCTTGACCAGCTGCTCGTAGACCTTGAACTTGACATCGGCATTGCGGCGGATCTCATCCGGGGACCAGGTGATGGTTTCGAAGGCAAAGGTGTTGAAACGTTCTTTCACCTCGGGATCGGCAAGAACCTTCAGCACGTCAGCATTGATCTTGTTGGCCAGCTCCGGCGCCATGCCCTTGGGCGCGACCAGCGACACGAACGAGTTCACTTCGAACCCCGACGGCCCGCCGGCTTGCGCGACGGTCGGAACGTCGGGCATCTGCGGGATGCGATTGGGCGCCGCCACCGCCAGGTAGCGAATCTTCCCGGCTTTGTAGATGCCCTGGCTGGAGGGGATGCTGGCCATGCTCCACTGCACATCGCCAGAACCCACGGAGGTGAACAGCTGCGACACCTCGCGGTACGCAACGTGGGTCATTTCCGTGTCGGTCAGGAGTTCCAGCTGCGCGCCTGCCAGATGCCCGGGACTGCCAATGCCCCATGAGCCGTAGGTGACCTTGGTGGGTCCTTTCGCCGCTGCGATCAAGTCCTTCATGTTTTGCCATTTGGAATCCGACGGCACGGCGACCAGAAACGGCGTGCGAAACAGAGGCGCCACCGGATCGAAGGCATTGAGCGTGACAAAGCCCTTGGACTTGTACAAAAGCGGCAGGGCCGACAGATGCTCGCTGTCCAGCTGCAACAGGGTGTAGCCGTCGGGAGCCGCCCGGCGCGTGGCTTCTATGGCAACGAACCCGCCGCCGCCGGGCTTGTTGTTGACCAGCACCGACTGGCCCCACAGCTTGGACAGCTTGTCGGCCACCTGGCGCAGCACAGCATCGGGACCACTGCCAGGCGCAAAGGCCGTGAACAAGGTGACAGGCTTGTTCGGAAAGGCGGCCTGTGCATTCACGCCCACCCCTGCAGTCAGCGCACTCAACGCTACAACGGTGAGCCGAAGCAGCTTGCCCGTACAGGCGCGGCGAGAAATGGGCAAAGCGGGCATAGTGGCATCTCCAAAGGTTACTTATCAACGATCAACGGTAATGTAGAAGAAGTCAAGGGTAAATTTTCAGATGAACTTTGTCTTTCTGCAAGGCTAAGGAAGCCGTGAGATTCAGGCGCCTGGACAGTGCCAGGCAGCAGCCTTTTGCTGAGGTGACGACCACTGCCCCAAGGCCAGGAGCAGGGCCGGGGCCGGTGCTGGCGGCCTGCTAGAGTTTGCGTCAGGCTGCACATTGGGATAAAGTTTTGCAACCTTCCGTCGGTCCAGCGGTGGGAATGCAGCAGATTGGATTGTGAAAAAGCAATCGATTTCACTTTTGTCATGGCACAAGCCGAGCCATGACACCGCGTGAAAATTGGGTTGCCGCCGCAATCGCCAGGACCGTTCACGACAGGGGGGTCCATGATTCTCTTCAAACGATTACCCGCACCGACAATTTTTTGCCTGCTGGGCTTGGCTTCGATGTTGCCGCCTGCCTCGGCACAGCTACCGACAAATGCGCCGCGCGGCACCATTTGCGTGACCCCGCGAAATTGGTGCCGCGCCGTTCAACCTGGGCCGCCCGGCGCGGCATGCGCATGCCGGGTCAGCAATGGGACGGGTTGGATCAAAGGGGTGCTGAGGTAAGCCCGGCCAGTCAGCCCGGTCAGTGAACCAGCACGCAGGCTTGCCATGGACCCCACGGTTGTCGACACGATAGTCCAGGAAGCGCAAGTGCTTGGACGGTATGCCGTTCGCGCGGGCAGGCTGCCTGAGAACAGCCGGCTCTTCACCGAGATCGAATCGGTCACGCAGGCACGCTCACGCGGCGAAAACCCCTCGGTTGCGCCACTGCTCGCCGAAATGATGAGCGCATCCAAGGCAGCCCGGGTCACGGTGGCGCAATTGATGCGCCGCGAGACGGCACGCGGCAGGTTGAGCCACTGGACGGCGCTGGCCACGCCGTTCGTGGTCGGGTTCATGACACTGCTGCTGACCCTGTACCTGGCGTTTCAGAGTTCTGAGCTTCACAAGGCTGACCTGGCACTGCGCGAATACCAGGACCTGGTCGGAGAGCGGCCGCAGGAAAAGCTCTACCTGGCCTGGAAGATGTACAAATACGAGAGCGTGCTCAATGTCAAGGGCCCTCCGCTGGCCCAACTCGACGGCTACCAGAAGCTGGTCGACGATTCCAGACGCCTCTTCGCAAAGCGCTCAGCGGTACTGATCCTGCTGAGCGATGCGCAAGACATCCGTTACGTGCCGCAAATCTTTCAGGAGCACGGACCTTGCTGGCTGCAGAACTTGGCGCTGACGCTCAACAGTGCCAGACGCGACGAGTTCAGGCCCTCTGCGTGCGAGGCCGCGCCGCTGCCTGCCCCAGGGGGGCCAATGGAAGCAGGTTTGAGGGAGGCGCCGGCCGTGGTCATCGACTGCCCGGTGGCGCGACTTCCATTCGGTGCCACCAGCAAGCCAGCCAAGGCCGAGAGCAATTTCGATCTCATTGACTACATGACCAGCATTGACTGCTTCATGCGATCGCTACGGATCACCAACGATTACGACGAGCCGGTCGACCTACCGATCTATGCCACCCGCAACAAGGTGCACTTGCTCATGTCGTGGCTGCTGCCGGGCCTGTACGGCCTGCTGGGCGCCTGCGTCTACGTCATGCGCAGTCTTCTGCACGGCAGCGGATCGATCAAGGCCGGGGGCGATGCGCGTATCGTCGAGATGCTGTCACTGGCGCTGCGGGTCTCGCTCGGGGGTCTGGCGGGAATCATCATCGGCTGGTTTTCACTGCCAACCGCACCAACCGCGAGTTCGGCGGCCATCAGCATCTCCTCGATTCCATTCGGAATGGCCTTCCTGGCGGGTTTCAGCATCGAGAGCCTGTTTGCGCTGCTGGACCGTTTGAACAAAAGCGTCGGACAGAGAGATGAAAAACTCTCCCATGGAACGCTCAAGGAGCCCCCGGAACAGGGCTGAGCGTCCAGCAAGGTAGCCAGCTGCCGGGGCCCTGCCCTCCTTGGGCCAAGCCCGTCAGCCTCCGACGGAATCAATCGACTGAAGTGCCTCAGCCACGGCGGCCATCCCCGTTGGACGAACCAGCCGACTGGTTTCCTTTCCATCCTTCAAAAAAATCAGCGTGGGCCACAATTTCACCCGGAACGATCGGCCCAGCGCCCGACCGCTGCCGTCCTCCACCTTGAGATGCTTGACCGTGGGGTGCCTGGCCAGAGCATCGCGCACGATAGGCTCGGCGGCACGGCAGTACCCGCACCAGTCAGTGCCGAATTGCAGCAGGACCGGGCCGGGCAAGCCGTCAATGGCTTCACGTGACGGTGCTTGCGCAGCATAGGGATGGGTAGGCGTCATATGGCTCAGGTCTCCTAAATTGAGGTGAAACAAGAGAAAAACTGATCTTCCCACTATTCCCAGGCACTGCACCTTCAGCATTCCGAAGAACCCTACCGCCTGCCCCAAAATTTCCTTGGCCCGACTGCACCAACTCAACACGGCCAAGACAAAAGCCCGCAGGCGTTTGCAGCGCCTGCGGGCTTTGATGAAACACGCCGCTGCAAGAGCCGTGCACCTTGTGCGCCGGATGCAGGATAGGGTCGGCGTTCAACCCATTTCTTATTTCTTACTTGGGCAGCAGTACCTTGTCCACCACGTGAATCACGCCGTTGGACTGGTACACGTCGGCGACCGTCACGGTTGCCGAGCCACCTTTTTCATCGGTAACCATCACCTTGCCGCCAGACGCCATCGCTGTCAGGTTGCCGCCCGCCACGGTTTTCAGTGTGGCCTTGCCCCCGCCCTCGGTGATGGCTTTGGTCAGCGCCGCCGCATCCACTTTGCCTGCCACGACGTGGTATGTCAGGATGCCGGACAGCATGGCCTTGTTCTCAGGCTTGAGCAGCGTGTCCACCGTCCCTGCCGGAAGCGCGGCAAAAGCGGCATTGGTCGGCGCGAACACGGTAAAGGGACCTGGGCCTTTCAGCGTGTCGACCAGCCCGGCGGCCTTGACGGCCGCGACCAGGGTGGTGTGGTCCTTGGAGTTGACGGCGTTGTCGATGATGTCCTTGGAGGCCAGCATCGGCGCGCCGCCCACCACCACCTGCGCGAAAGAAGGCGCGGCGGAAAGCGACAGGGCCAGGGCCAGGCCGATGGAAGCCAGTTGGTGTTTTGTCTGCATAGGAATCCTTGGGGTTGAAGTTGAGGTTGGCTTGGAAAATGCACTCGCCGAATCAGGATGGATTTCCGACCGGCTGCAATGAATACGGCCCGGTTCGGCGGCTGGATTCAAGCCGTTACCTTCAGCAACAACTCTACGGCGTGTCTATCACCGCGCCCGGTCCTGGCGCGGCGTCTATTCAGGCGCTGTCCGCAAAGAAGGAACGGACAGCCTGCGGATAGATCAGGTGCTCCTGCGTGAGCACGCGGGCGGCCAGCAGGTCGGCGGTGTCGCCCGGCAGAACCGGAACCGCTGCCTGCGCCAGGATGTCGCCATGGTCCAGCTCGGCCGTGACCTGATGGACAGTGGTGCCTGCCACCTTGCATCCCAGGTCAATGGCACGCTGGTGGGTGTGCAGCCCGGTAAAGGCCGGCAGCAGCGACGGGTGGATGTTAAGGAGCCGGCCGGCATAGTGCCGTACAAAACCGGGGGTCAGGATGCGCATGAAACCGGCCAGCACCACCAGGCTGGGCGAATGCACCTCGATACGCGCCATCAGCGCGGCATCAAAGGCCTCACGCGAATCGAAATCGCGGTGGGACAGCACCTCCGTGCCAATCCCCAGCGCGTTGGCCAATGCCAGCCCCTTGGCCTCCGGCCTGTTGCTGATCACGGCGGCGATCCGCACGCCGAACTTGCCTTGCCAGCCCTCTTTGCGCGCGGTCTGCGCAATGGCGGCCATGTTCGAGCCGCCGCCTGAAATCAGGATGACGATGTTTTTCATTGTCCTAAGATTATCTCCATGAGAACCCTTACTCCCCACGAAGCCCGCGTGCTTGCCACCCTGATGGAAAAAGCCCGTACCGTCCCCGACAGCTACCCGCTGTCGCTCAATACGCTGGTGCTGGGCTGCAACCAGAAAACCAGCCGCGACCCGGTCATGGAGATCACCGAATCGCAAGCGCAGGCGGCCATCGACACGCTCAAAAAGCAAAGCCTGGTGTTTGAAGCCAGCTCCAGCCGCGTGCCGCGCTTCGAGCACAACTTCCAGCGCGGCTTCGGCGTGAGCGAACCGCAGGCCGTGCTGCTGGGCCTCTTGATGCTGCGCGGCCCGCAAACGCCGGGGGAATTGCGGCTGAACAGCGAGCGCTGGTACAAATTCACCGACATCGCCAGCGTCGAGGATGCGCTGGCCGAACTCAAGGCGCGCGGCGACGACAGCGGCGCCCCCATGGTGGTGCAGCTGGCGCGCGCCGCCGGCATGCGCGAGCAGCGCTGGGCGCATCTGCTGTGCGGCGAATCGCTGCTGATGCCCTACACGCAGGCGGGGTCAGGCGACGACCCCGTCAACCGCGAAACGGAGCCGGTTTCCCTGGGCCAGGCCGAACGATTGCAACAGCGTATTGAATTGCTTGAAAGCCAGGTGGCGCACCTGTATAAAGAACTCGGCCTGTCACAGGCCTGACAGGGCGGCACGGCGGTCCGTGCTAAAAATAAAAAAACTGGAGACACCCCCATGGATTTAGCGTTCACCCCTGAAGAGCAGGCTTTTCGCGAAGAGATTCGTGCCTGGGTTCAGGCCAGCCTGCCGGCCGACATTTCGCACAAGGTCCACAACGCCCTGCGCCTGTCGCGTGACGACATGCAGCGCTGGGCCAAGATCCTGGGCAAAAAAGGCTGGCTCGGCCATGGCTGGCCCAAGGAGTTCGGCGGCCCGGGCTGGAACGCGGTGCAAAAACACCTGTTCGAAGAAGAATGCGCGCTGGCCGGTGCCCCGCGCGTCGTCCCCTTCGGCCCGGTGATGGTGGCGCCGGTCATCATGGCCTTTGGCACGCCCGAGCAGCAGCAGCGTTTTCTGCCCGGCATCGCCAGCGGCGAAGTCTGGTGGTCTCAAGGCTACAGCGAGCCGGGCGCGGGTTCGGACCTGGCCTCGGTCAAATGCAAGGCCGAGCGCCAGGGCGACCACTACATCGTCAACGGACAGAAGACCTGGACCACCCTGGGCCAGTACGGCGAATGGATTTTCTGCCTGGTGCGCACATCAACCGAAGGCAAGCCGCAGACCGGCATTTCCTTTCTGCTGATCGACATGAAGTCGCCCGGCGTCACGGTGCGCCCGATCAGGCTGCTCGACGGCGAGGCCGAGGTCAACGAGGTCTGGTTCGACAATGTCAAAGTGCCCGCCGAGAACCTGATCGGCGAGGAAAACAAGGGCTGGACCTATGCCAAGCACCTGCTCAGCCACGAGCGCACCAACATCGCCGACGTGAACCGCTCCAAGCGCGAGCTGGAACGCCTCAAGCGGATTGCAAAGGCCGAAGGCGTGTGGGACGATTTGCGTTTCCGCGACGAGATCGCCAGGCTCGAAGTCGATGTGGTGGCGCTGGAGATGCTGGTGCTGCGCGTGCTGTCGGCCGAGAAGTCGGGCAAGAACTCGCTCGACATCGCCGGCCTGCTCAAAATCAAGGGCAGCGAGATCCAGCAGCGCTATGCCGAACTCATGATGCTGGCCGCCGGGCCGTTCAGCCTGCCTTTCATCGAAGAGGCCATGCAAGCCGGCTGGCAGGGGGACTTCCCCGGCGGCGAAGTGGCCAACGCGCCGCTGGCCTCGACGTATTTCAACCTGCGCAAGACGACGATCTACGGCGGCTCCAACGAGGTGCAGCGCAACATCGTCGCGCAATTCGTCCTCGGCTGAAAACAAGATTTAAAGGACAGGCACCATGGATTTTGATTTCACCGACGACCAGGAATCCCTGCGCGATGCGACACGCAAATGGGTTGAAAAGGGTTACGACTTTGAACGGCGCGGCGGCATCGTCAAGGCGGGCGGATTTTCACGCGAAGCCTACGGCGAACTGGCCGACCTGGGGCTGGCAGGGCTCTACATTCCCGAGGACGGCGGCGGCATGGGCATGGGACCGGTCGAGGGCATGGTCGTCATGGAAGAACTCGGGCGCGGCATTGTGCTGGAACCGTTCGCCCAGACCCTGATCGCCGGCGGCTTGCTGTCGAGTTATGCGCCCGAGGCCATCCAGTCGGACTGGCTGCCGAAAATCGCCTCGGGCGAAAGCCTGGTGGTGCTGGCCCACCAGGAACGCGCCGCGCGCTACCATTTTGAAAAATGTGAAGCAAAAGCGACTCTTGCGCATGATGCATGGGCATTGACAGCTATCAAAAGCATAGTACCGGCCGGTGACCACGCGGACGCGTTCATCGTGCCGGCAATGGCCGATGGAAAGATGGCGCTGTTTCTGGTGGAACGCGCGGGGGCGGGCGTCATCACGCATGGCTATGGCACGCAGGACGGCGGACGCGCCGCCGACCTCACGCTAACCAACGCGCCCGCCGTGCTGGTCACGCTCGACGGCGTGACCGCGCTGGCGCATGCCATCGACGTCGGCATCGCCGCCACTTGCGCCGAAGCCGTCGGCGTGATGGACCGGACGCTGGCCGTCACGGTCGAATACATGAACACGCGCAAGCAGTTCGGCGTGGCCATCGGCAGTTTTCAGGCATTGCGCCACCGTGTCGCCGACATGAAGATGCAGCTCGAACTGGCCCGCTCGATGAGCTACTACGCTTCGCTCAAGCTCAATGCGCCGGCTGACGAACGCCGCCGCGCCCTGGCGCGGGCCAAGTACCAGCTGGGGGTGTCCATGCGTTTTGTCGGCCAGCAGGCGGTTCAGCTGCACGGCGGCATCGGCGTGACCGATGAATACATCGTCAGCCACTACTTCAAGAAGCTGACGCAGCTGGAAATGACGTTTGGCGACACGTTGCACCATCTGGGCGAAGTGTCGGCGCGGATGCAGGACACGGCGGGAGTTTTTGCCTGAGGGCGCGGACGGCCCATCCGCATCAGCTCAGCAATCGCGACGACTTGGGAACGTGGGCCATCAAGAACTCCATCTGGTCCGCCAGGATGCGGCGGTTGCGCAAAATGAAGTCTTCCCAGAGGCTGGGCACGTAAGGCGTGTAAAGCAGCGGCATGTGCGCCTGCTCGGGGGTTCGGTTGCTCTTGCGGTGGTTGCAGGCGCGGCAGGCGGTGACCACATTCATCCAGCTGTCCACGCCGCGCTGCGCCAGCGGGATGATGTGCTCCCGCGTCAGGTCTTCCTCGCACAGGGAAGCGCCGCAGTAGGCGCATACGTTGCGGTCGCGCGCAAACAGCTTGGCATTGGTCAGCCCCGGCACCAGGTCGAACGGATTGATGCTGGGCACGCCCTTGGTGCCGATGATGCTGTTGACATGGATGATCGACTGCTCGCCGGTGACGGCGTTGTGCCCGCCATGAAAAGTCGCGATGCGCGCGCCCATCTCCCAGCGCACTTCTTCGGCCGCGTAATGCAACACGGCCAATTCAAGGCTGATCCAGGCTTGGGGCAATCCCTGGGCTGAGAGTTTCAGGACCTTCAAAACGAACCTCCATGAGCATGGAAACACGGTGCGGGGCTGTCAATGGATCAATATACAGCTAAATTCTGGCGCTGGCATGAAAATGGTTTCCCATGCACATCCATCCCCGCAGGGCGCACTCCGAGGGCTTGCCGCTATAAAAACGATAATCGCCTCCATGAAAACTTTCCGCGGTTACCACCATCCCCAGCTGGCGCCGCACTGTGCCCTGACCATCGGCAATTTCGACGGGGTGCACCGCGGCCATCAGGCCATGCTGGCGCTGCTGAAAAGCGAGGCCCGGCACCGTGGCGTGCCCAGCTGCGCGGTTACCTTCGAGCCGCATCCACGTGATTATTTCGCCGCGATCGGCCGCAAACCCGACTTGGCGCCCGCGCGCATCGCGACACTGCGCGACAAGCTGAGCGAGCTGGCGCAATGCGGCATTGACCAGTGCGTGGTGCTGCCCTTCAACGCCCCACTCGCCTCGCAGTCGCCCGAGGCTTTTATCCGGGAAGTGCTGGTGCGCGGGCTGGGGGCGCGTTACGTCCTAGTAGGAGACGACTTTCGCTTTGGCGCCCGGCGCGCAGGCGACTACGCCATGCTGGATGCGGCCGGCGGGCCGCTGGGGTTCGACGTGGCGCGGATGAACAGCTACGAAGTCAGCAACATGCGGGTGTCCAGCTCGGCCGTTCGCGAAGCGCTGGCGCAGGGCGACATGGATCGGGTGGCACGGCTGCTGGGCCGGCCCTACAGCATTTCGGGCCATGTGGTGCACGGGCGAAAGCTGGGGCGCGACCTCGGCTTTCGCACGCTCAACCTGCGGTTTGCGCATTGGAAGCCAGCGGCCAGCGGCATTTTCGCCGTGCGGGTGGCAGGCCTGACCGAACAGCCGCTGCCAGGTGTTGCCAATCTGGGCATCCGTCCGTCGCTCGATCCGGACGATGCCAACGGCGGCCGCGTGCTGCTTGAAACCCATTGCCTGGACTGGCCCGCCAGCTTGGGCGCGGAAGGGGCATACGGTAAAATCATCCGCGTGGAACTGCTACACAAACTGCACGACGAGCTGAAATATGACAGCCTGGACAGCCTGAAAACAGGCATTGCCCGGGACTGCGACGATGCCCGGGCTTTTTTTGCCCGGTCGATCGCCGATTCGATGCACACCGAAACCAGCCGCCAGACCACACGCGACCGAATTTAGACGATCTCGTCGCCTCCGCCCTCGCCCAGCCCCCCGGCCCGTACCTGCGAACGGTTTATTCCGCCTGCGTCCAGCGGTTTTGCCCTTTCAGGCCGCCCTCCCTCAAAAGTGCCACTTAAGTACCTCATGCCAGATACAAAAACCGACTACCGCAGCACCCTGAACCTGCCCGACATCCCCTTTCCCATGCGTGGCGACCTGCCCAAGCGCGAGGCCGGCTGGGCGCAGGCGTGGGACGACACGGGCATCTACAAAAAGCTCAGGGCTGCGCGCTGCGGCGCCCCGAAGTTTGTGCTGCACGATGGCCCGCCGTATGCGAATGGGCAGATCCACATTGGCCACGCGGTCAACAAGGTGCTGAAGGACATGATCGTCAAGGCGCGCCAGCTCAAGGGGCTGGATGCGGTGTATGTGCCGGGCTGGGACTGCCACGGCCTGCCGATCGAAAACGCGATTGAAAAACTGCACGGACGCAGCCTGACGCGCGACGAGGTGCAGGCCAAAAGCCGCGCCTTCGCCACCGAGCAGATCGCCGCCCAGATGGCCGACTTCAAGCGCCTGGGCGTGCTGGGCGACTGGGACAACCCCTACCGCACGATGGATTTCGGCAACGAAGCGCAAGAAATCCGCGCCTTGAAACGCATCATCGAGCGCGGCTTTGTCTATCGCGGCCTGAAGCCGGTGTACTGGTGTTTCGACTGCGGCTCGTCGCTGGCCGAGTTCGAGATCGAATACGCCGACAAGAAATCACAGACGCTCGATGTCGGCTTCAAGTGCGCCGAGCCGGAAAAGCTCGCCGCGGCCTTTGGCCTGGAAAGCCTGGGCAAGGACGCTTTCGCCGTCATCTGGACCACGACCGCCTGGACCATCCCGGCCAACCAGGCGCTCAACCTGAACCCCGAACTGGACTACGCGCTGGTCGATACCGAGCGCGGCATCTTGCTGCTGGCCGCCGTGCTGGTCGAAAAATGCCTGGCACGCTACCAGCTCACAGGCACCGTGCTGGCGACCACGCAGGGCAAGAACCTGGCGCTGCTGAACTTCATGCATCCGCTGCACGACGCCGATGCGGGCTACCGGCGCTTCAGCCCGGTGTTCCTGGCCGACTATGCCACCGCCGACGACGGCACCGGCATCGTGCATTCCTCGCCCGCCTACGGGGTGGAGGATTTCAACTCCTGCGTCGCCAACGGCATTGCCACGGACGACATCCTGAACCCGGTGCAGGGCAATGGCCGCTATGTGGATGACCTGCCACTGTTTGGCGGGCTCAACATCTGGAAGGCCGCACCGCTGGTGATCGAGAAACTGCGCGAGCACGGCCGCCTGTTCGCCACGAAGGACATCCTGCACAGCTACCCGCACTGCTGGCGCCACAAGACGCCGGTGATCTACCGCGCCGCCGCGCAGTGGTTCATCCGCATGGACGCCGAAACCGCCGGCACGCAAGGCGTCTTCCCGAAGGACAAGGCCGAAAAAACGCTGCGCCAGCTGGCCCTGGCGGCCATCGACGAAACCAGCTTCTACCCCCAGAACGGCAAGCTGCGCCTGCAAAGCATGATTGCGGGGCGGCCCGACTGGTGCATCAGCCGCCAGCGCAACTGGGGCGTGCCGCTGCCCTTCTTCATCCACACCTCCACCGGCGAGCTGCACCCGCGCACCATGGAAATCATGGACCAGGCCGCCGCCATGGTCGAAGCCGGAGGCATCGAGGCCTGGAGCAAGGCCAGCGCCGCATCCATCATCGGCATTGATGCACCCGACTACCTCAAGAGCACCGACATCCTCGACGTGTGGTTCGACTCGGGCACCACGCACGACCATGTGCTGCGCCACAGCCATGCCGCGGAATCGGCCTGGCCGGCGGACCTGTACCTTGAAG
>JAQGLT010000045.1 GCA_028292745.1 Polaromonas sp. | reverse complement strand
GCGCACCTGCCGCACATGATCGGTGCCCAGCATGTCCAGGTTCTTGGCGACGGTGTAGGCAAACGAGCGGCCGGCCTGCAGCACGGTGTACATGTCGGCGACCTTGCCCTGGATCAGCTGGAACTCGACGATGCTCTGGCCGAACTGCTTGCGGTCGTGGATGTAGGGCAGCACGCTGTCCATGACCGACTGCATGATGCCCAGCGGCCCGCCGGTCAGCACGGCACGCTCGTAGTCGAGGCCGCTCATCAGCACCTTGGCGCCGCTGTTCAGCCCGCCCAGGATGTTTTGCGCCGGCACTTCGACATTGCTGAACACCAGCTCGCCGGTGTGGCTGCCGCGCATGCCCAGCTTGTCGAGCTTTTGCGCGACGGAAAAGCCCGGCATGCCTTTTTCGATCAGGAAGGCGGTCACGCCGCGCGCGCCCAGCTCGGGCTCGGTCTTGGCATAGACCACCAGCGTGTCGGCGTCGGGTCCGTTGGTGATCCACATCTTGCTGCCGTTGAGGACGTAGTAGCCGCCCCCTTGACCGTCATGATGCTCGGCTTTCAGCTTCATCGAGATCACGTCGCTGCCCGCGCCCGGCTCGCTCATCGCCAGCGCGCCGACATGCTCGCCGGAAATGAGTTTTGGCAGGTATTTCTGGCGCTGTGCCTCGGTGCCGTTGCGCTTGATCTGGTTGACGCACAGGTTGCTGTGCGCGCCGTACGAGAGGCCGACCGAGGCGCTGGCGCGGCTGATTTCCTCCATCGCGATCATGTGCGCCAGGTAGCCCATGCCAGCGCCGCCGTATTCCTCGCCCACGGTGATGCCCAGCACGCCGAGCGCGCCCATCTTTTGCCACAGGTCCATCGGGAACTGGTCATTGCGGTCCAGCTCGGCGGCACGCGGCGCGATTTCGGCCTGCGCGAAGTCGCGCACCGCGTCACGCAGGGCGTCGATGTCTTCGCCGAGCTGGAAATTGAGTCCTGGCATGTTGTTCATGGTCGCGTCTTTCTTGAAGGGCGGATAAAGTGCGCAGGCGTGGTGGGCCAGGCGCGGGATGAAATGGGCACCCAGCCCGTCGATCAGTACGTCTTGGGCACGGGCACGATGGTTTGCTGCATTAAAGCGCAGGCGCTTTCCTTTCCGTCAGCACCGACATGCAGCACCTCCGCCGCCGTCACGATGATGCGCTTGCCGGAGCGGATGACACGGCCCACGGCGCGCAGTTCGCCATCCTGAAAGCCCGCCAGAAAATTGATCTTGTACTCGACGGTGGTGACTTCCGTGTCTGGGGCCACCTGCGTCAGGGCCGCATAGCCGCCCGCAATATCGGCCAGCGCACCCATGGCGCCGCCGTGAAACCCGCCCTGCTGCTGGGTCACGCGCTGTGAATAAGGCAGCACCACCTCGCACAGGCCGGGCTCCACCCGCACCAGCCGCGCGCCCAGATGCTGCATCAGCCCCTGGCGCAAAAAGCTTGCTTCGATGCGCTTGAACAGCGCTGACGGCATGGTGGAGGCGTCCATGAAATCCCCGTAAAGATGATTTGAAAATGTCGCCCAGCCGCCGCTTGGTTGGTTTTTGGTTGACGTTTACGTAAACGTCAATTATCGCCTATTTTGACTTTTCGGCCTTGGTCAGCAGCAGCCGGGCTTCCCTTTCATGGACGCGAAGCTCATCCAGATTGGCTTGCAGATCCACCAGCTGCGCCTCCAGTTTTTTACGGTGATCCACCAGAATAGCCAGGAATTTCTTGAGCTGCGGCGCCGTATCCCGCGGGCTGTCGTAAGAGTCGATGATTTCCTTGGCTTCAGTCAACGACAACCCCAGCCGCTTGGCCCGCAGCGTCAGCTTGAGCCGGGTGCGGTCACGCGCGGAGTACACCCGGTTGCGTCCGCCCGGCCCGTCGCGCTCGGGTTGCAGCAGGCCCATGTCTTCGTAAAAGCGCATGGCGCGGGTGGTCAGGTCAAACTCTTTGGCGAGATCGCTGATGGTGTAGGTAGTGGCCATGATCAAAAGAAGGGGCAAACGGTGGCGCCAGCGTCAACAGCGTGCCATGCCTGTTCGCGCGAAAGACGCTGAAGTTTACGTTGACGTAAACGTAAACTTCAAATGTAACGTGAAATGGGGTGCCTGATGCAGGGCAAGCACCCGCTCGCCGTCCATTCGCACGCCAGGGCTTGTCAGCGTGAAGGCGCCCGATGAACCGCCGGCCTGGTGCAAAACGAATGAATCGGTCAGGAACCCGTGGCAGGCGCCTGCGGAAGCGACATGAAAAAACTGGCTCCCGCCTGGTCGGCGCTTTCGGCCCATACCGTGCCGCCATGCAGTTGCGCCACCCGCTTGATGATGGCCAGGCCCAGGCCGTTGCCCGGAAAATCCCCCGACGAATGCAGGCGCTGGAAGGCGGTAAAAAGGTTGCCGCCGTAGACCGGATCAAAACCGGCGCCGTTGTCGGCCACCAGCACCACCACTTCCCCCTGCGCCTTGCCGGGCAGCAAGCCGATCTTGATCCAGGCCTCGGGCTTTTTGGAAGAAAACTTCCAGGCGTTGTCCAGCAGGCTTGCCATGGCGGTGGTCAGCAACCCTTTGTTACCTTGCAGCAGCAGGCTGCCGGCCATCTCGATAGCTACCTCCCGCTCTGGATCGCGCCTGCGAAAATCGGCAATCAACGACAGGCAGATCGGTGCCAGGTCAACCATTTCAGGAACGCCGGAGCGCAGCGGCAGCTGGGCCAGTGTTCGCAGGTCATCCACCAGCCTGGCAATCTGGCTGATGCTGGCCTGAATGCGCCTGACATAGTGGCGCCCGTGCTCATCCAGGGCAAGCGAATATTTTTCCGCCAGCCTGGCCGCAAAGCCGTGGGCAACGTGCAGGGAATCCTGCAGGTCGGTGGAGACTGCCTGGGTAAAGGTAAGCAGGTCGTGCCGGGCATTCTTCAGCTCTTCCTGCTGCACCAGCAGGGCCTCCTGCAGCTGCGCATTGGCGCGCTTGAGGGAAGTGTCAGCCAGGTGCCGGTTGCTGACATCGGCCAGGCTCACCAGCACAGCCGCCCGGCCCTCCCATTTGACCTGGCTCCAGGCCAGTTCAACCAGCACTTCCTTCCCATCCATTTTCTTTTGCTTGCACAGCATCATTTCAGACTGCAGTTCCTTGCCTTCCTTCACAAGGCGCAGCGACCGCAGCAATTCGGCGCCCTCGCCCTCGGGGAAAAGCGCTTCCATGCCCAGCGTCATGAACATCTTGCGTGCAATGCCGTAAAACCGCACAGCGGCCTGGTTGACGGCGAAGATCCGCAGCGACGTCACGTCAAACACCCACATGGCGTTGGGATTGGCTTCAAAAATCAGCTGGTTATAGCGCTTGCTGTCTTCCAGCAGGCGCTGGAACTTTTCCGCGGGACCGGCTTCGCGCAAATTGACGACGTAGCCTCCCGGATAGCGCCTGAAGGTGTATTCGACCCAGCTGTTCTCAAAACTCTGATGAACAATGAACGCATGCGACGGCGACGAACCGAGGCCGAGTTCGGTCGCCTCTTCATGCTCTTCAGCAATTTCCTGCGCCACGACATCCCAGAAGTCATAGCCGGCCACCGCCGAAAGCGTGCTGCGCAAGAATTCGAGCGCCCTGGCGTTGGCATCGACAACGTTTCTTTTTTCATCCAGAAGGACAATGCCGTCGAGCGTCAGGTTCAGGGGTCCCCATTCCTGCATGGCAGCCGGCAGGAGGGAGTCTTGCGCCGCCAAGCCCAGGTCCGGGGAATTACTTGAAAGATTCGACCGCAACTTGTTCAGAAATCGGTTCATGCTTTGCAGTCTGCCAGTCGAAAGTCAATCGCCTCTACCAGCCGTTAACGCCATTTGGCATTGGCCATGACGAGGGCGGTGATGTAGCCCTCCAGCCAGTCGAAATTGACCGGTTTTGGAACCAGCCGCGCCTGCTCTGGCAGGCCGCCGCGCGCGCTGATCGCATCGACATGCATTCCGCTGATCACGATGATCTGCATGTCCGCAAGCTGCTGGTTGCGCTTGATGGTTCTGAGCATCTCGATGCCGTCGACGCCCGGCATCGACAAATCGGTAATCAGCAAATCAGGCCGCATGCTGGCAATATCCATCAAGGCATCGAGCGCCGAGGTCATCCAGGTGCAATCGACCGGCAGGTCCCATTCTTCAAAATTGCACCGGTACAGTTCACGCGCTGCCTCATCATCCTCAACGACCAATACACGCAGGCGGTGCTTGGGATGAAGATCGGCCCGTGAAAGCTGCGGGCTGTGCTTCGCCAGGTAGGCATTAAGGGACTGCAGCGCAATCCGGCGGTGGCCGCCGAGTGTTTTCCAGGCATCGATTTCGCCTTTTTCAACCAGCGACTGAACCGTGGCGACGGACAGGCCGAGCATTTTGGCCGCGTAACTGGTGCCGCAATAGTCCTCACTTGAAAAGTCAGTGGCGGTAATGGCCGCTTCGAAAGTCTTCGGTTCACGCAGCATGGAAGTACTCTGAGAGTTTAAATTTGTCACAAATGTAATCTTAATCAGATTACCTCTTCCAAAGCCGGAACTGAAAAAATTCAAATCCAAATCGATCAAACTAACAACGTATTAATACGTTAACGCATCAGCTCGAACGATAAGCTTCGCCTTGAGGCAGGGTAAAAAAGAAGGTGGCGCCGCACCCTGGTGCCGATTCGGCCCAGATACGCCCGCCATGGCGTTTGATCACGCGGCTGACGGTAGCCAGGCCAATGCCGGTGCCTGAAAACTCGGATGCCTCATGCAGGCGCTGGAAAGGGGTGAACAGCTTGTCCGCATAGGCCATGTCGAAACCGGCGCCGTTGTCCTTGACAAAAAACACAGGCAACCCGGCTGCATCGAATTTCTGGCCGAAGCTGATTTCAGCAGTGGCGAGTTGGGACGTGAACTTCCAGGCATTGGACAGCAGGTTTTCCATCACCACGCTGACCAGCCGGCCATCCGCTTCGGCCTGCAGGCCATTTTCGACATGCACCGTGGCCTGGCGTTCGGGTTGGCGCGCCAGCTTCTCGTCCAGAAGGCTGCGCGCCATGGACGACAGGTCTACCGCCTCGGTGCGCAACTGCACCCGGGTCACCTGCGACAGCGAAAGCAAATCCTCGATCAGTTGCCCCATCTGGGCAACGCCGGCCTGAATGCGCGCCAGATAGTGCCGGACCTTCCCACCTGCATCGCCTTCGAGTTGCGGCGTGAGCTGCTTGGCCAGCAGGCGGCTGAAGCCGTCAACTGTGTTGAGCGGTGAGCGAAGGTCATGCGATACCGAATAGGAAAAAGCTTCCAGTTCCTGGTTCGACAGCCGTAAAGCCGCCTCAATGCTCTTGACCTCGGTGATATCGGCGTCGATGCCTACCCAGAAGGCAATCTGGCCCTGGTCATCGAGCACCGGCGAAGCGCGGTAAGCCATGGTATGAAAACTGCCATCCTTGGCTCGCAAACGCCGAATGCCTGCATACGCTTTTTCGCTTTCCTTGGAAATCTTCCAATTGGCCTTGAGTTCCATCACGTCCTCGGGATGAACAGCGGCAAGCCATTGGTAGCCAAGCCAGTTCTGAAGCTTTCCCCCCATCAATTCGAACCACGCGCGGTTGAAGTACGTGGCACCGCCCTCCGGATTGGCCGTCCACACGGTCTGGGGGGCCTGCTCGGACAAGGCCCGGAACAAGGCCTCCTGGCGGGCCAGCGCAACCGTTCGTTCAGCCACTTTTTGCTCCAGCCCTGCATTGAGTTGGCTGATCTCTTCCATGAGGCGGGTATTTTCGATGGCGGTGGAAGCCAGGTGCCCCAGTTCGAGCGCCACATACTCATCTTGCTTGGTGAACTCGCCCTCATACTTGTCCGACAGCTGGAGCAGGCCGATATTTTTGCCGTTTCGCCCGATCAGGGGCACGGCCAGCCAACCGCGCATGGGCGGGTGCTTGCTGGCACAGGCGCCAAAACCGCGCCAGCGCGGGTGGCTCTCAAGCTCGGCCTGCGTCATGCGGACCAGGCGGTTGTTCTCGCACACCATCGCATAGATGCCGGTGCCGTCCAGCGGATCGCTGAACTCACGGTAGGCCGCGTATTTTTCAGACATCGACAGCGTATAAATTTTCTGCACCGAATGATCCGTCCCGCTCAGGCTGACGATCGCCTGGTGGGCGCCAATCACGCCGCGCGCCTGCTCGGCGATCTCCTGCATCGTGCCTTCCAGGGTCTGATGCCATGTGATGGCCTGCGCCGCGTCGGCAGCGCGCTGGAGCGTGAACAGGTAGTCCTGCACATCCTTTTCGGCTTTTTCCTGGGCCGTCTTGTCAAGAGCGACAACAAATCGTGCATCACGGCTGGCGTACTGAATGGGCTGGGACACGGTTTCCACCGGGAAAATCGAACCGTCCTTGCGGCGATCATGCCAGGAGGCTTTTTTAGGCTCCGGATTCTCCAGCCACTGCCGCAGGTACGCATGCTCGGCCTCCGGCCGCAGGGCAAAAATCGTCATCGACAGGAACTCTGCGACAGAAAAACCATAGGCTTGGACCGCTGCATGGTTGACCGCCAGAAAGCGCAGGGTGGTTTCGTCATACACCCACATCGGAACCGGCGCCATTTCAAACAGTACGGCATAGCGCTGCTCAACGTCGACCAGTGCCTGCTCGGCCAGTTTGCGCTGGGTGATGTCGCGCTCGACCATTACCCAATGGGTCACCTCGCCGCTGGCGCCGTACAGGGGCGCCACATCGGCATCGACCCAAAGCTCCCTGCCACTCTTGCCGTACTGGATCAGCTGCGCCTGCACGGGCTTGCCGCTGTTGAATGCCGCAACAATGCGGTCCATCTCGAAACCCTGGGTTTTGGGGCCACTCAAAACATGCGGGGAATGCCCTGCCACCTCTTCAAGGGTGTAACCCATGTGGTCGGTAAAGGCACCATTGACAAAAAGAATGCGGGGTTCGGACATGGCGGTCGCCCCCCGCTCCATGACGATGACCATGTCGTTGAGGCGCGCCAGGCAGGTCTCCAGGAGGCGCAAATGCGCTTGCGCCTCGTGCTGCGCGGTAATGTCCTGCAGCACACCCCCAAGCCGCACCACCTTGCCTTCCTCCAGGAAAGCGCGGCCTTGCGCGCGCACCCAGATGTGCTGCCCTGCCGCAGTCACCAGGGGCAACTCCATATCCCAGGGGGTTGCGTTATCGATGGCGGCCTTGACTGCCGCTTGAAAAACCGGCTGCGCATCCGGGCTGTAAAAGCTCACTGCTTTCTCGAAGTTGATTTCTGATGTGGAATCGAGGCCGTGGATCCGGTAGGTTTCCTCCGACCAATACAGCGTCATGGTGTCAAGCACCAGCTCCCAGCCCCCCACTTTCGCCAGTGCCCCGGTGCGGTTGAGCAGATCGGTACTGCGGGCAATGGCCAGTTCAGCAGTTTTGCGTTCGGTGATGTCTTGAACGACGCCGGTCCAGCTGATGGAATGCTTGTCGTCCGGGCTGTAGTGAACCCGGGCAAACTGAAGAATCCAGCGCACCTGCCCTGTTGACGTGATGATGCGAAACTCAACCTCGCAGGGCGCCTGCACCTGAAGGGATGCAGCGCGCGCCGCGTTGAAAGCCGCGCGGTCAGCTGGATGAATGCGCTTGAAAAACCTCTCGAACGTGCCATCGAACACCGAAGGGTCAAGATCGAGCAGCTCATAAACCTCGTCAGAGCAGGAGAACAGCTGCGTCGTCTTGTCGAACTGCCAGTAGCCGATGCGTGCCAAGCGCTGCGCATCAAGCAGTTTTTCCTGAGTGTCACGGCTGCGCGCCAGCTCGGCTTCGAGCGTGCCTTGCTGGGCCTGCAAGGACGCTGCCATGAGATTGAAGGCAACGGCAATACTGCCCAGTTCCCCGACTTCATGCATCGACTGGACCGGCACCCTGGCATCGAGCCGGCCTTGCTGGAACTGCCGCGCGGCTTCCAGGATATCGGCTGCAGGCCTCATGATGGCGCGCCCGCTGATCATCCACGACAAGCATCCCCCCAGCAGGGCCACCAGCGCCAGCACCAAGAGTTCAAGGCGAAATTGCTGGCGTACCGGGGCCAGCGCCTCGTCCTTGTCTGTACTGAGCGCCACGAACAAGGCAGCCGCCGGGTCTTCATGCGTGGGCAAATAGGCAACGATGCGGCGGGATCCCGTACTGAAGCTGTCCTCGCCTGCACCGGCGCGCATGTGCTGGACGGCTTCTTGCAGCAGCGGGACCGAAACCGGTTTTCCGACCAGTCCGGTATTGGCGGGCGTGACCGCCAGCACGACACCTTGTTTGTCCAGGACCATGACCTGACCCCCTGCGGGCAAGCTGCCGATGCTCACGTCAGCGGACACTTCGTTCAGGTTGATGGCGGCAAATGCCAGTGCCGTGACCCGGCCCCCGGCATCCGTCAAAGGCATGTTGAACGTGATCACCGGCCGGCTGCTGGCCCTGCCCACCGAGTAGCCACCCACGGTGAATTGGCGCCGAGCAAAGGCATGCCGAACCTGCTCCAGATCACCCCTGAACGCGTTGGGCCGCTGGTCTCCCAAGGCATGGCAGCGCATATAGCCGTCGGGATTGATGATGCCCAGGTTGGTATAGACCCCCAGCTGTTCCTTCAGCCTCGACAGCGTGCGCTGGCACTCAGAGGGGTCACCGTTGAGCAGCCCCGGAACATTTGCGAAAGACAACAGCAGTTGGCGCGCTGAATCGACCACCCTCGCCTTGTTGGCGGCCACCAGCGCTGCGGAGAACTTAAGGTTTTCCGTTGTCCGGCTGACGGCGGCGTCCGCATTTAACCTGGTATTCAGAATCGACAGGCCAAACAGGGGAATCAGCGCTGCCACCATCAGCAGGACAAGGCGCCCGCGCAGGGTAAGCTGCAATGTCATGGCCCGCAGGTGGGCAGAACCGCGCAAGCACCCGGCAGCTCATGCATGCTGGGCATGAAGCTGGCGGTCACATAGCCGCCAGGCATTCATTGACATCCAGCCAATACGCCTGCAAACGGTTGAGTTTTTCAGTGAAATCGACAAAATCGACAGGCTTGCGCACAAAGCTGTTGGCCCCGCTTTGATAGCAGGCCACCATGTCCGAATGCTCGCTGGAAGATGTCAGCATGATCACAGGCACCAGCGCCGTCAACGGGTTGGCGCGCACGCTGCGAAGCACGTCCAGCCCTGAAAGCTTGGGCAGCTTCATGTCGAGCAGGATAAAGGAGGGTTGTTTGCGGGTATCGCGGCCCGCATGGCGGCCTTGCCCCAGCAGATAGTCCAGCGCTGCGGCCCCGTCGCGGGCCACGGCAATTTCGGCCCGGACTCCCAGTTCTTCCAGGGTCAGCACGGTCAGCTCCAGGTGGTCTGGGTTGTCTTCAACGACGAGTATCAGCTTATCCGACATGCTTTTGCTTCCAAAATAGGCCACAAATTGTGGATAGCTTCCATCGATTTACAGTTTTTATCAACATAGCAGGATTTTCTTGGTTTTCTTCGTTTTTATATTTTTCTTGATTTTGCATAGTTATCGTTTATTTACAATTGGATATTACCAGCGCGGAACCACTTCTTCCTTGAGCTGGCGGCGCAATACAACATGATCGGGCAGCACCGTCTGCACCGTTGCCCAAAACCGGGGGCTGTGGTCCATGTAGCGCAGATGGCTGAGCTCGTGAACCACCACATAGTCGATGACGGCGGGACTGAAATGCATGAGTCGCCAGTTCAGTCGAATGGCACCGCTGGCACTGGCGCTTCCCCAGCGCGTGGCGGCGCTGGACAGGCCGAGCTTTCGCCATTGCACGTTCAATTGCGGCGAAAAGTGTTCCAGACGCACGGCAAAAAACGCTCGGGCCTGCTGCATCAGCCAGGCCTTGACTGCCTGCTGTATCTTTTCGGGCGCGGCATCACCGGGCAGCTTGACACGTAGGACAGGGCTGCAACCCGCGGACTGCGCTTGCGCATCCAGGGCCGTATGCGGCTGCTGCATGTCCAGCGCCACCCTGACCCACTCGCCCAGATAGGGGAAACGGGTGCCGTCTTTCCAGTCGATGCGGGCCGATTCAAGGCGGCGGTGGCGCTCGCGCGTTTCATGCAGCTTGCTCAGAATCCAGCCCGACTTGCCGAGCACCGCCTGATCAATTTCATACAGCGGCACCCATTTGGGCGCGCTGACGGCCAGCCCCTCGCCGCCAACGGAAAAACCGATGGTGCGGCGTTTGCGGCGCTTGACTTCATAAGCCACCAGCTTGCCGTCCAGCAGGATTTCACGGGTGGCGCGCGGATGGCGGAATGGGGCGGAAACCAGGAATGCGTCATTTGCTACTTTTTTTATAGCATGGTGCGCTTGCTCCTCCTGCGACAGAGGCATTTTTGACGCATAAATGGCCGGCGGGACAATGTCGGCGGGGTTGGGGTTGCCTGCAGACGCTGCGGGGTCCGCCCCGAAAAGATCAAGTGTCAGTTGAACAAGCCTGCGCGCCATGAGTGGCCTCTGGTGACGGGTAACTAAAAAAATGCGCCTTAAGTGCGGGCCCGCGCTGGCGGGGCTTCACGGCTGTCATAGGCGTCGGGATCCAGGCGGCGCATTTCGGCCTCGATCCAGGTTTCGACTTCACGCATCAACTCATCGGGTTTGCGGCCCGCGCTCGGGATGGGTTTGCCGATCGATATATCGACGATACCCGGTTTTTTGATGAATGCCTTGCGCGGCCAGCATTTGGCCGAGGTCACCGCGATCGGGATGACCGGCGCCCCGGTTTCGATGGCCAGCCGGGTGCCGCCTGATTTGTACACGCCCTTCTGGCCCCGGTTGATGCGCGTGCCTTCGGGAAACATGATCACCCAGGTGCCCTCGGCCATCAGCCGCTTGCCCTGCGCCACCACCTTGCTGAAGGCCTGGGCGCGCTGGCTGCGGTCGATGTGGATCATGTCCATGCGCGCCATGGCCCAGCCGAAAAACGGAATGTAGAGCAGCTCCTTCTTGAATACATAGGCCAGCGGGTGCGGCATGATGGCCGGCATGGTCAGCGTCTCCCAGGTGGACTGGTGCTTGACCAGCAGGACGGCGGCGCTTTTCGCCCCGGTGGGCAGGTTTTCCATGCCGGTGATCCGGTTTTTAATGCCCAGGATGACGGTCCCGCTGTCGACCGCCAGCTTCAGCCAGCGCGCGCACATCCAGTACATGGTCGTGCTGTTGACAAAAAGCGAGGCGATGACCACGAACAGCGCCCACGGGATCACGGTCAGGATCATCCACAGCATGTGCAGGATGGAGCGAATCAAGGGCATGTCTGAGGTTCCGGCGGTAAGGTTAAGGGACGGGTTTCGCCTGCGGCGCTGCAAGGGCTGCCTGCCCCCAGAATTTAAAGTTTTTAGCCCGCCAGCGCATAGGGCACGGGCGCAGGCAGCTATTATTTTTATAGCATTATCGGTTACCGGCTGCCGGCGCATCGCTGCGCGCAAGAATAAAGTCGGCAAATGCCGCCAGGTCCTGGTGCACCCGCGTTCCTGCCGGCAAGCCTTCGGGGGGGGCGATGCCGCGGTATTTTTCCGATTTGCCCGTGAGCACCAGATGCGGCTCGCAGCCCACCGCCGCACCGACCACCACATCCCGCAGTGAATCCCCTACGACGGGAACGCTCTTGAGGGGAACGCCAAAACGTGCGCCGATCTGCTCGAACAGCCCAGGCTGCGGCTTGCGGCACTGGCAGTTCTCTTCTGCGGTATGCGGGCAGTAAAACACGGCGTCGATCCGCCCCCCCTGCACCGCCAGCAGCTTCATCATCTTGGCATGCATGGCATTGAGCGACACCACATCGAACAGGCCCCGCCCCAGCCCCGACTGGTTGGAGGCAATCACCACATGCCAGCCGGCGTGGTTGAGCCGCGCAATCGCTTCCAGCGCGCCGGGCAGCGGCAACCATTCGTCCGGCGTCTTGACGAACTCGTCGCTGTCGCTGTTGATGGTGCCGTCGCGGTCGAGGATGATGAGTTTCATGGGGTGCCGATCAATGCCTGGGCGCTGAGCCCGGTTTGCGCGCCGGAGAAATTCTGCAGGGTCATGGTTGTCAGGGAAGACGGGTGTTCAGGCCACTAGGCGCGACAGGTCGGCCACACGGTTCATGGCCTCGTGCAGGCTTTTGAGCAGCCCCTGGCGGTTCAGGCGCAGGTCCAGTTCTTCGGCATTGACCATCACGCCGTCGAAGAAGGCATCGACCGGCACGCGCAGCGCGGCCAGGGTTTGCAGCGACGCGGCATAGTCGCCGGCATCGAACTGCGCCCTGGACTGGGGAACGATGTCCTTCATTGCCGCGTACAGGGCGATTTCAGCGGGCTCTTTCAGCAGCACCTCGCTGACATGCGGGTCGACTTCCTGGGCTTTTTTCAGGATGTTGCCGATGCGCTTGTTGGCGGCGGCCAGGGCCGGCGCCTCGGGCAGCGCGGCGAAGGTGCGCACGGCGGACA
>JAQGLT010000123.1 GCA_028292745.1 Polaromonas sp. | reverse complement strand
CGGTGCCGCTCATGCGGGCATCGCTGATGCGCACCATGTCGGTGATGCCCTTGCGCAGCACCTTGGGCGGCAGCGGCATGTTGCCCACCTCGGCCATGCCGGGGTAGCCCTTGGGGCCGCAGTTCTTGAGCACCATGACGCAGTTTTCATCGATGTCCAGGTTTTCGTCGTCGATGCGGGCGTGGAAGTCCTCGATGGTTTCAAACACCACGGCGCGCCCCCGGTGCGTCATCAGCGCCGGCGTGGCCGCGCTGGGCTTGATGACGGCGCCGCGCGGCGACAGGTTGCCGCGCAGCACCGCGATGCCGGCTTTCTCCTTGAAGGGGGCGCTCAGCGGCTTGATGACCTCGGTGTTGTAGTTCTGCGCGCCTTCGATGTTCTGGCCGATCGTCCGGCCGTTGGCCGTGACCGCGTCGGCATGCAGGTGCTGGGCGATCTCCCTCATCACCACCGGCAGGCCGCCGGCGTAGCAAAAATCCTCCATCAGGTACTGGCCCGACGGCTGCAGGTTGACCAGGCAGGGCAGCTCGCCGGCCAGCCGGTCGAAATCGTCCACCGTCAGCTTCAGGCCCAGCCGTCCGGCGATGGCGATGAGGTGGATGACCGCATTGGTCGAGCCGCCAATCGCCGCCAGGGTCTTGATGGCGTTCTCGAACGCTTCGCGCGTCAGGATTTTGGAAATCGTCAGGTCCTCATGCACCATCTCCACCGCCCGCCGCCCGGCCATGCGGGCCAGCACATTGCGCCGCCCGTCCACGGCGGGGTAGGCGGCATTGCCGGGCAGGCCGACGCCCAGCGCCTCGACCATGCTGGCCATGGTGCTGGCCGTGCCCATCGTCATGCAGTGCCCGTGGCTGCGGTGCATGCAGCTTTCGGCCTCGAAAAAATCGGCCAGCCTGAGCGTGCCCGCGCGGACCTGCTCGCTCATGCTCCAGACTCCGGTGCCCGAGCCCAGGTCCTGGCCGCGCCACTTGCCGCTCAGCATCGGCCCGCCGCTCACGCCCACCGTGGGCAAATCCACGCTGCAAGCGCCCATCAGCAGCGACGGCGTGGTCTTGTCGCAGCCCATCAGCAGCACCACGCCATCGATCGGGTTGCCGCGAATGCTTTCCTCCACGTCCATGCTCGCCAGGTTTCGGTACAGCATGGCGGTGGGACGCAGCAGGGTTTCGCCGAGCGACATCACGGGAAACTCCAGCGGAAACCCGCCGGCCTCGTACACGCCGATCTTGACCTGCTCGGCCAGCGTGCGGAAATGCGAGTTGCACGGCGTCAGTTCGCTGAAGGTGTTGCAGATGCCGATGACCGGGCGGCCGTCGAACTGGTCGTCGGGCACCCCTTTTCCCTTGACCCAGCTGCGGTACGCAAAACCGTCGCGGTCCTGGCGGCCAAACCACTGCTGGCTGCGCAGCTCTTCGGGTTTCTTTCTGCGGGGAGGCGTTTTTTCTGAGGTCATAGGGAAAGTCCTTAAGTTCTATTCATATTATGTTCATACCATTGACGGAAGAACTCAGTAATAACCATGATCAAGAACGTCCACGGCAACACGGTTGACCACCTCGGCGAGGCCATTGTTGCGGGACGTTATGCCGTGGGCGCATCGATTCCTCCCGAGCCGGTGCTGTGCCAGGAATTGGGCGTGAGCCGCACGGTGGTGCGCGAAGCGGTCAAGTCGCTGATTGCCAAGGGACTGATGACCACCGGCCCCAAGGTGGGCGCCCGTGTGCTGCCCGCCGACAACTGGAACTGGTTTGACCCCGATGTCATCCTGTGGCAGTCCAAGGCGGGGCTGACGCCCGGATTTTTGCGCGACCTGCAGGATTTGCGCCGCGTGGTCGAGCCCGCCGCCATCCGGCTGGCAGCCGAGCGGGCCACGCCGGGCGATATCCTTGACATCGAAGCCGCCTATGCCGGTATGAAGCGCGCCGTCGAGGAGGGGGGCGACTACGTCACCCATGACCTGCGCTTTCACCAGGGCCTGCTGCGCGCTTGCGGCAACCGCATGCTGGTCCAGATGAGCAAGGCGCTGGGCGCGCTGCTGCGCACGAGTTTCGAGATATCGACGCTTCGCCCCGACGGCCCGGCGCGGTCGCTGCCGCTTCACCGGGCGGTCCTGGATGCCGTGATCGCGCACCAGCCCAACGAAGCCGAAATTGCGATTCGCCTGTTGATCGACGGGGCCAACACCGACATCGAAGAGGTGCTGGCCTCGCGCCGGGGCCTGCCGAAACTGAACCAGCCGGCGACCTGGCTCATCGCGGCCTGAGCCTTCAAGATGCCCACTAACTGGCTTACCTGATCACTTGATCACCAGATCACCGGAATGGAGATGGCTTTGCAAAAAATGCTCGATGTCCCGATACGCTGGTTTTTCAGGCTGCTGGAGCTGCTGATCGTCGTGTGCATGGTGGCGATGGTCATCATGGTGTTCGGCAACGTGGTGCTGCGCTACGGCTTCAACTCCGGGATCGACGTGTCCGACGAAATGGCGCGCTACAGCTTCATCTGGCTGACCTACATCGGCGCCATGGTCGCCATGCGGGAAAAAGGGCACCTGGGCGTCGACACGCTGGTCAAGCACCTGAACGTGGGCGGCAAGAAGCTGTGCCTGTTCCTGAGCGAATCGCTGATGCTCGCCTGCAACGTGCTGTTTTTTGTCGGCACCTGGAAGATGCATGCGCTGCAGGTCAGCAATGTCTCGCCGGTCGTGGGGATTTCCATGATCTGGATCTATGGCGTGGGCTACATCGTTGGCCTTGTCATGGGAATCATGAATCTTCATGTGCTGTACCGGCTCCTCACCGGCCAGCTGCGCGAGGATGAGCTGGTGCAGGTGATCGAGACCGAAGGCCTGGCGGACGTTGAAAAACAAATGAAGGATGCCCAGGCATGACCGTCACCGTCTTCATCGTCAGCCTGCTGGCGGCCATGGCGATTGGCATGCCGATTGCCTACGCCTTGCTGGTCTGCGGCTTGAGCCTGATGGGTTTCCTGGCCGCCACCAGCGGCCTGGTGGCCTTTGACAGCCAGATCCTGGCGCAGCGCTTTGTCGATGGCGCCGACAACTTTCCGCTGCTGGCGGTTCCCTTCTTCATGCTGGCCGGCGAATTCATGAACGCCGGAGGCCTGAGCCGGCGCATCGTCAACCTGGCCATGGCCTGGGTCGGGCACTTTCGGGGCGGGCTCGGCTACGTCACCGTGATGGCCGCCGTGATCATGGCTTCGCTCTCGGGCTCCGCCGTGGCCGATACCGCCGCGCTGGCGGCCCTGCTGATTCCGATGATGCGGGCGGCGGGCTACGACATCAACCGCTCGGCCGGCCTCATCGCCTCGGGCGGCATCATCGCGCCGGTGATCCCGCCCTCCATCGGCATGATCATTTTCGGCGTGGCGGGCAACGTGTCGATCACCAAGCTGTTCCTGGCCGGCATCGTGCCCGGCGTGCTGATGGGCGCGGCCGTGGGGCTGGCCTGGTGGTGGGTGGCCAAAAAGGAAAAAGTGCTGCCGGCCGTCAGGGTCGCCCTGCCCGAGCGGCTGAAAATCACCGGGCAGGGCAGCCTGGCGCTGGCGCTGCCGGTCATCATCATCGGCGGCATGAAGTTCGGCGTGTTCACCCCCACCGAGGCGGCCGTGGTGGCGGCGGTCTACAGTTTCGCGGTGGGCATGTTTGTCTACCGCGAACTCAAGGTCTCCGCGCTCTACCAGCTGGTGCTGTCGGCCGGCAAGACCACGGCGGTCGTCATGTTCCTGGTGGCCGCCGCGATGGTCAGCGCCTGGCTGATCACGGTGGCCAACATTCCCACAGAGGTCGCCAACATGCTGGCCCCGTTCATGGGCAACAAGATGCTGCTCATGCTCATCATGATGGTGCTCATCGTGGTGGTCGGCACCGCGCTTGACTTCACGCCCACGGTGCTGATCCTCACGCCGGTCCTGATGCCGGTCGTGCTCAAGGCCGGCATCGACCCGGTGTACTACGGCGTCATGTTCAACATGAACAACGCCATCGGCCTGATCACGCCGCCGGTGGGCACGGTGCTGAACGTGGTGTGCGGCGTGGCCAAGATCAGCATGGACGACGCCTTCAAGGGCGTGCTGCCGTTTTTGCTGGCCCAGCTCGCCGTGCTGTTCCTGCTCGTCATTTTTCCGCAAATCGTCACCGTGCCGCTGCAGTGGTGGATGCGCTGATTGCATTTTTCCGCAGCCAGGGCAAAGATAACCGTCGTCAGCCAGTTCAGCCATTTCAATTTATCAAGGAGACAACATGTTCAAACGCAGAACCCTTTTAACACTGCTTCCCTCAGCCCTGGTCGGCGCGGCCCTGCTCGCGAGCACGGCGGCATTCGCCCAGTTCGCCGACCGGACCATCAAGTTCACCAATGGCGTGGCCGAAGACCATCCGGTCGGGCTCGGGGTCAAGAAGATGCAGGAAATCCTTGCCGCCAAGACCGGCGGCAAGATGAAGATCAATGCCTTCTGGAACAACGCGGCGGGCGGCGACCTGCAGGCCACCCAGGCCCTGCGTGCCGGCACGCAGGAGATGGTCTGCACCTCCAGCTCGCCTTTGGTGGGCATCATCAAGGAACTGGGCGTGTTCGACCTGCCGTTCCTGTTCGCCAACGAAAAGGAGGCCGATGCCGTGCTGGACGGCCCAGCTGGCGCTTACTTCAACAAAAAGCTGGAAGAGGCCGGGCTGGTCAATCTTGCCTATTGGGAAAACGGCTTTCGCAACCTGACCAACAACAAGCGGCCGGTGGCGACTGCCGAGGACTTCCAGGGGGTGAAGGTCCGTGTCATGCAGAACAACATCTTTCTGGACACGTTCAAGACCCTGGGAACCAACGCGGTGCCGATGAATTTCGGCGAGGTGTTCACCGCGCTGGAGACCAAGACCATCGACGGGCAGGAAAACCCGTTTGTCACCATCGAAACCTCCAAGTTCAACGAAGTGCAGAAATACCTGAGCGTGACCCGGCACGCCTACACGCCTTTCCTGATCCTGTACAGCAAGAAACTGTGGGACCAGTTGAACCCCCAGGAGCAGGCCGTGTTGCGGGAAGCCGCGCTGGAGGGCCAGAAAGTGCAGCGTGCCGCGATCCGCTCGCAGTCGGAAAAATCGCTCGCCAGCCTGAAGGCCAAGGGAATGGTCGTCAACGAGATCACCCCGGCAGAGCAGCGCCGCATGTTTGACAAGGTCAAGCCGGTCTATGACAAAAACCTGCCCACGATTGGCGCGGAGCCCGTCAATATCGTGATGGAAGCCCTGAAAAAAGCCCGCGGCGGCTGAGCAGGCCTTTGCTGAAAAAGGGGTTCGCAAGGCCGCCAGGGGCAACCCTCGCGGTCGTTTTTCATGTCACTTGCGGAGGCGCCATTGAAAATCGTTGAAGTCGAAACCGTTCGGCTGGGCGAGTTCCCCAACATCATCTGGATACGCCTGCGCACCGACGAAGGACTGACCGGCCTGGGCGAAACCTTCATGGGGGCGGCGGCGGTCGAGGCGTATGTGCATGAATGGGTGGCGCCCAAGCTGCTGGGCCAGGACCCGCTGGCCATCGAGGCACGCAACCGCGACCTCACCGGCTACCTGGGCTGGCGCGGCTCGGGCGTGGAAACCCGCGGAAACTCGGCCGTTGACATTGCGCTGTGGGATATTTTCGGCAAGGCCGCCAACATGCCGCTGCACACCGCGCTGGGGGGCAAGAGCCGCGACGCCATCCGCATCTACAACACCTGCGCCGGCTACCAGTATGTGCGCAGCACTGTCAACCAGAGCACCGCCAACTGGGGGCTGGACGCCGCCCGGGGCCAGGCCGCTGGGCCATATGAAGACCTGGAGGGCTTCCTGCACCGGGCCGATGAGGTGGCCCAGTCGCTGCTGTCCGAAGGCGTGACCGCGATGAAAATCTGGCCATTTGATCCGGCCGCCGAGAAAAGCCAGGGCCAGTACATCAGCAGCGAAGACCTCGACGCCGCGCTGGCGCCTTTTCGCAAGATCCGCGATGCGGTCGGCGACAAGATGGACATCATGGTCGAGTTCCACAGCCTGTGGCGCCTGCCCATGGCGCAGAAGATCGCCCGCGCGCTCAAGCCCTTCAACACCTTCTGGCATGAAGACGCCATCCGAATGGATTCGCTGGACCTGCTCAGGCAGTACGCCAAGGACTGCGATGCGCTGATCTGCGCCAGCGAAACGCTCAGCTACAAATGGGGCTTCAAGGACTATCTGCAGGCCGGCGTGGCGGGGGTGGTGATGCTCGACCTGAGCTGGTGCGGCGGCCTGACCGAGGCCCGGAAAATCGCCGGCATGGCCGATGCGTGGCAACTGCCTGTGGCGCCGCATGACTGCACCGGGCCGGTGGTGTGGGCGGCGTCAACGCATTTGTCGCTGCATGCCCCCAACGCGCTCGTTCAGGAAAGCGTGCGCGCTTTCTACACCGGCTGGTACAGGGAACTCGTGACCGAATTGCCGGTCGTCAAAAATGGAATGATCAGCCTGGGCGACAAGCCGGGCCTGGGCCTGGAACTGCTGCCAGACCTGCACAAGCGGGCAGACGCCACGGTGAGGGTTTCCAAGGCATGACCGCCATGCAGTCGCGTGCTGGGAACGGGCCCGGCAGGGCCGTGCTTGCCCAGGGCTATCGTCATGGCGAAATGGTAGTGCTATTATTTTAATAGCTATTAACACATGCTGGTCATGCGCTAGCGGCATTATTTGCTTAAATTTGGCCCTTAATCGCAAACAGGGCTCGCTGGGCACCCGTGGGCAGCGCGGCGCAGCCGCGTGTCTGGGCGCGCTGGCATGAAAGCCCACTTGGCGGCAGCAGAAAAATCAGCTGAAGGCTCAGCGAAATCGACCCGCTGCCTGGTGCGGTGCATGGACGCCTGCTGGCCCGCGCACTCTGCACCGCCGGCGACTTTATTGCTGCTTAGCGGCCGGTAAACGAGCCGGGACCGCCTGAGCGGCGGGGACCGTTGCTCCGGCCCCCGGCGCCGCCCGCGCCACCGCCACCGCCACTGCGGTTGCCGCCACGGAAGTTGTTGCGGTTGCCCGAAGGCTGGCCCGACGAGGGGAAGCCCGAAGAGGCATGGCTGGCCGGCTGCTGATTGTCGAAATCGTTGCGCGGCTCACTGTCGCGCTGGCGCGGCGCTTGCGCATACGCATTTCGCGGCGGGCCCGAGGGCTGACCGCCCTGCGGATAACCGGCGTTCTGGCGCGGCTGGGCTGGCGCGCGACGCTCGCCGTTGCCAGCGCCATTGCCAGCGAAATTACCCGCGAAGCTGCCACCCCCATTGCCGCCGCGGCCTGCGCCTGCACTGTTGCCGGCCGGACTGCGGCCGCGTCCGCCCGCATTGCCGCCACGCGCAGGCTGGGCGCCTTTGGTGTCGCGGATGCGGGTCATCATTTCGCTTCGGGCGGCCTTGGCGGCAGCCTGCATCACGTCGCGGCTCGGCGGTTTGCCCAGGCCGCCCCAGATGGTCTGTCGGCCCATGGCCAGCGGCTCGGCTTTTTCACCGGGTTCGGCTTCAAAACCAGGCACCACGATGTTCTCGATGTTCTGCTTGGTGAAGCGCTCGATGTCCTGCATGAAGCCTTCTTCGTCCAGGCAGACCAGGCTGACGGCTTCGCCGCTGTTGCCGGCGCGGCCGGTGCGGCCGATGCGGTGCACATAGTCTTCGCTGACGTTCGGGATTTCATAGTTCACCACATGCGGCAACTCGTCGATGTCAATGCCGCGGGCGGCGATGTCGGTGGCGACCAGCGCGCGGATCTCGCCATTCTTGAAGCCCTGCAGGGCCTGCGTGCGGGCCGTCTGGCTCTTGTTGCCATGCAATGCCATCGCGGGAATGCCGTTTTTGGTCAGGTGCTCGGCCACATTGTTGGCGCCGAACTTGGTGCGGGTGAACACCAGCACCTGGCTCCAGTTGTGCTCGTTGATGATGTGGGTCAGCAGCGCTTTCTTCTTGCTGCGGCCAACCGGGTGGATGGTCTGCGTGATGCGCTGCACCGTGGTGTTGCGCGGTGTCACCTGGATGGACACCGGGTTGCGCAGCAGGCCGTTGGCCAGTTCGCGGATTTCGTCGCTGAAGGTCGCGCTGAACAGCAGCGTCTGCTTCTGCTTGGGCACCAGCGCCAGCACTTTCTTGATGTCATGGATGAAGCCCATGTCCAGCATGCGGTCGGCTTCGTCCAGGATCAGGATCTGCACCTGGCTCAGGTCGAGCGTGCCCTGGCCGGCATGGTCCAGCAGGCGGCCCGGCGTGGCCACCAGGATATCGACGCCGCGGCGCAGTTTTTCGATCTGCGCGCCCATGCCGACGCCGCCGAACATCACCATCGAGGTGAGGTCCAGGTATTTGCCGTAGGTGCGAACGCTTTCCTCGACCTGGGCCGCGAGTTCGCGGGTGGGGGTCATGATGAGCGCGCGCACCGCGTTGACGCCGCGCCGGTTGGCCAGGCGCGGTTCGGTGGACAGGCGCTGCAGCAAGGGCAGGGTGAAGGCTGCGGTTTTGCCGGTGCCGGTCTGGGCGCCGCCCAGCAGGTCGCCACCGGCGAGCACGGCCGGAATGGCCTGTGCCTGGATGGGCGTGGGAGTGTCGTAGCCCTGCTCAAGCACGGCCTTCAAAATGGCCGGGGCCAAGTTCAATTCTTCAAATTTCATGGTATTGCGCCGCTGGGACGCTCTAGATCGGCCTGTTGGGCACCTTGGTTTGAAGGCAACCCGCCAGTCATAGGCAGATGGGGTCAGGGAGTCGGGCTAGAACATCGTCGGCAGCCTGGCTAAGCCGGTACCTGGATGTGCCCAAATGCTGAGGGCAACTGGAGCCCTGCAACCTAATGATTGTCGCACGGAACGATAATCGATGGATTCACGCCAGAATTGCGTTATTTGTTTGCGCGCCCAGGCGTGTGCCCAAGCCCGTAGAAATGTGAATTTGCTTGCCGCTTGCGGTGCTTGCAATTCACTCGATTTATTTTTATCTGTTCTTCTTTACCAAAGTGATCTGATGGCCCAGTACGTATTCACCATGAACAAGGTCGGCAAAATTGTGCCGCCCAAACGCCAGATTCTGAAAGATGTTTCCTTGAGTTTTTTCCCGGGTGCCAAGATCGGCATGCTGGGCGTCAATGGCTCCGGCAAGTCCACCCTGCTCAAGATCATGGCAGGCCTGGACAAGGAAATTGAAGGCGAAGCCACCCCGATGCCGGGGTTGAACATCGGCTACCTGCCGCAAGAGCCCAAGCTCAACGATGCGCACACCGTGCGCGAGAGCGTCGAGGACGGCATGGGCGCGGTCTTTGCCGCCAAGGGCCAGCTGGACGCGGTGTATGCCGCCTATGCCGAGGAAGATGCTGACTTCGATGCGTTGGCAGCCGAACAGGCCCGGCTGGAAGCCATCATCGCCACCGCCGGAACAGACTCCGAGCACCAGCTCGAAATCGCCGCCGACGCACTGCGCCTGCCGCCGTGGGATGCCAAGATCGCCGTGCTGTCGGGCGGTGAAAAACGCCGCGTGGCGCTGTGCCGCATGCTGCTGTCCAAGCCCGACATGCTGCTGCTCGACGAGCCGACCAATCACCTGGATGCCGAATCGGTTGACTGGCTGGAGCAGTTCCTGCAGCGGTACTCGGGCACTGTCGTGGCCATTACCCATGACCGCTACTTCCTGGACAACGCGGCAGAATGGATTTTGGAGCTGGACCGTGGCCACGGTATTCCCTGGAAAGGCAACTACAGCTCCTGGCTGAGCCAGAAGGGTGACCGCCTGGCGCTGGAGCAAAAAGGCGAGGAAGCACGCGCCAAGGCCTTGAAAAAGGAATTGGAATGGTCGCGCCAGAACCCCAAGGCGCGCCAGGCCAAGAGCAAGTCCCGACTGGCGCGGTTTGAGGAACTCTCCGATTTCGAATACCAAAAGCGCGTTGAAACCAATGAAATCTTCATTCCGGTGGCCGAACGCTTGGGGCAGCAGGTGATCGAATTCCACAACGTCACCAAATCCTTTGGCGACCGGGTGCTGATCGACAACCTGAGCTTCACCGTTCCGGCCGGCGCCATCGTCGGCATCATCGGCCCGAACGGCGCGGGTAAATCGACGCTGTTCAAGCTGATCGCCGGCAGGGAAAAGCCCGACGCGGGTGAAGTGGTGATCGGCTCGACCGTTCGCATGGCCTTCGTGGACCAGCACCGCGATGACTTGGCCAATGAAAAAACCGTCTGGGAAGATGTGTCGGGCGGACTGGACATCCTGAACGTCGGCAAGTTCCAGATGCCCAGCCGCGCCTACTGCGGACGTTTCAACTTCAACGGCGGCGATCAGCAAAAGCGCGTCGGCACGCTGTCGGGCGGCGAGCGCGGGCGCCTGCACCTGGCCAAGACCCTGATTGCCGGCGGTAACGTCCTGATGCTCGATGAGCCATCGAATGATCTGGATGTGGAAACCCTGCGTGCGCTGGAAGACGCACTGCTCGAATTTGCCGGCTCGGTGATGGTCATCAGCCACGACCGCTGGTTCCTGGACCGCATTGCGACGCATATCCTGGCGGCCGAGGGCGAAAGCCAGTGGACTTTCTTTGACGGCAACTACCAGGAATACGAAGCCGACAAGAAAAAGCGCCTGGGCGAAGAGGGTGCCAAGCCCAAGCGCATGCGTTTCAAGGCCCTGAAGTAAATTGGTGTGCGCAATGAGCGACCAGGAAATTCTGGAGCAGACCCGTCACTGGCTTGAAAAAGCGGTGATCGGCCTGAACCTGTGCCCTTTCGCCAAGGCGGTCTATGTCAAGAACCAGGTCCGCCTGGTGGTGAGTCACGCACGGCATGCCGACGACCTGCTGGAAGAGCTCGATAGCGAACTGGACCTGCTGGCCAGCACGCCAAGCGATGAAATTGACACGACACTGCTGATTCATCCCACGTTGTTTGACAATTTTCTGGACTTCAATGATTTCATGGAAATTGCGGACGACGTGGTGATCGAGCATGCGCTCGAAGGCGTGGTGCAGCTGGCAAGCTTTCATCCGGGGTTCCAGTTTGAAGGCACCGAGCCCGATGCCATCAGCAATTACACGAATCGCGCGCCATTTGCTATGCTGCACTTGCTGCGCGAGGAAAGCATAGCGCGCGCCGTGCAGGCTTTTCCGGAAGCCGAAGCCATTTTTGAGGAGAACATCAAGACACTGGAAAAGCTGGGCCATACTGGCTGGCGGGCACTGGGCCTGAATTCCTGAGGCTTGAAAAACGAAGACAAAACTGCTTTGCCTTTGAAACATTATTGCGGTGTGCAATTTCGCACTTTTGCCTGAAGGGATGCATCTAACGTCATGAGGACTTCATCACACGCTCCAAGTGCGGCTTACCGGTCGTGCGTTGACGAGGCAATCGGGCAGTCTGCATTCCTGATCGACCGTTGGTGCTCGAAACTTGCGAATGAGATGTATGAGCGGTCCATAGGCGTCCATGATCCTGCAGAACGGCAGCAAATCCAAAATGCGATCGCCGCGCTCAACAAGAACCGTACCCTCATCGGCGATGAATTCCCCAAGCACCTTAAAAAGGCCATCGACGACGACGCAGCCGCCGGTAGTTCGGTAAAAGCTCCGGGCGCCGGGCGTTCGCTTTCTTCGGTCAGCTTTGATGAACTGGAGTTGATGGGGGACAACGAAGTGCAGCAGGCGGTGGAAAGCGCTCGCCTGCAGCAGCTCATCAAACTGGCTTGCGAATCGGGGCTGGCTGTTTTTTCTGCCCGCCTGAGTACCGCGCAGGGCTTTTTGGTGGTCAAGGCTGACAGCAATCCGATGCGTCCGGATGTCATGGCGCAGGCCTTGCTCAACCTGCTCCAGGCCCTTCCCGTCACCGCGCAGGCGCGGGCCTGCTGGCTGCTCGACGGCGCCCGCATCATGGGTGAGGAGCTGCAGGCACTGTATGTCTCGCTGAGTGATTTTTTGGCCGGACTGGGTATGCCACCGGCGCCCTATGGCGTCATTTCCACGCCTGACGCCAAGCATGGAAGGGTGTTGCCGCGCGAACGGATGGACGCTTTTCCTATGCAGAATTCGCCGGAGCCGGTGAGCTCAGGGCATGCCCCGTTGTCGAGGGGCGGCCAGCCCGCGCCAGGCGGCCGCAAGCAGCTGCTCACGCTGGACCACCTGCACCATCTGTTGATGGGCGACTATGACAACTCCATTGATGAGTCGTCCTCGTTTTCGGACTTCGGCTCGGAAGAAATTGTCCATCACGAGTTTTCGCATACCGTGCCCGCAGCGCTGGACGTGCTGACGGAGCTGGAAGAAAAGGGGCTCGCCCCCTCAACGGTGAAAGCGTCCCGACCGGAGCCGCCGCGTCCGGTGGCGCAATTGCGCGCACGCTTGAGGACAGGGGCCAAAACCCTGGGCCAGTCGCTGGCGATTGAAGTGGTGGGCCTGATGATCGAGCAGCTTGTCAACGATGAGCGGCTGCTCATGCCCGTCAGGCGGATCATTGCCAATGCGGAACCGGCCTTTTTGCGGCTGGCCGTGACGGATTCGCGGTTTTTCAGCGACAAGGGCCACCCGGCCAGGCGCTTGCTGGACACCATCACCAATACCAGCCTGGCGTACAGCAGCGAGAGCGCAGCGGGGTTTCCTGAATTCATGCAGAGCCTCGAAGAGATCGCGGTCCGGCTCAAGGATGAGCAGGTGAGCGAAGCCGAGCATTTCACTGAACTGCTTCACGACTTTGAGCGCAAGCAGAACCGCAACACGCCGCTTCAGCGGCAGACCCAGCGCCGCGCGGTGCAGGCGCTGCTGCAGGCCGAGCAGCGCAATCTCATGGCGTCAAAAATAGCCGCCGAGATCAGGGCGCGTCCCGATTTTGCCGAAGGCAACCGAACCATCTCCGCGTTCCTGACCGGCCCCTGGGCGCAGGTCATGGCCCGGGAAAGACTGCTGGGCCAGCAGAGTGCTCCAGGTTCGACAGGTTCCACGTACAGCCTGACGCTGGGCGATGTACTCTGGAGTCTAGACACCCAAAAAACAGCGAAACATCGGCATCGCCTGCTCAAAATGATCCCGGACATGCTCCAATCGGTGCGTGACGGACTGGCGTCGATTGATTTTCCCATCGCGCAGTCCCAGTCATTTTTCGACGAGCTCATGGCGATTCACCAGACAGCGCTCAAGGCCGTGCCCGACCAGCCGGCAGCCGCATCGAAAAGTACGCACAAACTTGAGAAAATGTTTGTGGCGGACGACGCGTCCGATGCGGAGCAGGTGTGGCTGGCCCCCTCCGAGGTTCAGCATTCAGGCTTCATGGAGGACTGGGACACGCCTTCCATGCCCGGCGTTCGTGGCGATCCGGCTCAGCCGCAGGCCGATGCCATGCCAGCCAAGCCGGCGTCCCCGGCCTTGGCTTCGGGCAGCGAGTTCAACCTGGGCGACTGGGTCGATTTGTTCGTGGACATGCAGTGGCTGCGTGCGCAGCTGACCTGGATCAGCCCCCATGACACCATGTACATGTTCACTAGCGAAGGCGGGCGCAAGCATTCGATGACGTCGCGCGTGCTGCACCATCTGCTCAAACTTGACATGGTCAAGATCATCAGCCAAAAAGGCGTGGTCGACGGGGCGCTGGACAGTGTGGCCCGCACCGCCATGCGCAACAGCGTGCATGGCGAGAACCAGCCCGGCGCGTAAGCGCTGTAGCCGGACGGCTTAAGCTTTGGCCGGTGTGTTCAGCCAGCGGCTGGCCAGCTGGACCCAGTAGGTGGCGCCCAGCGGGATCAGCTCGTCATTGAAGTCGTAGCTCGGGTTGTGCAAGGTGCAGGGTCCGCCGCCATGGCCCATTTCCCGGTGCTCGCCCTCGCCGTTGGCAATGAAGCAATAGGCGCCCGGCTTGGCCTGCAGCATGTAGGCAAAATCCTCGGCCCCCATGGTGGGCTCTTGCACCAGGACCTGCTCCGCGCCGACGATATCGACCAGGACGCGGCGCGCAAAGTCGGCCTCGGCCGCCGAGTTGACGGTGGGCGGGTAGTTGCGCTCGAATTCGAACTCGCATTGCGCTTCGAAAGCGCCGCAGGTGTGCTCGGCAACCGCCCGCATGCGCTGCTCGATCAGGTCCAGCACTTCCACGCTGAAGGTGCGCACCGTCCCCTGAAGTTCGCAGAAGTCCGGCACGACGTTGGTGGCTTCCCCGGCATTGATCATGGTGACTGAGATCACCCCGGCATCCAGCGGCTTTTTATTGCGGCTGATGATGGTCTGGAACGCCAGCACCATCTGGCAGGCCACCGGCACCGGGTCGACTCCGTTATGCGGCATGGCCGCATGGCTGCCCTTGCCGCGAATGACGATCTTGAATTCATTGCTCGATGCCATGACCGGTCCTGCGCTGACGGCAAACGTGCCGACCGCGCCACCCGGCCAGTTGTGCATGCCGAAGACCGCTTCCATCGGGAATTTCTCAAACAGGCCGTCCTTCATCATTTCCCGTGCGCCGCCGCCGCCTTCTTCGGCCGGCTGGAAGATCAGGTATACCGTGCCGTCGAAGTCGCGGTTTTTCGACAGGTGCTGCGCGGCGGCCAGCAGCATGGCGGTGTGGCCGTCATGGCCGCAGGCGTGCATCTTGCCCGCGTGCCGGCTGGCGTGGGCGAATGTGTTGAACTCCTGCATGGGCAGGGCGTCCATGTCGGCGCGCAGGCCGATGCCGCGCCCACAGGCGCCACCGTCGCGCCCCTGCACGATGCCGACGACGCCGGTGGTGCCCAGGCCCCGATGAACGGGAATGCCCCAGCCGGCCAGTTGTTCAGCCACCAGGTCGGCGGTGCGGATTTCCTGGAAACACAATTCGGGGTGGGCATGGATATCGCGGCGAACGGCTGCAATCCCGGCGGCTTCGGTCAGCAGGGAGTCAATGATTTTCATGTCGGATACCTTTAAAACAGTGTTGCAGCCGGGCTGCACGCACCCATTAAATCCCTACTTTAATTTCCTTTTGCGCGGCGCGGATACGGCCGCCGCGGACCCGCGTTGCGCTTGGCGCTCAAGCGAGCTGCTGCAGCCTGGCCCGCACCAGCTGGATGTGGTTGCGCAGGGCATACAGCTCGTTGGCATAGGACAGCGGCACGCTGATCTTTTCGGCCCGGCTCTCCAGGCTGTTGAGCTCTTCAAGCAGGCCGCCCTGGCTGTGCGGGCTGTCAACGCGGTTTTCGATGTCCTGGAGCTGGCCGTACCACCTGAAAATCCGCGAGCGCACGCGAAATTCATACAGCGGCGGCACGATGCGCGACAGCGGCAGCATGATCGCCAGGATGATGCCCATCACCAGCCACATGCGCTCGACCAGATTGGCCACCCAAAAGGGCAGGTAGCGCTGCAGGAAAGGCTTGTCGTTGCTGATGCTGCGTTCGGCCTCGGCGGAAATGGGAACTTCACTGTTGGCCAGCTTGGGGTACTCGCGGGCGCGCTTGAACCAGCCGGCGCTGCCGTGGATTTCATTGCCGGCCAGGGCAAACAGCTGCAGCAGCGCCGGGTGCGTGCTGGCGCGGGTGAGCAAGGTGGTGGTGGGCGCCACCAAGCGCACGTCCTGCGGCGGGATGTCGGCCGCCAGGTCCACCACGCCGCGCGGCAGCATGGCCGGGCTTAAAAAGGCAAAGCGCCGCGAATAGGCTTCGTTTTGCGCAAAATCCATCAGCTTGACGCCCGGCGTCTGCAGCAGCATCTGCACCATCAGCGACTCGGGCGCCGAGGCGAACACGATGGCATCCAGCTCCCCGCCCAGGAAGGCGACCGTGGCCGGGGTCGGCTCCAGCTGTGACAGCTGCAGGGCGCCAGGCTCGATCCGGTTGCTGTCGAGCAGCTTGCCCATCAGGCTGGGCAGGCCGCTGCCGGGCGTGCCGACGTTGACGCGCAGGCCCTTGAGTTCGGGCAGGGCGGCCAGCACGGCCTGCGGGTTGACACGGCGCGCCGCGTCCTCGCGGTAAAAAAGCCAGACCGGTTCGACAAACAGGCTGCCCAGCGATTCGAGCTGCTCCTGCTCCGGGCTGCCGGCTTCGCTGCTGCCACCCTGCACAAAGCCGAGGTCGGCCCTGCCTTCACGCAGAAGCCGCAGATTGGCGACCGACCCGGCGGATGGCAGCAAGGTCACCTCGATGCCGTCGCGCGCCAGGATCGCAGCATAACGCTTGCCGAATTCTTCGTAAGCGCTTTGCGCCGGGCCAGTGGCCAGGGTGACGCGCTTGGGAGGATTGGGGTCCAGCCATGCGTACGCCAGCCCCAGCAGCGCCACTGCCAGAAGTAAAAACGGGCCAGCTGAAACCGCCAGGTCGCGCAGCGACAGGAGGGTGTAGCGTATGGTTTTGGTCATGCCTGAACCTTAGCATGGGCGCTCGGCGCAGGACCGCGCAACCTGGACTACGGGCCCTGCGCGTTCGCGGCGGCAGCTGTCCAGCCTGCCCGGCTACGCTCTGCCGGTGGCGGCGCCGTCCGGCTTCATGGCCCTGGCAGGGGCTTAGACCGAATTTGCTGGATAGGACTGGTACACGCGCGAACTGCCGTCAGCCAGGACCAGCAGCACGTCGAAGGCATCCCGTGCCTTACCCATCTCCATGCCCGGCGACCCCACCACCATGCCGGGCACCGCCAGACCGATGGCCTGGGGGTTTTCATGCAGCAGCCGGCGTATTTCCGCTGCAGGCACATGGCCTTCGAGCACGTAGCCGCTCAGGCTGGCAGTGTGGCAAGAGCCGAATTTGTCGGGCAGCCCCAGCTTCTGGCGCATGGGCGCCGTGTCCTTCACATCGTTCGTGACCACGGCAAAGCCGTTTTTCTGCAGATGCGCGACCCATTCCTTGCAGCAGCCGCAACTGGGGGTTTTCCAGACGGTGATGCGCCCGGTCTTTTGTGCGGCGGCGAAGGCCTGCCAGGGGTGGCCCAGTGCCGCGATGCCGGCAAACGCAAGCGGCAGTTGCAGCGCCTTGCGGCGGGAAGGGAGCGATGTGCTGTCAGTGCGCATGGTGGATTTCCTTGTGGGTTGCATTGCCGCCGGACACCTGGACCAGGCCTTTCATGCCGGCGTCATAGTGGCCCGGCTGCAGGCAGGCAAAGCCGACTTTGCCTGCCGTGGTGAAGTGCCAGATGATCTCGCCCGTTTTGCCCGGCGCCACCGTCGCCATGTTGGGCGCGGCGTGCGCCATTTCGGGGCTTTTCTTCATCGACTCATCATGGGCCTTCAGTTCTTTTTCGGTGCCCAGCACCATCTCGTGCCTGACCTTGCCTGAGTTTTTGACGATGAAACGGATCGTTTCGCCTCGTCTGGCATGGATGAGCGAGGCGTGAAAACGCATGTCGTCCCGCATGTCGATGTTGACGGTGCGCGTGACCCTGGCCGCGACGCCAGGCTTGCCGATGGCTTCTGGTCCCGCCCCATGGCTGGCGCCATGGCCGCCAGAAGCCAGCGCGGTCAGCGACAGCAGCAGGGCGGGGACTGCGATGAAAAGTGGGTGTGATTTCATGAAAGCGCTTTTAGGACCAGGAACAAAAATGCAAGGAAAAGCATGGAATCGGTGGAAACCATGGCGGTAGGCGGGGCGCCAGTCCGTTCGTTGGCTGCCTTGCAGGCAGCGCATGGGCAATCGGAATGGGCGGAGCAGAAAAAGTTCATTTTTACTCTGGCAGGCCCTGCAGACCGGCGTGGGGCCGGGCAACTTTAGCCTGGGCGTTGGCGCTTGGCGGCTTCAGCCTTCGGGAGGCCCGCCAAAGCATGTGCATTGACCCTGGCCGCAAGGAGCCCCCGGTCGCTCAGGTGACAAGTTTTCATCCGGAGCTTCCCCAATGCGGGCAATGCAGACTCGGGGTAGTCTGGCGGGCATCTGTCTGCGTCCATTTGCGCTTCGAGCGTGACGGGCCATGACGGCGGCCGTCGCCTTCCCGCATCGAACTGGACATGAATCAACTGGAGTCGTTTTTGCATCCCCTCTCATCCGCCAGCCTGCCCGCGCCCGCAGCCGTTCCCAGGCACGACCTTCACTACCGGTTCTGGCCCAGCCGCCTGCCGCGCAGCATCACGCCGCCGCAGACCTCCCTGTGGTACAACCTGGCCGTCAGTGCGCTGCGCTTTCCAGACAAGCCCGCGCTGGTGTTCCTCGACCGCGTGCTGAGCTACGCCAGCGTGCTGCAGCAGGCCGAGCGCCTGGCCGCGACGCTGCACCGGCTGGGCGTGCGCCGGGGCGACCGGGTGGTGCTCCACATGCAGAACTGCCCGCAGTGGGTGATTGCGCACTTCGCCATTCTGCGGGCCAATGCGGTGGTGGTGCCGGTCAACCCGATGAACCGGGCCGAGGAGCTGAAGCACTACATCACCGACCCGGACGCCCGGGTCGCCATCACATCGGCCGATCTTGCCGCCGAGCTGGCCCGGGCCAGTGCGCAGCTGGCGCCTGAGGTGCGGCTGGCCCACCTGATCGTGACCCATTACAGCGATGCCTTCGGCGCGGCAGACGCGCCGGGCCAGGCGGGCGCAGGGGAAGAAGCCGGCGTCGCCATGCCCGAGGCCTGGCGCGACTGGCTGGGCACCCGGCACGCGCTGCCTGAACTGGCCGGCGGCACGGTGCTGCACTGGTCCGAGGCCCTGGCGCCTCAAGGCGCAGCCGAGCTGCCTGCGCATGACGCCACGCCGCAGGACCTGGCGGTGCTGCCTTACACCAGCGGCACCACCGGCCTGCCCAAGGGCTGCATGCACACGCATGCCAGCCTGATGCACAACGCGGTCGCCAGCGTCCTGTGGGGCAACAGCACCTCTGAAAACGTGGTGCTGTCGGTGGTGCCGATGTTTCACATCACCGGCATGGTGTCGGTGCTGCATGCGGCCATCTACGGCGGCGCCACGCTGGTCATCATGCCGCGCTGGGACCGCGAACTGGCCGGGCGCCTGATTTCGCGCTGGCGCGTGACGCACTGGACTTGCATCCCGACCATGGTGATCGACCTGATGGCCAGCCCGAACTTTTCCGTTGGGCCGCCCCCAGGAAAGGACAGCCCCGGGGGGCCAAGCCCCTGCAGCTTCGATCTCGGCAGCCTGGTCTATATCGGCGGGGGCGGCGCGGCCATGCCGCAGGCGGTGGCCCAGCGCTTGTGGGAGGAATACGGCCTGCGGTTTGCCGAGGGCTACGGCCTGACCGAAACCGCCGCCCCGTCGCACAGCAATCCGCCCGACGCCACCAAGCAGCAGTGCCTGGGCATTCCGTTCATGAGCACCGAGGCGCGGGTGGTCGACCCGTTCACGCTGGAGGAAATGCCGCAGGGGGAGCAGGGCGAGATCATCATGTCCGGGCCGCAGAACTTCCAGGGCTACTGGAAGCAACCGGACGCCACGGCGGCAGCCTTCATCGAGCGGGACGGCAAGCGGTTTTTCCGCTCGGGCGACCTGGGCCATGTGGACGAGGAGGGCTATTTTTTCATCACCGACCGGCTCAAGCGCATGATCAACGCGTCGGGTTTCAAGGTCTGGCCGGCCGAGGTCGAGGCGCTGATGTTCAGGCACCCGGCCATTCAGGAAGCCTGCATCATTTCCACCCGCGACGCCTACCGGGGCGAGACGGTCAAGGCGGTGGTGGTGCTGCGGGCAAACGCCAGGGGCACGGTGACCGAGGACGAGATCATCGCCTGGTGCAAGGACCACATGGCCGCCTACAAGTACCCACGGGTCGTCCAGTTCGTCGACGTGCTGCCCAAGAGCGGTTCGGGCAAGGTGATGTGGCGGGCGCTGCAGGAAGCCGAGGGCGCGCAAGCCCGATTTCAGGAAAAATAATGATCAAATACGGCTGTAGCTCAATAACCACCTGCGCAGTCAGCTATTAAAAGAATAGCGCATCGGAAAATCGGCGCTTTCGCGGCACTATCCCTGTTTCACTTTGTGGGAAGCCGTGGTTTATCCTCGGCGACGCTGAAACCCAACAACCGAACAATCGAACGCACCTGAACGCTGCCTGCAACCCATGGCCCCATCCGTTAAAAAAAGACCGCCTTTCGTCCCGTTAAAACCGCTGGGCGGCTGGCGCCTGCGCTGGTACAGGATCATTTTCGAGGCCGATACCCGCTCGGGACGCTTGTTCGACCAGCTGCTGATCGGCATCATCTTGCTCAGCATTGCGGTGGTGATGGCCGACAGTGTCGAGGCCGTCAGTCGCCTGCATGGCCGCACATTTGCCGTGGCCGAATGGTTTTTCACGGCGCTTTTCACCTTTGAGTACCTGGCCCGGCTGGCATGCATCCGAAACCCCTGGCGCTACGCCACCAGCTTTTTCGGCGTCATCGACCTGCTGGCCTTGCTGCCGACCTATCTGGCGCTGTTTGTTCCCGAGCTTCATGCGCTGATCGATGTGCGCGTGCTGCGGCTGCTGCGGGTGTTTCGCGTCTTCAAGCTCACCGAGTACGTGGCCGAGTACCAGTCGCTGGGCAGCGCGCTGGCGGCCAGCAGGCGAAAAATCCTGGTGTTCTTGTCCACCGTGGTGATGCTGGTGCTCGTCCTGGGCACGGTGATGTACGTGGTGGAAGGCCGGGGCAACGGCTTCACCAGCATCCCGACATCGGTTTACTGGGCCATCAGCACCGTGACCACGGTGGGCTTTGGCGACATCACGCCCAAGACCGACCTGGGCCGGCTGATTGCCTCGTTCATGATGCTGCTGGGATGGGGCACGCTGGCCGTGCCGACAGGCATTGTCACGGCCGAAATGGCGGCGCAGCGGCGAACCAAGATGTTCCAGGGGCTGGCATCGCGCAGCTGCCGCGAATGCCGGGCCGAAGGCCATGCGCCTTATGCCAACTTCTGCTTTAACTGCGCCGCAAGGCTGGCCGAGGACGACCGGCGTTGGCCAGCGGACCAGCCGGCCGCCGAGGCAACCGTGCGCGAACGTTGAGCGTTTGCCCTCATCGCGTTTCTAGATCAAACGATGCCGTTGCCGGCTTCGCGTACGCGCTTGATTGAGAAAGGGAGTCAGGCGCCGGTAGTGAGCCGGCGCGGCGTGATCTCGACCGATTCGCTGCCGGTGCTCATCCAGACGGTGCCGTCCTGGATCGAGATTTGCAGCTGCATTCCGCGCTCCGCCAGTTTGGCCAGCGCCTGACTCTGGGCGGCTTCGATCTGCCACACGGTGATATTGGCCGCGCGCGTCAGCTTGCTTTCAATGCCTTTCCACCAGACCGGGGTGCTGCTGGAAAAACTGATGACGCTCACCCGTTCGGCACGGCCGGCGGCGCGCATCAGGCGCTTGTCGTCGGGCTGGCCGACATCGATCCAGTGCAGCACCGCATCGGTGTAGTCCTTGTGCCAGAGCGCGGGCTCATCGACATCCCACAGGTCCTTGGCGAATTCGAGGCGGCCCCGCTTGTCATCGCCTGCCACGTTGAGCGCGTACGCCAGCAGGCGGATCATCATGCGTTCATCGGTTTCCGACGGATGGCGGGCGATGATGACGTTGTGGTCGCCATAGATGGCGCGGTCCATGTCGGCGATTTGCAGTTGGGCTTTGTGAATGGTGGCTTTGATGGCCATGGACGGGGTTCCAGAGTGGCGAGGCCTGCGCGCCTGACAGGCGGACCGGGACCTTGTGTTAAACCCCTGATTGGAACAGCCTTTTGCCCTGGAAACAGTGGGCTCGGCATGTGCGAAGATTAAAGGCCCATCAGGAAAGAAAAAACATGAAAGCAATCTGGAATGGCGCAGTCATTGCGCAAAGCGAGGACACCGTGGTGCTTGAGGGCAACCACTATTTCCCCGAAAGTTCGCTCAACCGTGAGCATGTGACCTTCAGCAATCACCACACCATGTGTTCATGGAAAGGGCAGGCCAGCTATTACTCGCTGCTGGTCGATGGCGAGATGAACACCGACGCCGCCTGGTATTACCCCGACCCCAAGCCGGAGGCTGACAACATCAAGGGGTATGTCGCTTTCTGGAAAGGCGTGAAGATCGAGGCTTGAGCGCTTGGGCTATGACACGCCCGGTCTGTTTTCTGACAAACGCAATCCCGCCGCATTCACGGGTGCAAAACTTATCCCTGCCAAAGGTGGCTTACGCTGTGGATAACAGCCTGAACAACTCGCCAAAATGGCGCCAGCATTGATGATGCCGAGGGTGCCTAAAAAACAGGCGCATGCAAAGTCGGGGTCGCGGGCCGCTGGCAATTCGCCGGATCGGGTCTGCGCCAGCAGCGACAACCCAGCCGCTTGCGCGGAAATAACGCCCCGCGCGGAGGCCGGCATAAGGCCGGGATGGGGCTGGCGACGGCGCCGCCGATAGCGGCAAGGTTCATGGGGTCTTCACGTTCAAAGATGGGTGCGCAGCGACCACAGCTCGGGGAACAACACCACGTCGAGCATCTTGCGCAGGTAGCTCACGCCGCCCGTGCCGCCGGTGCCGCGCTTGAAACCGATCACACGCTCCACGGTCGTCACATGGCGAAAACGCCAGAGGCGGAACGCGTCCTCGATGTCGGTCAGCTTCTCGCCCAGCTGGTACAGATCCCAATGCGCCGCCGGGTCGCGGTAGACCTGCAGCCAGGCCTGCTCGACCGCTTCACTGGCTTCGTAGGGCGCGGTCCAGTCGCGTTCCAGGTGGCTGGCTGGCAGCGCCAGGCCACAGCGGGCCATCAGGCGCAGCGACTCGTCGTACAGCGAGGGCGCGCGCCAGGCGGTTTGCACCTGTTGCAGCAACTCTGGGCGGTGCTGGTGCGGCTTGAGCATGGCCGCGTTCTTGTTGCCGAGCGCAAATTCGATGCAGCGGTATTGCGCGCTTTGAAAGCCGCTGGAGTTGACCAGGTAGGGCCGCATGGCGGTGTACTCGGGCGGCGTCATCGTTGCCAGCACGGTCCAGGCGCCCACCAGCTGCTCCATGATGCGGCTGACGCGGGCCAGCATCTTGAAGGCCGGCGCCAGCGCGTCAGCCCGCACCGCGGCGCTGGCGGCGGTGAGTTCGTGCAGCATGAGCTTCATCCACAGCTCGCTGGTCTGGTGCTGCACGATGAAGAGCATTTCGTCGTGCGCGGGCGACAGCGGGTGCTGGGCGGCCAGAAGCTGGTCGAGGTGCAGGTAGTCGCCGTAGCTCATGTGGCGGCTGAAGTCTAGCTGCGCGCCTTCCTCCGCAACAATGCGTTCGGTGCCAGCGGGGCCGTGGACGGGTTGGTTCATGGTCGGCTCATGTCACGGTGGTGCGGTGGCTCGGGCGGCTGCGGCGGCTGAAGCGCGGCTCGCGCCATTGGCCGCTGGCCAGCACTTGCGCGAAATGATCGACGGCGTCCCAGACCTCGGCAAAGCCCAGGTACAGCGGGGTCAGGCCAAAGCGCAGGATGCCCGGCGCCCGGAAGTCGCCGATCACGCCGCGTTCGATCAGCGCCTGCACCATGGCGTAGGCGTCGCCGTCGGCCGGGTCCAGGTAGAGGCTGACCTGGCTGCCGCGCCGTGCGTGCTCGCGCGGTGTCTGCACCTGCAGGCCGTGGCCGGCGCAGCGCTGCTCGACGAGCGCGATGAACAGGTCGCTCAGGGCCAGCGACTTGCGGCGCAGCGCCGCCAGGCCGCCGCAGGCCTCAGCCGCCAGCAGCGTGTCAACGCCGCACTCCAGCGCCGCCAGCGAAATTGCCGACGGCGTGCCGCAGATAAACCGGCCGATGCCTGCCCCTGGCTGGTAACCCGGCGTGAAATCGAACGGCGTGGCATGGCCCATCCAGCCCGACAGCGGCTGCCAGCGCGCCTCGGCGTCCATCCGCGCCGCATGGCGCGGATGGACCCAGACGAAGGCGGGCGCGCCTGGGCCGCCATTGAGGTACTTGTAGCCGCAGCCCACCGCGAAGTCCGCGCCCGCTCCGCGCAGATCCACCGGCAGGGCGCCGGCGCTGTGCGCCAGGTCCCACACGGCCAGCGCGCCGGCGGCATGCGCGCGGGCCGTCAAGGCGGCCATGTCGAGCAGCCGGCCGGTGCGGTAGTTCACCTGCGTGAGCATCAGCACCGCGACGCTGTCATCGAGCTGGGCCTCGATCTCGTCGGCGCCCGCCAGCGTCAGGTCGCAGCCGTGCTGGCGGGCCAGGCTTTCGGCGATGTAGAGGTCGGTCGGAAAATTGTCGCGCTCGGAGACGATGCGGCGGCGGCCGGGCGCGCCCTCGCGGACCAGTGCCAGCGCCACGGCCAGCACCTTGTAAAGGTTGATGGACGTGGAATCCACGGCCACCACCTCGCCTGGACCGGCGCCGATGAGGCGAGCGATCTTGTCGCCGACCAGGCGCGGCCGGTCGATCCAGCCGGCGCTGTTCCAGCTGCTGATGAGGCCCTGGCCCCATTCGCCGGTGACCACGGCCTGCACGCGGGCAGCGGTGGCGCTGGGCAAAGGGCCCAGCGAATTGCCGTCGAGGTAAAGCATGCCCGCAGGCAGCGAGAACTGCCCGCGCAAGGGGGCGAGGCTGTCCTGGGCGTCGAGTGCCTGGCAAGCCAGGCGGGTGATGTCGCTCATGCGGCTCCAAGCTGGTGGGCCAGCCAGTCAACGAGCGGGCTCTGCGCCTGCTCGAAGCCATGGATGGCGGAGAAATGATGGCAGCCGGGCAGGGCCAGCTGTTCATGCGTGTTGCCGGCGGCCCGCCAGGCCGTGCCGAAAGCGGTGGACTGGCGCGCGAACTCGCTGCTCTCGTCGGCACCCCAGGCGATGAGCGCCGGCGTGGCGCAGCGACGCACCTGCAGCAGCGGGGACTGCCGGCGGATAAGGCCATCGTCGAGCTGGATGACCGGCTGCAGGTAGCTCCAGCGCAGCGGCGCCAGGTCGAACAGGCCGCTGACCAGCAGGGCGGCGCGCAGCGGGTCAGCCGGCAGGCCGTAGTCGCCCGCCCAGTCGGTCAGCAGGCACATCGCGCTCAGGTGCCCGCCGGCGGAATGGCCGCCGACCGCCACGCGCGCCGGATCGCCGCCATGGTCGCCGATGTGGCGCAGCGTCCATGCCACGGCGGCGCGGCACTGCCGGGTGATCTCCTCCAGCGTGACCTTGGGGCACAGCGCGTAATTCACCACCACGGTGGTGATGCCGCGCGCCTGCAGGCCCAGAGCCACGCCGCTGAAGTCCTTGGCGCCCAGCGCACGCCAGTAGCCACCGTGCAAAAAGACGAATACTGGCGCCCTGGGCTGCGCGGCAGGGAAGATGTCCAGCGTCTCGTCCAGGGTCGCGCCGTAGCGCAGGTCGAGCCGGCATTGCAGCCGCTGGCGGGCCAGCCCAGCGGCGGCGGCGTAATGCGCCATCTCGGCCGCGGGATCGGCCACGCGCAGCGACGCGTTGTACTGCGCGTCGATCTCGGCCTGGGAAGAAAAATCGCCGTACAGCTTCATGCCAGTGACTCCTGCAATTGAAAGCGCCGCCGCGCAAGACCGTCCCCCGGCACGCGGCAATGGAGAGCGTGGTCGGGGCGGGACGGATGAGCGGGCTGGCATGATGCGATTATTCAATGCATCGGCGCCTGACGGAAGCCACCTTTTTGCTTTGGAATGACAAAAGGCATGGCGCCGGGTGCGCTGCCGCTGGTCGCCTCAACGCGCATGTCGTGGGTCAGGCCGGCCCAATGGGCATTTTGCTAGCATTGAAGGCCTGACTGGCTTGTCGATCAACGGCCTGCGTCAGGTTTCCCAACGTTGTCTATACGTTTCTATTCCTGAAAGGAATCGGTTATGCATTTGATGAATCACGATCTGGCGCATGAGTTTCCCGAGTACCTGGAGAAGATGACCCACCTCAAAGCCTCGGATGCGCATTTTTCGACCCTGGCCGAACACTACGATTCCCACAATCACACCATCACCCAGCACGAGCAGGGCAAGGAAGCCATCGCCTACGACGCGCTGGAGGTGCTGAAGAAAAAACGGTTGGAACTCAAGGACGAGATTTATCAGATTTTGAAAGCGGATTAGCAGGTTTTGGTAATTTTTTAAGCCAAATGTGGTTCCGACGCGCACCACATCTTAGGCTGTAGCTATAAAAAACATAGCAAACTGATAGGGCGGATTTCAAGTTTCGGTCAGAGCGGTTGCCCCTGGCTGGCAACAGCGAAGCCGGACGGCCTTGCTGCTCCTGAATTCATAGCTGCTTGCGCAAGCGCTGCCTGCGCTAGAGCCCGTTTTGATCAAAAATGCGGCATTTTCCCCGGTATTTCTCCTTCTCCGCTGGAGGAAGGTTGGGATGGGGGCCAGCGGGGCGCGAACGCCCGCCGCCTACTCCCGGACGTCCGCGACTGGCTGGGCGCCAAAGTCCGGCCGCGCCAGATAGGCCAGCACCCGTTTCGCCGCCTCGTCAGGCGATGTCAGCTGACCGCCCGATTTCAGGCGGACAAAGCTGTCCCGGTCAGGAAAAGCGGCACCGTCCGCCCCGCGCAGCTGGACCTGCATGGCCGTGTCGATCACGCCGGGCGCCAGCGAGCACACCTGCGCGCCATTGGTTTTCGACGCCTCTTCCAGCGCCAGGCAGCGGGTGAAATGATCCATGCCGGCTTTGGCCGCGCAATAGGCCGCCTGCGACGCCATCGCCCGGCGCCCGAGCCCAGAGGAAATGTTGAGCACTCTGCGCTGTGCGGACCAGCCTTCGGTCGCCTGCAAAAACGCCGCCGCGAGCAGCATGGGCGCCTCCAGGCCAACGCGCAGCGCCCGTGCCAGGTCTGCCGCATCGGCCTGCGCAAGCGGGCGGACAGGGGGAATGACGCCGGCATTGTTGATGAGGCTGGCGGTGCGCCAGGCCGTGCCCCCTTGCTGGCGGAGCCAGTCCTGCAAAGAGCCGGCAAGCGTGCCGCTGTCCGCCAGATCGTGGCACCACTGCAGCAAGGTCGCCCCGCGCTGCTGGGCCTGCTGCGCCAGCGCAGGCACCCCGCTGCGCGAAATGCACAGCACGGTGTGGCCACCCGCCAGCAGCTGGCGCGCCATGGCCAGGCCCATGCCGCGCGAGGCGCCGGTCAGTACAAAAAGATGGTCTGTCATGGCGCCAAATGGTAGCGCCAAGCCCCGACCGCTGCAAACCGGCCAAAGCGCCTGGGTGTTGCGCGGAAAGCCATTTTTTGGCATCAAATATACCTGTAGCGCAGGCAGCCAGTGCACAAGCAGCTATTAATTAAGTAGCAATTGGTCTACTGCCAGTCACGCAGCTGTTGCAAACCAGGCGATTTGCTCTAGGCAAACTCTGCATAATTCGGGCCAGCCTAATTCATAAACTGCTGCCGCATCGATGGCGGCCAGCAAAATAGCGGCTTGCATACCCGCATCGATTCATCCAAGCGGCAGCGGCAAAATGGCCGTATGAAAACCGTCCTCTTGTTCATGTTAACGGCGCTCGCCGAAATCGTCGGGTGTTACCTGCCATATTTATGGCTGGTCCAGCATCGTTCGGCTTGGCTGCTTGTTCCAGCGGCTGGTAGCCTTGCATTGTTCGCTTATCTGCTTACGCTACACCCTGAGGCTGCTGGCCGAGTTTATGCCGCATATGGAGGGGTGTACATCGCGGTGGCGCTCGCCTGGCTGTGGGCAGTTGACGGTGTTCGTCCGACCAGCTGGGATGCCGCAGGAGTTGCGATCAGTCTGGTCGGAATGTCGGTCATCGCTTTCCAGCCGCGATAAGCTGTACCGAGGCTGCAGTCGGCCGTTGCCATGGATTCACGGGCCGCGTACGTTTGGGGCTCAATCTCAGCATGAAAAGAACCCGCAAGCGCGAGTTCATCGCGCAGATGGAGCGCGTGGTTCCGTGGGCTGTGCTGGTGGCGCTTATCGCGCCGTACTACCCCGAGGGGCGACCAGATTTTCTTGTCAATCATGTGTTGCTTTGATTTGAGTTAGCTCATCCCAGGCAGGCGGTCCAGCAGCTTGCCGAGGGTGATGGGTCGATTGCGGAGACAGAGGCTCCAATCAAGCGGCTTGAAGCGCGCGCGTGAAAAACGGCGACAGCTGGTTCGTGGCGACTCTCACGGCGTCGCGGTCGTACAGGTCCATATGGGTGGCGCCATCGACGATGAAAAGCTCCTTCGGTCCCGGCGCCCTGGCGTGGAGTTCCTGGCTGTGCCAAAGCGAGCCGGCTTCGCTGCCAGCGACAACCATGAGCGGCTGGGTCAGCAGATCAAGGCGGTCAAAACCCGTGAACGACACCAGCGCGCTCAAGCTGGTCAGTAGCATCTTGTTGGGCGAATTGGGATGCTGGCCGCGAGGCGTGAGGTAGTAGTCGGCTGCTTCCTGCAGGTCACGCGGCGCGGTCTTGTCGCCGACCTTGGGCACATAGTTGACGTATGTTGGCGCAGCGCCAGACGCCTGTGCGGTGCGCTCTTTGGCAACCGCGTCGAGCATGGCGAACTGTTCCGCTTGGGTTGCCTTGCCATCCCAGCCCTTTCGGGTCACTGCCCCGACGTCCACCGCGCTGACGGTGGCCACTGCCTTGATGCGCCGCTCCATCGATGCGGCCTTGACCGTGGTGCCGCTGCCCGCGCAGATCCCCAAGGCCCCGATGCGGCTGGCGTCAACGTAACGCAGCGAGGTCAGGTAGTCGACGGCGCTGTAAATGTCGCCGACGCGCCGCATCGGGTCGTCCAGGAGGCGGGGCATGCCGCCGCTGACGCCTTGGTGCGAAGCATCAAACGCCAGGGCGACGAAGCCCTGTTCTGCCATGAGCCGTGCGTACAAGCCGGCCACCTGTTCCTTGACGCCGCCGCCCGGGTGCACGCTGACGATGGCCGGGAACTTGCTGCCCTCGGTGAAGTTCTTCGGCAGGTAGAGGTTGCCCGCCATATCAATGGCGTTGTTCCTGAAAGTGACGTTTTTTATCTTCACGCCGCCTTTCCCGGCACTGGATTCCGACTTTCCTGCGGCAAACGCAGGCATCCATAGGGAGGCGGTTAGAGCCGAGCCGCCCAGGAGGGTCTTGCGGCGAGCCAGGCTGGCCGGTACGAGGTTCGAAAGCTGGTCGTTCATGTCGTAAGTCCTTGATGCGGTTAATGTGGTTGAGGCAATTGACGCGGTTGAAGCCCTGCAACAGCGCTTCGTGTGGGGGCAACGGTCAGGCAGCGGAAAAAATGCGAAGGGCTGATGAATCAGCGGTCAGATCGTTGGCTTCGTGCCGTCCGGTAGGTCCGTCGGGCCTGGAATGATTGTTGCGCGAACGCGGCGATCTGGGTTGCCAAAACCAATGCCCTTATTGCCTAAACTGACGGATGTGAAAGAACGCGCCCCTACTGAACTTTTTGAGGATTACAGTGACGGCTGTTGAATACGATCAGGAATCGCCAATGAAAAGCTCTTTATTCCCGGATGCATCGCCAGTTTCGGCAACCCACGATCTCGCAAGTGCGATTGCGACATTTGCCCAAACCGATGGCGACTACCTGACCGCCATTGCTCCCCTCTCGCTGCACCGGCGCAAAGGGCCCACAGCGCCATTGCACTGCATTTTCAAACTGGGCCTGGGGGTTGTCGCGCAAGGCGACAAGCAGGTGTTGCTGGGGGAGGAGGTGATCAGCTACGGGCCGGGCCAGTCCATGCTGACCTCCATTGAGCTGCCGGTCATCTCGCACGTCACGCGTGCAAGTCCAGCGGAGCCGCTGTTGGGACTCATGCTGACGCTGGACGGCCAGGAGATCATGCAGATGGCCGCCGACATGCAGCTGGCGCCACCCGCCCGACTGACCCCCTTCCAGCCCATTTCCATTGAAACGTTGGACAAACCTCTGCTTGCGGACCTGGTTCGGCTGGTAGAACTGTTGGGCCAGCCAGCGCTCGTTCCTGTGCTGGCCCCTTTGATCAAGCGGGAGATCATCATTCGGCTGCTTGCCGGCCCGCATGGCCCCCAGTTACAGCACCTGGTGGCGGACGGATCGCCAAGCCAGCAGATCACGAGGGCAGTGAGCTGGCTCAAGCAGAACTTCGCCCAGGCGATGCAAGTCGACGAACTGGCATCTCTTGTGCACATGAGCCCCTCGACCTTCAGGCAGCATTTTCGCGCCATCACGGGCACGAGTCCGCTTCAGTACCAGAAGCAGCTCCGACTGCAGGAGGCGCGGCAACTGATGCTGAATCAACGTGTCGACGCTGCGAGCGCAAGTGTGCTGGTCGGGTATGAAAGCGCCTCCCAGTTCAGCCGTGAGTACGGCCGCCTGTTTGGCTCGCCACCGCAGCAAGATGTCAGGCGCTTGCGCTTGGCGGGATGAAGGTGTCAGGCAGAAACAGTGGCCGCTGTTGACTGATTACCCGGCAGTGGTGATACGGATCTGCATCACGCACCCACCGACTGTTCAATTGCCGTTCGTCATCTTGAAAGGCAAGGCGGCTGTGAATATTAAGACTACGGAACGGGACAAAACCCCAACAAGATAGTGAAAAGCGTTAATCACGCCGCGTAAAAAAAAGTCCGCGCCGTTCATTTTGCCCATGTCGTCCCGAAATTCGACATGGGTGAGACAGCCCATCACGTCATCCAAAAGCAGCAGCAATGTACTTTGCCTGAACTCCACGATTACGGACTTTTCGGCAGGTGAAAGCACGGTGCTTCCGGGTTGGCTCGGCCCATGGGCGCATCAGTGGTTTTCGTGCGAGAGCGCCACTTTGTGACAGTGATGCGGCTCAGCCCGTAGCGCTGGGCCAGGACGCTGGTTCTCATCTTTGGAGCTTTGAGAAGCTCGGCTTCGCGCTCGCGGCGTCGTTCGGGCGCTGCCGTGAAACATAGTTGCCATAACGCTTTTTCCTCCTCAGTGGACAGCAATGACGTCACGACTTTCCGGGACCCTGCACCTAGAAGCCGGGTGAACTGTCAAAAGCCAGCAAGGCGCCGCTGAAAGGATGCGCAAAACGCAGGGCACTGGCATGCAGCAGCAGACGGGGGGCCTTGGCCTGCACGCTGGCGGGTGCGTAGAGCGCGTCGCCCAGCAGCGGATGGCCCAGTGCCTGCAGGTGCACCCGCAACTGGTGCGACCGTCCGGTGAGGGGTTCGAGCAGGACGCGTGTGCTGTGCGTGTGTTCATCGAACGCCACAGCCCGCCACCGGGTCTGGCTGGGCTTGCCGAGCGCCGCGTCGATGATGCGCAACGGCCGGCGCGGCCAGTCCACGGCGATCGGCAGGTCAATCAGGCCCCAGCCGCCGGCGCCGCAGGCCGGGGCCAGGCAGCCTTCGACGACGGCCTCGTAGCGCTTGTGGACTTCGCGGCGCTCGAACAGCTGGCTCAATGCCCGCTGCATGGCCGTTCCCCGGCCCATCAGCATCAGGCCCGAGGTGGCCATGTCCAGCCGATGCACGACCAGGGCATCGGGAAAGTGCCGGCGCACCCGGCTGCTCAGGCAGTCCTGCTTGTCTTCGCCGCGACCGGGCACGGCGAGCAGGCCCGGCAGCTTGTTGAGCACCAGCAGGCTGTCGTCGGCATGCACCAGGTCGATGCCTGCAAAGGAGACAGGGGACATGTTTAGTTGCTGCAGCGTGCGGCGGGGCGGGGGTAAAGCAGGCGGCGCCTTGACGTGGGGGTTCAATGGAGAGGGGATGGGTGATCCGGGCGGGCATGCCGGCCACGCCATGCCCGCGTGGGGCACTGCGCACGGGGCTGCGAATGGGCCGCGCGCGGTTCAAAAAAGGAGGGAGTTGCCACAACCAGGGCCCGGCCTAGCGGCGCGGCGGGGGAAAGTTGTGCGTCGGCGGGCTGTTGCGCCGGATCTCGCGCAGCATGAAAAGGTACAGGCTTTCGACCTTTTCGCGTGCCCAGGGGGTTTTGCGCAGGAACTTCAGGCTCGACGCCACGCTGGGCTCGCTGGTGAAGCAGCGGATGTTGATGCGCTGCCCGAGTTCGTCCCAGCCGTAATGGGCGGCCAGCGCGGTGACGATGGCTTCGAGCTTGACGCCGTGCAGCGGGTTGTCGGGCTGGCCCTGCGCCGCCGCGGTGCCCGACGGCGCAGCGGCCGCAGGCTCGGCAGGCGGAACAGGAGGCATCATCACGCCGCCCTGCTTATTTGTTTTTCAGCTTGCCGCGCACCGGCACCTGCGTCACGATGGTGGGGCGCACGGCATCGGGCGACACGAGTTTGGGCGGAGAGGTGTCTTTTTTCGGTTTTTTGACCATTTTGTCGTTGTTCTGCTGACCTTTTGCCATCATGTTCTCCTGTAGGGTTGGGGCTTGATTATCAGTGCAACTTTATACGGGGGCGGTGCGTCCGGTCAATCAGTTCGGACAGGGTGATGAGCACGGTTTTGATGAATCCGCCCAGGGCCAATTGATGCTGTTTATGCAGCGCCCAGTACATCACCTTGGCAATTTGCCCCTCGACGAAAAAGCTGCCCTTGCTCAGGCTGCCCATCAGGCTGCCGACCGATGAATATTCGGACAGCGACACCAGCGAGCCCTTGTCCTTGTACAGAAAAGGCGCCACCGCTTGGCCCTTGGCGCGTGGCGGCAGGGCGCGCGCCAGGTACATGGCCTGCTGGTAGGCCGCCTGGGCGCGCGGCGGCACCCAGGTGCCGTCGGGCTGCGGGCAAGCGGCGCAGTCGCCAAAGGCGTAAATGCTGTCATCGCGGGTGCTCTGCATGTGGCTGTTGACCATCAGCTGGTTCAGCTTGTTGGTCTCCAGCGGCGCGTCGCCCAGCGTGCTCAGAAAGTCAGCGGCCTTCACGCCGGCCGCCCAGACGGTGATGGTGGATGCAATGACCAGGCCGCTGGCCATTCGCAGGCCGGCGGCGCTCACTTCCACCACCCTCTCGCCGGTATGCACCTCGACGGCCAGCTTGCGCAGTTCGCGCAGCGCCGATTCGCTCAGCCGTTCGGGCAGCTGGACCAGCAGGCGCGGGGCGGCCTCGACCAGCACGATCTTCATGTCCTTTTGCGGATCGATGTGGTCAAAACCATAGCTGACCAGGACCCGGGCCGCCGCATGCAACTCGGCCGCCAGCTCGACGCCGGTGGCGCCGCCGCCCACGATGGCGACTGTCAGGAGGCCGCTGCCCGCCGTGCGGGGCACGCTCTGCTCCCGGATGCAGGCGTTGATCAGCCGGTCATTGAGGTGCCGGGCCGCCTGGGGCGTGTCCAGCTTGATGGCATGCTCCGCGGCCCCGGGCGTGCCGAAATCGTTGGTCTGGCTCCCCACGGCAATCACCAGGGTGTCGTAGCCCAGCGTCTGGACGGGCGTGATTTCACGGCCCGTCTGGTCATGGCTGGAGGCGAGCTGAATGGTTTTTGCAGACCGGTCCAGCGACGCCATCTTGCCCAGGCGGAACTTGAAATGGTGGGCGCGGGCCTGCGCGAGGTACTCGATTTCCTCGGCATGGGTGTCATAGCTGCCGGCGGCCAGCTGATGCAGCAGCGGCTTCCAGATATGGGTGCGGGCCGCATCGACCAGAGTGATGTGCGCCAGCGCTTTTTTCCCGAGCTGCCTGCCCAGCTTGGTCGCCAGCGCCAGTCCGCCAGCGCCTCCCCCGACGATCACGATACGGTGCATTGACTTTCTCCCTGAGGCGATTGAATGGAAGCGCGCTTGGCGCCGCGCCTTGCTTTTCGAAGTTGTTTTGCAACCGGTTTGCCGAAAGTCCGGTTCGACGTTGGCCGTCAAAATCCTTCAACCCTGCGGGCAGAGCGTCGTTCGCCCTGCGCAATGCAGGGATTATGCCCAGTGGACAAGCGTTCAGTCGGCGTGACGCAGGCAGAGGTGATTTTCTCAGGCGCAGGCCTGAGAAATACGGGATATGTCACTTTTTAAGAAAAAAACGGTTTTTGCGCAGGCGGGGCGTGCAGTTATAGCTATTGAAATAATAGCAAGCATTGCTGGTGATCCACACCGGCCGGCCGTTGTGTCCCCCACGGCTGCTAAGCTTCGGCGCCATGCCACACCAGAGCTTTGCCGAACTCACCCGCCAGCGCGCCTTCATGCGGATGTGGTTCGCCCGCCTTTTCGGCACCACCGGGAACCAGATGCTGATGGTGGCGGTGGGGTGGCAAATGTACGACCTGACCGGCAATGCCTGGGACCTCGGGCTGGTCGGCCTTTACCAGTTCGCGCCGGCGCTGCTGCTCACGCTGGTCGCCGGCCATGTGGCCGACCGCCTGCACCGGGGGCGCATCGTGGCCTCGTGCATGGTTGTGCAGACCGGCGTGGCGCTGATCCTGGCCGCCGCCACCCAGGGCTGGGGCGCGTCGTCGGGATGGGCGTCGCGCGAGCTGCTGCTCGGCGTGTCGGTCATGCTCGGCGTGGCGCGCGCCTTTCAGATGCCGGCCCAGCAGGCCCTGACACCCATGCTGGTGCCGCCCGTGCTGCTGCCCCGTGCGATGGCTTTCAGTTCGGCCGGCATGCAGGCCTCGGTGATCATCGGGCCGGCGCTGGGCGGCATGATTTTCGTGGCGGGCGCCACCGCCGTCTATTCGACCTGCGCCTTTCTTTTTACCGCCGCCTGCGTGCTGATCGCGGTGCTGAAATATGACCATGTGCCGCCGCCGCGCGAGGCGGTCTCCATGCGGACCCTGCTGGCCGGCGCGGAGTTTGTCTGGCGGCGCAAGGCCTTGCTGGGCGCCGTCTCGCTCGACCTGTTCGCGGTGCTGCTGGGCGGCGCCACGGCGCTGCTGCCAATGTTCGCCAAGGACATCCTGCATGTGGGGCCGTGGGGCCTGGGGCTGCTGCGCGGCGCGCCTGCGGCGGGCGCCTTGCTGATTTCCATCGTGCTCACGCGCTGGCCGCTGGAGCGGCGGGTCGGCCGCATCATGCTGGCGGCGGTGGCGGTTTACGGCGTGTGCATGCTGGTGTTCGGCCTGTCCACCAGCTTTGTGCTGTCGCTGGCCGCGCTGGCGGTTTCCGGCGGCGCCGACATGGTCAGCGTGGTGGTCCGGCAGACGCTGGTGCAGATCGAAACCCCCAATGAGATGCGGGGCCGTGTCAGCGCGGTCAATTCGGTGTTCATCGGCGCGTCGAACCAGCTGGGCGAATTCGAGTCGGGCGCGACGGCGGCCTGGCTGGGGCCGGTCGGCTCGGTGGTCGCGGGCGGCATCGGCACGCTGCTGGTGGCCGTGTTGTGGCTCAAGGGGTTTCCCTCCCTGGCAAACCGCGACCGCATGTCGCCGCCAGTTTCGGTTGCGCCTCCACCGCCGCTGCCGCCGCGCCCCTGAACCGATGGGCAGCAGCGCGGTGGCTCAATGCCCCTGCCTGGCCCGTATCCGGTTCACTTCCATTGCCGTGATACTGCCGGCCTGGTTGCCCCATGCGGTGCGGATATGGCTGATCACGTCGGCCACTTCGCTGTCGTTCAGCACCAGCACGAAAGGCGGCATGCCGAAGGGGCGCGGATTGCCGGCGGTCGCGGGCGGAAAGCCGCCGTTGAGCACGATCTGCACCAGATTAGCGGTCGAAGCCATCGTGACAGCGCGGTTGCCCGCCAGCGGCGGATAGGCGTTGGCAACGCCCTGGCCATTGTCGCCGTGACACTGGGCGCAATGCGCGCTGTAGAGCTTGGCGGCCCTTTCCGCATTGGCGGCAGGGCTGGCGGCGCGCGCCGGGGCCTGCGGTTTCGGGGAGGCGTTGCCGTTGCCGTTGCCCAGGTCTTTCAGGTACTGCGCCATGGCGCCTAGGTCTTGCTCGCTCAGGTGCTGGGTGCTGCGCAAAACCACTTCGGCCATCGGGCCGCTGACCGAGGCGCCCGGCGCCACGCCGGTCTTGAGCAGGCTCACGATGTCCTCCGGACGCCAGTCGCCCACGCCGGCTTCATGCGGCGACGTCAGCGAAGGCGCGTACCAGTTCTGCATCGGTATCAGCCCGCCGGCCATGGCCAGGCTCTGGCGGGTGCCGCCCAGCGCGTTGCGAGGCGAATGGCAAGCGCTGCAATGCCCCAGGCCGTTGACCAGGTAAGCCCCCTGGTTCCACTCGGCCGTGCGGCGGGTGTCCGGTTCGAACACGCCGGGTTTGAAGTACAGGGCCCGCCAGACCGCCAGCGCGGCCTGCGAATTGAAGGGGAACCGCAGCGCGTGGTCCGGCCGTTCCTGGCTGACCGCCGGCAGGGTGCGCAGGTAGGCAAAAATCGCGTCCGAATCGGCCTGCGTCACCTGGGTGTAGCTGGTGTACGGAAAGGCCGGGTACAGCAGCCGGCCGTTTTTTGACCGCCCGTTGTGCATGGCGCGCCAGAACTCGGCCGATGACCAGCTGCCGATGCCAGTGGCGGCATCCGGCGTCAGGTTGGAGGTGAACACCGTGCCAAAAGGGGTGGGAATGCCCAGCCCGCCGGCGTACTCACGGCCGCCCCGCGCCGTGTGGCAGGCCATGCAGTTGCCGGCACGCGCCAGATAGGCGCCGCGTGCAATCTGGCTGTCGGTGGCCACCAGGGGCGCGGGCGTTTTGAGGTCCGCCTCATCACGCATGTTCAGCGACCAGACCGCCACGGCGGCGCTGGCGGCAAGCACGCCTAGTGCGGATGTAAATGCAACCCATGTTTTCATTTTTGTGCCTTCATGCTGGTGGCTCCCAAGGCAGGCGGCGGCGCGCTTCCGCAGGCGATGGCCGCGCTGCCCGCTGCGGGTGCGGGCGCGGCCGTGGCGGGATGCGTATCGGCAGGCAAAGGCTGGGCGGCGACCCAGCTGGAAATGGCGTTGATGTCCTCCAGGCTCAGGCGTGAGACGACTTCTTTCATGCAGTCCGGCGCATGCGCCCGGCGCTGACCGGCTTTCCAGGCGCCCAGCTGGGCGTTGAGGTAGTCGCGCGGCAGGCCGAGCAGCCCTGGAACCGTGGGCGCCACGCCCGTCATGGCCCGGCCGTGGCACTGCACGCAGGCCGGCACCTTGCGGCTGGCATCGCCCTGCGTCACCAGCTGCTGGCCCAGGCGCAGCACCTCTGCCGGCGCCTGGCTGGGCAGCGGCGCAGGGTAGGGCACCTCAAGGCGGGAGAAATACTGCGCCATCTCGAGCAGATAGGCGTCGCTGAGGGGGTCGATCAGCTGCGTCATGAGGCCGTAGTGCCGCCTGCCCTCGCGGAAATTGAGCAGCTGGTTGTAGAGGTAGCCAGCCGGTTTCCCGGCCAGCCGAGGGTAGTAGCCATCGGGCGCGGCCCGCCCCTGCGGGCCATGGCAGGCCGTGCAGGCCAGCGTGCGCTGGGCCATGGTGTCCTCGAATGGCGCGGCGGCCGAGGCCGGCGACAGGCCTGCTGCCAGCCCGCCGCAACTCATCAGGGCAGACACTGCCAGCTGGCGCACCCAGGGTTTTGCACAGGTTTTTTTCATGAGGGAATCATGCCTCAGCGAGCCGGCGTCTGCACGGCTTGGCTGGATCAGGCCTGCCACGACAGCCACTACGGCCACCACTGCAGCGGTGCATGGGTCAGGAAGGCAGTTTGATCACCACGTCCGACGCCGCATGCGCCACGCACGGCAGGATGTAGCCCTCGTGCTTCTCGTCCAGGCTGAGCCCCGGCCATTCAATGCGGTAGCGAACCTGTCCGCTGACCAGCTGGCAGATGCAGGTGCGGCAGGTGCCGTTGCGGCAGGAACTGTCCAGCAGTGACAGCCCGGCCTGCTCGGCCGCCTGTAGCAGGGAAAGCGATGCAGGGGCGTCGAAAACCGCGCCGCCCGGCTGGATGGCGGCATGAAAGACGGCCTCGGATGGGCAAGCCGGAATGGCTTGGTGCGGCGCAGAAGACGTCGGGCGAAGAGGAGGCGGCATGCAATAAAAATAAAGGGCGCCAGCGCAGGGGGCGGGGTGCGCGAAGCCTCGAATTTAACCCGGCCTTGATTTGCCGCCTCGTGAATTGCGCGACAATCCTGCCTCCCGCGCCTTCCTTACCGATTTTTACAAGCGATTTTTTCATGTCCAGCTACTCAGTTCGCCCCGCTTTGGCCCGCGATGCCAAGGCCATCGCCGAAATTCACGTTGCCACCTGGCAAGCCGCTTACAAGGACCTGATGCCTGCGGAGTACCTTGACTCGATGACGGTGGAAAAACGCCAGGCTTACTGGCGCGAAGCCATCGAGTACAGCGAGCCGCAACTGCTGGTGGCCGCGAAAGGCGACCAGCTGGTGGGGTTTGTCGGTTTCGACCGGTCGCGCGACCCCAAGACCCGTTCCACGGTCGGTGAAATCTGGGCGCTTTATGTGGCGCCCCATCATTGGCGCCAAGGCGTCGGCCTGGCGTTGTGGGACGGTGCGCGTGACGGCCTCAAGGACGAAGGCTGCACCCAGGTCACGCTGTGGGTGCTGCTGCGCAACGAGCGCGCGCTGGAGTTCTTCGAGCACGGCGCCGGTTTCAAGCGCGAGATGCCATCGCTCAAAACGGTCGATTTCGGCAGCGTGAAGCTGGAGGAGCTACGCCTTAAAAGGGCGTTGGATTAAGCAAGGCGTTCAGGCCGGCACGGTCACCACGCCTTCTTCATTGGGAACCAGCGGCGTTCCCTGGTCGGGATTGACCGGCAGTTCCAGTCCGCCTTCTTCTTCCCCGGTTTCTTGACCGGGTGGCTTGTGGGGCGGACTGTGCGCCAAAGCGGCGTTGTTCAGGATGAGCTTCAACCAGGTTTGCATGCGTTATTCTCCTTCGCGGCAGCCAGGGACAGGAATTTGCTTAATGGCAGAGCCAGATCAGGCCCTGGTGTTATTGTGCGGTCAGTTTTGTCTGATATTTTTCTATCCTTGCTGTCCTACAGCCACTCACTCCTCCGCCGCACAGTTTTAAACAGGGCCGATTTATACACTCGATCTGTCTACCGCAATGCGATCCGGCGCTGCAGCCCCTGGTCTAGGCACCAGTGGTGCGCTCCGTAAATTGCAAACGGTAATTTTGGCTAATCAACCGATTTTTGAAGGAAACAAGATGGAAAACCCAGGCTCCAAATCCGGTAATAACGGCGCGGCATCCATGAATGCGGGCAGCATGGCTGCTTCCGGCGGCCCCGACAGCGGCACGGTTCAGCGTGGCGTGGATTCGGCAGGTTCTGCACTGCACAGCACCATCGACAAGATGGTGGACCCGGCCCTGGACACCGTGGACCGCGTCACCACCGTTGCCCATGAAACCGTTGACCGCCTGGCCAGTGGCGCCTCGCAGGTGGCTGGCCGTGTGACGGACCAGGCAACCCGGGTGGTCGAAGCATCCGGCCGTGCGGTGGAGTCATCGAAAACCTGGATTCAGGAAAAGCCGCTCGAAGCTGTCGGCTTGGCGCTGGCGCTGGGCTTTATCTGGGGACGCTTGACGGCACATTGAGCGTTGAGGGGTTTGAGAGCATCAACCATTCAAAAGCCGCCCGAGGGCGGTTTTTTAACGCCCCGCGAATGTTGGATTGGGGCGTGGCAATGCCGCCTGGGCGTTCCCGGTAGGGCACATCACTTCATTTTCGGCTTAGGCCACATTTGCAAAGACTGATTTATGGCTACCAGCCTTCTTGCCCTGATTGATGACATTGCCAGTGTTCTGGACGATGTCGCGGTTCTGTCCAAGGTTGCCGCCAAAAAAACCGCCGGCGTGCTGGGCGATGACCTGGCACTCAACGCCCAGCAGGTATCGGGCGTCACTGCAGAACGCGAACTGCCGGTGGTGTGGGCCGTGGCCAAAGGCTCCTTCATCAACAAGGCCATCCTCGTGCCCGCCGCGCTGGCCATCAGTGCCTTTGCGCCCTGGGCGGTGACGCCGCTGCTGATGGTGGGCGGCGCCTTTCTCTGCTACGAAGGCTTTGAAAAGCTGGCGCATAAGTTCATGCACAGCAAGACCGAGCTGGCCGCCGAGCACCTGGCCCATGTCACGGCACTGGCAGACCCGGCTGTCGATGTGAAGGAGGTTGAAAAAACCAAGATCAGCGGCGCTGTGCGCACAGATTTCATCCTCTCGGCTGAAATCATTGCGATCACCCTGGGAACGGTGCAGAGCAGCCCCTTTACCACCCAGCTGGCGGTGCTGAGCAGTATTGCACTGGTGATGACGGTCGGCGTGTATGGGCTGGTGGCCGGCATTGTCAAGCTCGACGATGCCGGGCTCTACCTCAGCAAGCAGGGCGGCGTCAACCTCTGGAACAAAGCGCGGCAAAACCTCGGGCGCGGGATTTTATGGCTAGCTCCCTGGCTGATGAAAGGCCTGTCTGTCGCCGGTACGGCCGCGATGTTTCTGGTCGGCGGCGGTATCTTGACGCATGGATTTGCGCCACTGCACCATGGCATTGAAGCGCTCACCCAGAAGGCTGGCGAGGTCAACGGCATTGGCGGCGTGCTGGGGTTCTTGACGCCGCAGCTGATGAATGCCCTGGTGGGCATGGTTGCCGGCGCGCTGGTGCTGCTTGCCGTGAGCCTGCTCAGTCGGCTCAAGACCGGTCAGGCGCAAAAAACCCTGAAGCACTGAACGGGCGGACCACAGCGTTCTGGCCGGTTTTAGTGCGGCCTTCTTGAATGCCGGAGGCAGGTGGCCAATCAGGTTGAAAGCCGACCAAAACTGGCTGCAGCGCAGGCTCAGCCTGCACGGGTAGCTATAAATTCAGGAGTTTGAAGCCGGCCGGGCTGGCTGTTGCCAGCCCGCGTGAAGCCGCGCTAGACTTTCTCCCGGCCGGTGCTGGCTGCCGGACTTGACTCGCGGCCGTTGCTGGAAGGATTTTTTTCCACGGAAAAAGGCCAAGTGCCTTTTTTTTCAGGGGCGGCCGGCCGGGTTGCGTCGCGGGCGCGTTGCTCGATCGCCTTTCGGCTCTCGCCATCGGGCGGCGGGGCACTGAATCTGGACATGCTGGTATCTCCCAAAACTAGACTAGGGTGCTGACCTTAAACGGCCTTGCGTGGGCCTCCTGTAGTCATGCCATGAAGTCGGGCGTAGGAGCAGCTGGTCTATTGCCCCTCATGAATCCCCAGACCCGCCGGAGCATTCCGACAGAAAACACTGGTGTTGCGCTGCTGCCGTAATTTGGCTCAGGGGTTTAAATTGCATTCAAAACTTTTACCTTCCAGGAATGTTGTTGCCCAATTTCCCAAATAGCGTTGCCGGCATCGATTTTTCGGCGGCGTCCGATACCGTGGCGCGCCAGCTGATCGGTATGCGCCTGCTGGTCCATGGCGTGGGCGGCGTCATCGTCGAGACCGAGGCTTATGACCATGAGGACCCGGCTTCCCACAGCTTCAGCGGACCCACGCCGCGCAATGCCGCCATGTTCGGCCCGCCGGCGCGGCTGTACGTGTACCGCTCCTACGGAATTCACTGGTGCCTGAACCTTGTCTGCCGCGAGCCGGGCCATGGCGCCGGGGTGCTGATCCGCGCGCTGGCGCCCACCGAGGGGCTGGAGCTGATGCGGGCCCGTCGCGGCCTGGACAATGTTCGGCTGCTGTGCGCCGGGCCGGGCCGGCTGGGGCAGGCCTTGGGCATCGACCGCAGCTTCAACGGCCTGCGGCTCGATGCGCCGCCGCTGGCGCTGATCGCGCCCGGGCCGCCCAGGGACTTTGCCGTGCTGACAGGCCCGCGCATCGGGATTTCCAAAGCCGTTGACCGCCCCTGGCGCTTCGGCCTGGCGGGATCGCCTTTTCTAAGTCGGCCGTTTCGCTAGGCCCCGGCGCCTTGGCGTTGACGCGCGGCGCCATTTATTCCAGCGGCTGGACCAAAACGCACGCGGGGCGGAAAACGCCGTTGAATTGATCGAATTGACGGCTGGCAAAGCAGCCCTGGCCTGCTGAACAACTGTTTTAGTGAGTCACCACGCATTTTCCAGCGGGCAGCGGCGCGGGAGCCATTCATCGCCCAGGCTTTGTCTGCTATGAAATCGATAGCTGCTAGCACATGCTGTGCTTGCGCTAGAGGCATTTTTTGTTCAAGAAACGCCGGCGAAAGGGGTTTTTGCCGGGGCAGCGCCGCCTATCTGTTAAAACACGGGGCTCTTTTCTTTCTGACTGCCTTGCCATGCCTACCTTCTTTTCCGTGACCTCGGTCACGCTCCCCGAGACCGCCGCCGCGGCCTCAACCCTGATCGAGTGGAAAGAAGCCGGTGTGGCGCATTCGGCGCTTTGGCGTTCCGAGCGCGGCGCGCCGCCGCCCCGGCGCATCGTCGCGGCCGACGACACCATGGCCGCCGACGACGCCTACCGGCTGGCCTGCGAAGGCACCGGCCTGCTCTGGCGCGGCGACTTCCAGAATGCCCGGCAGATGGTGCAGGCGCTGGCCCGGCGCATCGACAAGCCGCCCAAGGCCTCCAAGCTGGCGCGGGTGGCGCAGAAAAAGGCCGCCGACAACGCCGCCTCGGGCGTGCCGGCCGGCCAGGACTTTCACCTGCACCGCCAGGCCCAGTCGCAGCGGGCGCGGGTGCTGGGCATGGTGCTGATCGAATTCGGCCCCGACTACGGCATCGAGCTGCGCCGCGCGCCGGATGCGAAGCAGGCTTGCGCCGAGGCCTGGGGCGCGCCCGGCGAGGCGGCCCGGCCCAGCGTGGCGTCGCTGCGCGAACTGCTGGGCGTCATCAGCGCGCACGAGTGGCGCAAGAAGGGGGTTGAAATCGCGGCCCTGGGCGAGGCCCCGAACAACCGCATCCATCCGCACTATGGCGTGTTCTCGCCGGTGCGCGGCGAGTATGTCGATCTGGTGGCCAATGCGCCGCTGCCCGCCAACCCGACAAACGGCAAGTTCGTCGCCTTCGACATCGGCACCGGCACCGGCGTGCTGGCGGCCGTGCTGGCGCTGCGCGGCGAGGTCGATCAGGTCGTGGCGACCGATATGGACCCGCGCGCGCTCGAATGCGCCCGCGAGAACATCTACGGCCTGCGCCTGCCGAATCCGGTCAAGGTGATGCAGGCCGACCTGTTCCCCGAGGGCCAGGCGTCCGTCATCGTCTGCAACCCGCCGTGGCTGCCGGCGCGCCCCGGCTCGCCGCTGGAAGGCGCGGTGTACGACGAAGGCAGCCGCATGCTGCTGGGTTTCATTGGCGGGCTGGCCGCGCACCTGGCGCCAGGCGGCGAAGGCTGGCTGATCCTGTCCAACTTTGCCGAAAAGCTGGGACTGCGCACGCGCGCCGAACTGCAGGCCGCCATCAAGGCCGGGGGCCTGAAAGTGCTGGGCCGCATCGACGCCAAGCCCGAGCATCCCAAGGCGGCCGACGAGAGCAACCCGCTGCACAAGGCACGCGCCGCCGAAGTCACCTCGCTCTGGCGCCTGGGCGCGGCCTGACCTCGGCACGGGCCATGGGTGGCACGAAATCACCCCGGTTTTCAATCACGGCGCTCAAGTCGGAATGCGTGGCGCTATTTAATTCATAGCTGCTAATGCAGGCTGTGCTTGCGCTAAAGGGCTATTTGATGCTTAAAACTTGTTTGCCGATTGAAATGATGCGCCCTAGCGAACCGATGACCCTGCTGCTCGCGCCCATGGAAGGGCTGCTCGACTTCGTGCTGCGCGACATCCTCACGCGGGTCGGCGGCATCGACCGCTGCGTGTCCGAATTCATCCGCATCACCGACCAGCTGCTGCCCGAGCGCGTCTTCACCCGCATCGTGCCTGAACTGCACAACGGCAGCCGCACGCTGGCCGGCGTTCCAGTGCGGCCCCAGCTGCTCGGCTCCGACCCGGTGTGCCTGGCTGAAAACGCCGGCCGGCTGGCCGAACTCGGGCCGGCCGGCATCGACCTGAACTTCGGCTGCCCGGCCAAGGTGGTCAACCGCCATGGCGGCGGCGCCTTGCTGCTGGAAACGCCCGACATCATCTTCGCCATCGTGTCCGCCGTGCGCCGCGCCGTCCCGGCCGGCGTGCCGGTGTCGGCCAAGATGCGGCTGGGCTTCAACGACGACGCGCGGGCGGTCGAATGCGCGCTGGCGATGGCCGGCGGCGGCGCGGACGAGCTGGTCGTGCATGGCCGCACCAAGGCGCAGGGCTACCGCCCGCCGGCTTATTGGGAGCGGATTGCCGACATCCGCGCCGCCGTGCGCATTCCGGTCGTGGCCAACGGCGAGATCTGGACGGTGGACGATGCGCGGCGCTGCCGCGAAGCGTCGGGCTGCGGCGCGCTGATGCTGGGGCGCGGCATGGTGACCGACCCCGGCCTGGCGCTGGCGATCAAGGCGGCAATGCACGGCGCCGGGCCGCACGCCGGCGTCGGCTGGCCGCACCTGCTGCCGCTGCTGGCCGATTTCTGGCACATCGTCTGCGCCCGGCTGGATGCCCGCTCGCGCGCGGGCCGGCTCAAGCAGTGGCTCAATTTCCTGCGCCGCCGTTTTCCCGAAGCCGAAACGGCTTACCAGCAGCTCAGGACGGTCAATGACCCGGCGCTGGTCGATGCGTGGCTGAAGGCGGCAACAGGCGCCTCGTTCCATGGCTGCCTGGCCGCTGCCTGATTCCGGTGCCATTTCAAAACGGCGGCGTTGCCTCGCCCGCCATGATGTGTTCTATTACGCCGGAGGCAACGGCATTGCCACCGGCCAGCGTTCGTTGCCCGGCAATTCCCGTCAGCCATTTTTCAAGGAGAACCCATGCACTTTCCGCTTCATCCTCGATTGACTTTGTTCAAGGGCCTGCACGCAGCCCCCAGGCTGGCCCGGCAGGAGGCGGCATGACGTCCGGCAAGATCCTGGTGGCCCAGGGCGGCGGCCCGACGGCGGTGATCAACCAGTCGCTGGTCGGCGTGGCGCTGGAGGCGCGCCGTTTTGGCGCGGTGACGCACATCTACGGCGCGCGCCACGGCGTGCGCGGCATCGTCAATGAAGACTTCGTTGACCTGATGCAGGAAACCAGCCACAACCTGGAGCAGGTGGCCAACACGCCATCCTCGGCGCTGGGCTCGACGCGCGACAAGCCCGACATGCGCTACTGCCAGGAAATCTTCAAGGTGCTGCAGGCGCACCAGATCGAGCGCTTTTTCTATATCGGCGGCAACGACTCGTCGGACACGGTGCGCATCGTCAGCATGGAGGCGCAGCGAGCCGGCTACCCGCTGCGCTGCATCCATATTCCCAAAACCATCGACAACGACCTGGTGGGCAACGACCACACGCCCGGCTTCCCGTCGGCGGCGCGCTTCGTGGCGCAGGCTTTTGCCGGCGCCAACCTGGACAACGCGGCGCTGCCCGGCGTGTACGTGGGCGTGGTGATGGGCCGCCACGCCGGGTTTTTGACGGCCGCGTCCGCGCTGGGCAAGAAGTTCCCCGATGACGGCCCGCACCTGATCTACCTGCCCGAGCGCACTTTCGTGCTGGAATCGTTTCTGGCTGACGTGAAAGCCGCCTATGCCCGTTTTGGCCGCTGCGTGATCGCCGTGTCCGAAGGCATCCACGATGCCTCGGGCGCGCCCATCGCCAGCCTGCTGGCCAGGGAAATGGAGCACGATGCCCACGGCAATGTGCAGCTGTCGGGCAATGGGGCGCTGGCCGATCTGCTGTGCGAGGAGATCAAATCCAAGCTCAAGATCAAGCGGGTGCGCGGCGACACCTTCGGCTACCTGCAGCGCTCGTTCATCGGCTGCGTGTCCGACGTGGACCAGCGCGAGGCTAGAGAGGTGGGTGAAAAAGCGGTGCAGTTCGCCATGTGGGGCGGGCAGGACGGCTCGGTCGCCATCAAGCGCACGGGGTTTTATTCGGCGGACTACGAACTGCTGCCGCTCGACGCCGTGGCCGGCAAGACGCGTGTGATGGAGGACGAATTCATTTCGCCCGGCGGCACCGACGTGACCGATGCCTTCCGGATGTACCTGCGCCCGCTGCTGGGCTCCGGCATGCCCGACGCCTTCCGGCTGCGCCACAACCCGGTCGCCAAGGTGCTGAACCCCGGCCGTTGAAGCCGTTTTATGCCTTGCTGAAACAGACGGTCGCCTGATGGATTCGGCCGGGCCGGGCCACGGTCGACCCAGGGCGCGGCGGTTGGATGGCCGGCCGGTTTATTTTTCCGCCAGATTCTGGATGCTGTACTCCAGCTGGTAAAGCCCGCGCGTCACCTCCGGCTTGGCGCCCAGTTCTGCCAAGCAGGCGTTGCCAAGGAATTTTTCTCCCGCAGCGCGCACGCCTTCCAGGCCGGAGCCTTCGATCAGCACCACCAGGTGCGGCAGCGTGATCACGCGGCCGCGCTGGTTGCCCGAGTTGCCGCCGGTCAGCGACACGTCGTTCTTGACCAGGTGCGCGCCGGTGACGCGGGGCGCGTCAACCAGGCCCGCCATGGCGGCCTTGACCGCGTCAATCAGCACAGCTTCCTTGCCTGCTTCAGCCTCAAAGCGCAGCGTCAGCATGGCGCCGCCCATGGCGTAGCTCTGGCTGAACTCGATCTGGCAGGCGCCGCGCTCGTTGTTGAAAAATCCTGGCAGCGTCTTGGTCGACCACGGCGTGGGCTGCGTCAGGCGCTCCTTGTAAATGTCGCTGACCAGCACGTCGGTGCTGGTGACTTCATACAGCGTCAAAAATTCCACGCCGCCATCGACCGCGATGTAGCGGCGCCCGCGCAGGAAGCCGGGAATGCCCAGGCGCTCCACCATGTGCTCGCGCGGGTGCCATTCGAAAAAATCCTCGCGCAGTTCGGGAAGAATGTCATTCCAGATCGCGATCAGTCCTGTTCCTGCCAAAGCCATTGTCAAACTCCTGTGAAATTAAAAATCAAATCCAATCAAATCAGATGTCGAAACCGGTGATGCGCGGCGGCGCAACCGGGGGAAGCTGCATGGCCGACAGAACGGGCATCTGCCCGGCCAGCCGGTAGGCGTCCTCCATGACGCGCAGGCTGCCCAGCTGGTCCTCGGCCGAGGTCCAGAACGGGCCGCCACTCTTGACCTGGTCGACAAAATGCTGGATCGAGGCGTTGAAGCAGTTTTGCCGCACCACCGCCTCGTCGTACACATGGGTTTCCTCTTCGGCGCCGATGAGCTTGAGCACCGCGCCTTCGAGCACCACGCTGCAGCGCGTGCCGGCAATCTCCAGCCGGTCGGGCGCGCGGGTGTCGTGGCCGGCGGCGGTCATGACGCCGTCGATCGTCACCGTCAGGCCATAGCCGGTGCGCAGCAAAATGGTGGCGCTGTCTTCGCCGACGATGCCGGGGCAGGCCCGGCCGGTGCTGCAGGCCAGCACGTCGAGTTCGCCGAACAGGGCGCGCATCACGTCGATTTCATGGATCAGCGATTCGGCGATCAGCACCCGCTCTTCCTTGGCCAGAAAGGCCTGGCGCGTCAGTGCATGGATTTTTCCGTCCTCGGCGCGCGGCAGCATGCTCGAGCGCCACAGGGCCATGCGCGCCAGTGTGATGGTGCCCAGCTTGCCGGCCTGCAGCCATTCGGCAATCTTGCGAAAGTACGCCCGGTAGCGCCAGTTCTCATTGACCATCACGCGGATGGTGCCGCCGACTTCTGCGACCAGCGCCTCGGCTTCGGCAAGGGTCGGGCACAGCGGCTTCTCGCTGAGCGCATGAATCCCGTGGCGGGCGGCCAGCCGCACCATGGCCGCATGGGTTTCGCGCGGCGTGATGATGTCGATCAGGTCCAGCGACTCGGCGGCCATCATGGCCTCGGGCGAGTCGTAGAAGGCTGGGATGCCGAACTGCTCGGCGCGGGCCCTGGCGCGGTCCGCCATCGGGTCGCAGACGGCGACGACCTGAGCGCCCTGGCATTGCGCCCAGGCGGCAAAGTGGTCGGCGCTGATCATGCCGCAGCCCAGCACGCCGACACGCAAGATGGTTTTTTCAAGCATGGCGTCAGTCCACCGCAGCGGTGTTCAGGGCCTGGCGGGACGCTGCATGGGCGGCATAGGCGGCCATGAAGCGCTCGGCGTCGTCATGCGCGGCCTGCGCTTTTTCAAGCGGCGAGCGGTCGGCCAGGTCCATCCGCGCCACCTCGTATTCAATCTCCAGGCCGCTCGGCAGCGCATCGAGGAAGTCGAACAGCGGCAGCTCGCCTTGGCCGGCCGGCAGCCGGGCGCCCCGGGCTTCCTGCAGCAGTTCGTCGTCGGTGCGCTGGCCGATGAGTTTTTTCGCATCGCACAGCTGCGCAAAAACGATCCGGGCCGGGTCGATGGCGGCAATGTCGGCGGGCAGGCTGCCCGAGCGGTCCAGGTGCAGCGCGTCGAGCAGCACGCCGGCGTTGCCGGCGCCGCTGCGCTCGATGATGCGCAGCGCGGCGTCCAGGTTGCGCACGCCGCTGTAGGGCAGAAACTCCAGCGCCACGCGGATGCCGGCTGCGGCAGCGCCTTCGCAGTAGCGGGCAAACAGCGCGGTGAACCGTTCCTCGTCGGCATCGAAGCCGTTGGCCACGATGACCGGGATGCCCAGCGCATGGGTCGCCTCGATGGCGGGGGCCACCTGTTCCCAGGTCACGTCGGGATAGAACTGGTAGGCCGACACGTTGGACAGGCGAATGCCCTGGTCGGCGGCGCGCTGGCGCAGCGCCTGAAGGGCGGCGGGGTTGCCGATCAGCGGCGTGGCGAACGCATCGCCGGGCCGGCGACCGCAGATGCGCAGCCCGACGGCGCCAAAGCCGGCGCGGGCCGCCGCATCGATCGTTTCGGCCGGTGTGGCGCTCAGGGTCAGGTGGGCAAGGGTCATTGTTTTCATGTCGTGCAATCCAGGGAATCAGAAAAAGAAGGAAGGAGCGAGGCGGGTGCCGCCACGCCCAGCCGCCGGGCCAGTGCCATCAGGTCGGCCGCCACGGGCGAAGGCACAGGAATGCCGTGCTTTTCCTGGTGCTGCTGGGTTTTCCACGCCCGCTCGCCGGGCAGCAGGATTTCGCGCACCTCGGGCATCAGCGGCGTGGCCTTGAGCAGCGAGACCAGCCCGTCCATGCGCAGCTTGAAGGCTTCGGGCTCCACGAAGCGGGCGATGTCGATGGCGATGTGCAGGTGGCCGTTGCCGATGGCGCTGCCCGTGTCCTTGAACCAGGCCGGGATTTCGCCCAGGATGCGCGAGCCGGTCAGCACGCCGCACAAAATCTCGCCGAACACCGCCAGGCCGTAGCCCTTGTAGCCCAGCGGCAGCAGCGCGCCGCCGGCGGCCAGCGCTTGCGGGTCGTCGGTCGGCTGGCCGCCGCTGTCCACCAGCCAGTCGCGCGGAATCTTCTCGCCGTTCTTGGCCGCCAGCCGGATGCGGCCACCGGCCGCCACGCTCAGCGCCATGTCCAGCACGATGGGGCCGTGCGACAGGCTGGGCGCGGCAAACGCAATCGGGTTGTTGCCGATGGTGTTGCTGCGCCCGCCCCACGGCGCCATGCCCGGAAAGCCGTTGGTCCAGGCGATGCCGATCATGTCGTGCGGCAGGGCTTTCATGGCGTAGTGGGCGCAGGTGCCGATGAAGTCGCTGTTGCGGGCGGTGACAAAGCCGATGCCCTGCGTGCGGGCTTTCTCGATCGCCATCTCCATCGCCCGCGTCGCCGTGATGGCGCCCAGCGCCCGGTCGCCGTCGAGCAGGGCGGTGCCGGGCGCGTCGTTCACCACCCGGATGTCCGGCTGGCGGTTGGCCCCGCCCTCCAGCAGCCGGTCCACCAGGAAGGGCAGGCGAATGACGCCGTGCGAATGGGTGCCGCGCAGGTCGGCCTCGATCAGGCTCGCGGCCAGGGTGCGGGCGTCCGCCTCCGAAAGCCCTGCGGCCACAAAGATGGCAATGACGAAGGCCTGCAATTGGGCCACAGGCAGTGTGGGGTGGTCGCTCATTTGTTTCTCGTCCTTGTGCCGCGGGCGGCTTTTGCGGCCCTGGCCAGGCCGGGGTCAATGGGGCGCATCACGAGCCTTCGGCCCGGATGTTGGCGTCCTTCGCCACCTTGCCAAACAGCGCATAGTCCTTGGCGATGCGGGCATTAAAGGCGTGGGGCGTATCGCCAATCGACTGCACGCCCAGCGTGACCAGCCCGGCTTTCACCACGTCGGACTTCAGGCTGTCCACCAGCGCGGCATGGATTTTCTGCACGATGGCGTCGGGTGTTCCCTTGGGCGCGTGCAGGCCGAACCAGTTGCTGCACGCTTCGAGTTGCTGCAGCCCGGCCTCGGCGGCGGTGGGCACGTCAGGCATCTTGGGGTTGCGTTTCTTGCCGACGATCAGGATAGGGCGCAGCTTGCCCTGGGCGATGTAGGGTTCGACCACCGACGGCGCATTCAGGCTCATCTGCACCCGGTTGGACAGCAGGTCGGGCATCAGGGGGCCGCCGCCCCGGTAATGCACGCCCTCCATCTCGATGCCGGCCAGCATCCTGAAATACTCCAGGTACAAATGCTGGTTGCCGCCGGCGCCGGCGTCGCCATAGAACATCGACTTGGGGTTTTTCTTGGCCAGCGCGATGAATTCGGCCAGGTTCTTGGCGGGGACGTCGGCATTGATGTTCAGGATCTGGTCGCCTTCTCCCATCATGGAGATGTGCACCAGGTCGGTCAGCGGGTTGACGCTCAGGTTCGAGGTGTGCGGCAGCACCACGATCTGGCCCACGCCCGAGGCCAGCAGGGTGTAGCCGTCGGGCGCGGCATTCGCCACGAAGGCGGTGGCGATGTTGCCGGCGGCGCCGGCCTTGTTCTCAACGATCACCGACTGGCCCAGCCGCTCGCTCATCGGGCCGCTGAGCAGGCGCGGCAAGGCATCGGTCAGGCCGCCGGGGGCAAAGCCGACGACCAGTTTGATGGCTTTGCCCGGGTAGGCCTGGGCCTGGCCGACCAGCGGCAGCGCCATGCCGGCGGCGATGCCGGCACCGGCCTTGATCAGGTTGCGGCGGGAAAGTGTTGTGTTTTTCATGATGGCTATTCCTTGGTCTCGGCGCCCGCTGGGCGGACAGGGTTTTTGGGGGTGATGTTGGCGTGATGCAGGTGCTCAGGGGCGCAGCCGCTCAAGCGCGGGGCCGCGCGGGCGGCACGCCGCCATGCACCACCCAGCCGTTGGTCGCCAGCACGCCGGCATCGACGGCCAGGTTGGCGCCGGTGATGGCCGAGGCCCTGTCGGACAGCAAAAAGGCGATCGACTCGGCGACTTCCGAAGGCTCGACCAGCCGGCCCAGCGCGCTGACCTCGACCGGCGACACCGCATAGCGCTTGCCTTCCTTGATGTTGGCGACCATGCGCGGCACCGCCACGAAGCCGGGGCTGACCGCGTTGACGCGAACGCCGCTGCGGCCCCATTCGCCCGCCATGCCTTCGGTCAGCATGTTGACGGCGGCCTTGGCCGAGTAGTACGCATGGCCGTGGTTGGGGCGCTGGCCGACCATGGACGAGATGTTGACGATGGCGCCCGCGCCCTGCGCCGCCATGCGCTTGCCGAACTCGACATTGCTGATGTAGGTGCCCCGGTAGCCCGACTGGACGATCCGGTCCCAGGTGTCCATGGGCATCAGCTCGGGCGCCATCTGCGGCGCGAAGATCGCGGCGGAGTTCACCATGCCGTAAAACGCGCCGTGCTCGGCCTCGATACGGGCGGCGGCATCGGCAATCGACTGCGCATCGAGCACGTCGATCCGCAGGCTGTGGCCTTCGCACTGGCCGGCGATGGCCTCGGCGGCCGCCAGGTCGATGTCGGCCACGACAAGCCGCCAGCCGCGCTGGTGCAGCAGGGCGCAGGTGGCCGCGCCAATGCCGTTGCCGCCGCCAATCACAACGGCCAGGCGGCCCCGGCCTTCGGTGTTTTCCAGAGTCAAGATGAATCCTTGGTAAGTAAGTGTGAGGAGGGCGACGCTCAGCCGACCCGGATGTTGGCGCTGCGGGCCACCTTGGCAAACGCTTCGTAGTCGGACGCAATGCGCGCGGTGAAGGCGGCCGGGGTGTCGCCGACCGGCCGGATCGACTGCAGCGCCAGGCCGGTTTGCATGGCCTCGGTCTTCAGCGCCTCGACCAGCGCCAGCCGCAGCTTCTGCCTGATGGGTTCGGGCAGGGCCTTGGGGGCATGCAGGCCAAACCAGTTGGTGCAGACCTCCAGCGGCTTTAGGCCCACTTCGGCGCAGGTCGGCACATTGGGCAGCTTGGCTTCGCGCTGGCGGCCCACCACCATCAGCGCGCGCAGCTTGCCTTGCTGGATATAGGCCTCGATGGCCGGGTAGGCATTGAGGCTCATCTGCACCTGGTTGCCGAGGAAGTCGGGCATCAGCTGGGCCGTGCCCCGGTAATGCACGCCGGTCATCTTCAGCCCGGCCAGCAGGTTGAAATACTCCATGTACAGGTGCAGGTTGCCGCCCGCGCCGGAGTCGCCGAAGAACAGCTGGCCCGGGCTTTTCTTGACGAAGGCAATGAACTCCTGGATGGTCTGGGCCGGCACCTGGGTGTTCACCGTCAGGATCAGGTCGCCTTCGCCGATCATCGAGATGTGCGACAGGTCGGTCTGCGGATTGACCCGCATGTCGGTATAGGTGTGGGGCGACACCACGATCTGGCCGACCGACGAGAACAGCAGGTTGTAGCCGTCGGCCGGGGCCTTGGTGACAAATTCGGTCGCCAGGTTGCCCGCCGCGCCGGTCTTGTTTTCAATGATGACCGGCTGGCCCAGCTTGTCGCCCAGGCTGGTGGCCGTCAGGCGGGCCAGCACGTCGGTGAGCCCGCCCGCCGAGAAGCCGACATTGAGCTTGACCGGCTTGTTCGGGTAGCTGTCCTGGCCCCGGCCCAGCGCAGGAAGCGCCAGCGCGGCGGTGGCGAGGCCGGCATCGCGTAGAAAACCCCGCCGGTCGATTGAATGCATCGTCATCGTTTGTCTCCTGTGGCAAGGCCGCCTGCAGCAGCCTTTCGTTGAAATCCGCATGCCTTTGGGGCACGCAAGAATTACAACGAATTCAGCGCCGCAAGTCCAAAACGATCGAGGTCTGCCTGCCCCAAGCTTTTTGTTGTGGCTGGGGCCGAAAACTCAGGGTTTGTGCTGAGCGCGGTGCTGCAGGGCCGACAGGCTGGCGGCCAGCGGCTGCTCCAGCGCCTCCAGCCGGCGGGCCAGCGGACCGAGCTTGTCGGCAAACCGCAGGCTCATGGCACGCAGCAGTTCGAGCAGCTCGTCCTCGTACTTGAACGGCGCGCGCCGCAAGGAGCGCACCAGGTAGAGCGTTCGCTTGAGGCTCGGGTTGACGATGCGCCGGCCCGCCAGCCGGCCGCTTTCGATGTCGTCGATGGCGTTGCCGTAGGGCATGACCGCCGCCGCGTCGCCATGGGCCACCATGTTCTTCATCATCGAGATCGAGGACACGTCGAGCATGACGTTCAGATCGAGCGCCAGCCGCTTGGCCGTCGCCAGCACCTGCTGGCGCACGCCGTCGCGCTTGCCCGGCAGCACCAGCCCATGGCCGGCCAGCGCCGAGAATTCAATGGGCTGCTGCAGCTCTTCGGCAGGCACCTTGCTCGCCGCCGAAACAAACAGCATTTCCTCCTCGACCAGCGGTACCCGCAGCAGCCCCGGCCGCTCATGCACCTCGTAGGCCAGCGCAATGTCGATCTCATGGCGCTCCAGCGCATCGACCAGCACCACGCTGCGCTCCTCGACCAGGCTGAGGTTGACGGCCGGCAGGTCCTGGCGCGACTGCAGGATCAGCTCGCGCCCGACCATGTTCATGAAGCCGTTGGTCAGGCCCAGCACGATGCCTTCGCGCTCCAGCCGGCCGGCCGCCGCCACCTCGCGCTCGGTTTCATCGATCAGCCGCAGGATTTCGCAGGCGCGCTCGTACAGCACCTGCCCGGCGCGTGTCGGCGAGACGCCGCGCGAATGCCGGCTGAGCAGGCTCACCCCCAGCTTTTCCTCCAGCTGGCGGATCTGCATGCCCAGCGCGGGCTGGGCCACGTACAGCTGTTCGGCGGCGCGGGTGATGTTGCCGGTTTCGACGACACGGGCGAAGTACTGAAGCTGGCGAAGGTTGATGATGGGCTCCTGCGGACTGGATTGCCGGGCTTGTCCGACGGCACGGGTGGAAATTGGCTCTCGCCGTTGTCTGCCTGAAAATCCGAGGATACGCTGATTGCTTATTTCACAGCGCCGGATGCCTGCTGCGCATCGGCTGAAATAAGGGGTTGCCGCCGCGCGCGGCAACAGTGTAAAAATTCCCTGTTCGCCGCCTGCAGGCCGCCGGTTCCGGCGGTTGCCTGGGGCAACAGGATCAAAAAAAACAGGAAAGCAGGCATGCAACGACGTGAATTTTCAAAAGTAGCCGCTGCGCTCGTGGCGATGCGCGCCCTGGGCCTGGAGCGGCCGGGGATGGCCGCCGCTCCGGGCGCCAAGGCCGCGGTCGCCGTCGGCACCAACCTGTCGGGCATGGAATGGGCCAAGCCCGGCCTGCGCCACGGCCTCAGTTCAGCGCCCAACATTCACTTCACCGTGCCGCGCAAGGCCGACGTGGCCTACCTGGCGGACTGCGGCATCACCAAGAACCGGCTGCCCATCCAGTGGGAACTGCTGCAGCCCATGCTGCACGACACGCAGGCCGATGCCGCCGCCAAGGCGGCGATTGGCAATCCGGGCGAATTCCATGCCGGCTACGCGTCCTACATCACCGGCCTGCTGGACGCCCACGCGGCGGCTGGCATTCGCTGCATCATCGACTTGCACAACTACTGCCGCTACCAGGACTTCCGGTATCAGGCCAATCGCGCGGTTGTCGGGCTGACGGCGCCGCCCAGTCCCTTGATGCGCCCCTACACCCAGGATCCCGCACAGGTGAGGGAGCGGATTTTCTCGCTGGCCGAGGGGGCAACCCTCAAAATTTCGCATTTTGTCGATTTCTGGCAGCGGGCCGCCGAGCGCTGGAAAAACCACCCCGGCTTCGGCGGCTACGGCCTGATGAACGAGCCGCACGACCTGCCCAGGCCCGGCACGGTGGTGGCGTCAACGTCGGGCGAGGACCTGACGATCTGGCCGGCCTTCGCGCAGGCGGCCATCCAGGCGATCCGGGCCTTGGACAAGGTCAATCCGATTTATGTCGCCGGCAACGAATGGAGCTCGGCCATGGCGATGGCGACCAAAAACCCCGGCTTTCCGCTGGCGGGCGACAACCTGATCTACGAGGTGCACCTGTACCTGGATGCGCGGAGCAACGGCCATGCCTTTGACTTCGACACCGAGGTCGCCAAAAAATCCAGCGCGGGCTTTGGCAACCGGGCGATCCATGCCAACACCGGCCTGGACCGGCTCAAGATGGCGACCGACTGGGCCAAGGAAAAAGGCGTGCGGGTGGCGCTGACCGAAATCGGCATGCCGATCGACGATGCGCGCTGGGCGGCGATGTTCAGGCGAACGATCGACCATGCCCGCGACGCCGGCTGCGAGGTCTACACCTGGATGGGCGGCAACCACTGGCCGATCCACGGCTACGCCATCAACCATGCGCCGGGCTGGCATCAAAACAAGACGCTGGAGCCGCTGGTGTCGGGCGTGCTCAAGGCCTCGGCCGGCATTGCGCAGGCCACGCTCTTCAGCGACGGCCCCGCCCACGGGGCCGCCGGCGTGCCGGTCACGATTGCGCTGTATGGCCGCGGCAACCTGGCGCGGCCGCTCACGCTCACCGTGTCGGCCAAGGGCGGCGGCAAGCTGAGCCGCACGCAGCTGACGCTGCCCGCCGGCCCGAACAGCCAGGAAACCTTTACCTACACGCCGGCGGCCAATGAGGTCGCCACGCTTGCCTATGCCGGCGAAGGCCTGCCGGCCGGCCTGCTGGTGCCGCCGCCGCGCAAGGTGTTTTCCCTGGCCGACCCGGTGGCGCATGCGGCCACCGGCCTGCCCGATGCGGCCCTCGCCATCCTGGCCAAATACAACGCCTGCAAGTGGGACCTGGCCGACGGCTACAGCGACTACCTGCTGGGCGCGCCGGCGGCCGACGGCCAGCCGGTGCGCGCCGTGTCCGATTCAGGCTATGGCTCCAGTCCCGGCAATGCAATGGAGATGATCAACTGGACCAACACCGACAGCGCCGCCATGGGCAGCATGGCGGTGCCGGTGATGCGGGTGAAAAACGGCCTGAAGGCGTCGCAGCATGCGGGCGACAAAACCTGGGGCTTCTGGTGCAAGAAGACGGTTCCCGAGGCCGGCATCCAGCCCAATCCGCAAAACCGGGTGCCCTACAGCATCGAGGATGCGCATTTCGCCCTGGCCGTGGTGAGCAGCGCGTCGCCCAACACCTCCGGCCTGGTGTTCGAGGCGTCCCGGGCCGAGGCGTCCTACACCTCCGAGCTGGCGTTTGCCAATGGCCAGCCCATGGCCCGGTGGGTCGATGCCAAAGGCCAGACCGTCATGCTGGCCAGCGCGGAAAAGCTGCCCCAGAACCGCCCGGCGGTGCTGACCTTCGCCTCGGCGCCCGGCCAGCAGCTGTTTCGCGTCAATTCGGCGTTGATGGGCAGCGGCAAGGCGAGTTTCGCGCCGGGCGTCTACAACCAGATGCTGATCGGCTGGGGGTTTGCGAACTATTACCCGCGCGATGGATTCCACGGAAACATTCATGCTGTCGTCACCGGCAAGGGCTTTCCTTCAGCGGCCGAGCTGTCGGTGCTGGAGCGCTACCTGGGACGCCTGGCCGGCGCGGCTGCCTACGCGTGACGGCCTGACCGGCTTGCGCCGCTTGCGTGGATGGCGCGGGAGGCCGCTGCCATCCAGGTCGGCGAGAATCGCCAGGTCTGCGCGTTCCTGTTGCGGGGGCGTGCTTTCCAACTCAACGACGACTTCTTACCGAAAGACCCCATGACCAGCGCTATCTACACCGCCTCGATTCCCGTGTTCAAACAGATGCTGGGCGGGCTCAGCCAGGTGCTGGCCAAGGCCGACGCCCACGTTGCGGCCAAAAAAATAGAGCCCGATGCCCTGCTGCAGGCGCGCCTCTTCCCGGACATGTTCACCCTGCTGCGCCAGGTGCAGGTGGCGACCGACTTCGCCAAAAGCGTGTCGGCCCGCCTGGCCGGCGTCGAGGTGCCCAAGCTCGAAGACAACGAGCAGACCTTTGCCGACCTGCAGGCCCGCATCGCCACCGTGCTGGCGTTCATCGAGGGACTCGATGCCGCCCGGTTCGACGAGGCCGCCACCCGCGAAATCGTCACCCAGGCCGGCACGCCCAAGGAAAAGCGCTTCACCGGCCAGTCCTACCTGTTCAACTACGGTCTGCCGCATTTCTTCTTTCACACCGCCACCGCGTACGGCATCCTGCGGCACAACGGGGTTGAAGTGGGCAAGAAGGACTACGTCGGCAGCTACTGAAAAGCCAGCTATTTAATAGCTGAATAGGCCTCTGGCGCAATGCAGCCGGGCGCAGGCAGCTATTGAAAAAATAGCAAATGCCTGCCGGCGCAAGCCGTGCCGCCCGCGGTCAGTCCAGCGCGCTGGCAGGACCGAAAAACTCGTAACGGGTCTGGGCTTCGGGCACGCCGAGCTCGCGCAACTGCTTTTTCATGCGGCGCATGAAGGGTTTCGGCCCCAGGAAGTAGGCGTCCACATCACGCGAGGCCGGAAGCCAGGCGGCCAGCGTTTCGCTGCTGAGCCGCCCCGTGGCATGCGGCGCTTCCACGCCGTCCACATGCGCTTCTTCCGCGTCATAGACATAAAAGCGCTGCAGCTGGGGATGCCGCGCATTGCGGGCGTCGATCGCGGCGCGAAAGGCGTGCGCCGACCGGTTGCGCGCGAAATGGATGAAATGCACCGGCCGCTTGCCTTGCAGGGCCTTGTCCAGCATGGCCAGCGTCGGCGTGATGCCGACGCCGCCGCTGATCAGCACCACCGGCCTGTCGCCCTCGCCCAGCACGAATTCGCCGGCGGGCGGGAACAGGTCCAGCACATCGCCTGCATGCACCGCGTCATGCAAGTGGCCCGAGGCGACGCCGCCCGGCTCGCGCTTGACGCTGATGCGGTAGTCGCGCCCGTTGGGGGCGGCCGAGAGCGAATAGTTGCGGCGGATTTCCTGGCCATCGACCACCAGGCGCAGGCCGATGTACTGGCCCGGCTCGAAGCCTGCCAGCGCGCCACCATCTTGCGGCTCCAGGTAAAACGAGGTGATCTCGGCGCTTTCTGCCACCTTGCGCGCCACGCGAAAGGCGCGCGCGCCGCGCCAGCCGCCCGGAGCCGCCGCCGTGTCGGCATAGATTTTTTCTTCCGCGCCGATCAAAATGTCGGCCAGCTGCTGGTAGGCCGCGCCCCAGGCCGCAATCACCGCGTCGGTCGCCACCTCGGCGCCCAGCACCTCGCGGATGGCGCGCAGCAGGCAGCCGCCCACGACGGGGTAGTGCGCCGGCTCGATCTGCAGCGACACGTGCTTGTTGATGATCTGCGCGACCAGGCCGCCGAGCTGGTCCAGCCGGTCGATGTGCCGGGCGTACATCAGCACGCCGTTGGCCAGGGCGCGCGGCTGGTCGCCGCTGCTTTGGTGCGCCTGGTTGAAGAAGGGGCGCACCTCGGGGTGCTCGGACAGCAAGATGTTGTAGAAGTGGGTGGTCAGCGCCTCGCCGCCGGTTTCAAGCAGGGGAACGGTGGATTTGACGATGGCGCGTTGTTCTGGGGTCAGCATGATTTCTCCATTGATGGCAGCGTCGCCTCGCGCCGTGCGAGGCCGAAAAGGCTGCCTGTCTTTCTTACTCAATTACCGTGCCAGCCCGGACCTTGATATGAATCAGGCACTTGCACGCGAATTTTCATTAAACGAGTCATTTTGATGCTGTAATAAAGTAGTCAAAAAGATTTATGAAGGAGTCAATTTGATTGCCAAATCGATGTTGCAGGCCCTGGTGCCGCTGGTGGACGATCTCGCGCGCGAGGTGCCCGACGGCGTGCGTTACCGCCGCCTGCTCGACGCCATGCAGACCTTGCTGCCCTGCGATGCGGTCGCGCTGCTGCGGCTCGAAGGCGACTGGCTGGTGCCGCTGGCCGTCAATGGCCTGAGCCGCGACACGCTGGGGCGGCGCTTTCGTATCGACGAGCATCCGCGCTTCGGGCTGCTGCTGCAGGCCGGCGGCCCCGCGCGCATCCCGGCAGGCAGCCCCTTGCCCGATCCGTACGACGGCCTGGTCGAAGGCGTCGAGGGCCAGCTGGAGGTGCATGACTGCATGGGCTGCCCGGTGCGGGTGGACGAGCAGACCTGGGGCCTGCTGACGCTCGATTCGCTCGGCCGCGAGCGGCTCTCGGCGGTCGACCTGAACGACCTGCAGGCGTTTGCCAGCCTCGCGGCCGCCACGGTCAGCGTGGTGCAGCGCATCGACGGCCTGTCCCGGCGGGCCCTTGATGCGCAGCAGCGCGCCGACACCTACCGCGCGCTGGCCGCCGAAAAAAACGCGCCGCCCACCCTGATCGGGCAGAGTGCGGCGCACCGCCGGCTGATGGAGGAAATCGCCAGCGTCGGCAACAGCGAGCTGACGGTGCTGCTGACCGGGGAAACCGGCGTCGGCAAAGAGCTGGTGGCGCAGGCGCTGCATGCCGCGTCGCCCCGCGCATCGCGCCCGCTCATCAGCATCAATTGCGCCGCGCTGCCCGAAACGCTGGTCGAAAGCGAGCTGTTCGGCCATGTGCGCGGCGCGTTTTCAGGCGCGGTGGCCGACCGGCGCGGCAAGTTCGAGCTGGCCGACGCGGGCACGCTGTTTCTGGACGAGGTGGGCGAGTTGCCGCTGGCGGTGCAGGCCAAGCTGCTGCGCGTGCTGCAGGGCGGGCAGCTGCAGCGCCTGGGCTCGGACCGCGAGCACCAGGTGGACGTGCGCGTGATCGCCGCCACCAACCGCGATCTGGCCCAGGAAGTGCGCGCCGGGCGCTTTCGCGCCGACTTCTACCACCGCCTCAGCGTCTATCCGCTGGTGGTGCCGCCGCTGCGCGAGCGGGGGCAGGACGTGCTGCTGCTGGCGGGCAGTTTCCTGGAGCAGAACCGTTCGCGCCTGGGGCTGGGCGGGTTGCGGCTGGACGGCAGCGCCCGCGCCGCGCTGCTGGCGCACGACTGGCCGGGCAATGTGCGCGAACTGGAGCACCTGGTGGGCCGCAGCGCGCTGAAGGCCCTGGCCGGGCTGAAGCCACGGCCGCGCATCGTCAGCCTGACGGCTGCGCATTTTGATCTGGCGCCGCGGCCCGTGCTGGTGGAGGCGGGGGGGGAGGGTGCGGGCGGTGGGGCGTTGGTGCTCGGCTCAGATGCCGAGGACACAGAGGCCGGGCCCGACCTGCGCGCCTCGACCGATGCGCACCAGCGCCAGCGGATTGCGGCGAGCCTGGCGCGGCACCATGGCAACTGGGCGTCTGCGGCGCGGGAGCTGGGTTTGCACCGGGCCAACCTGGTCCGTCTGGCGAAGCGGCTGGGGTTGCCTGGGAAGGGGACTTGATCGGTTTCGCCTGGAAACTGCCTGGCGTGACGGAGGCGCCCTGCCGCCGTGTGTGAGTCGCTCTGGGTGGTTTGGTTGATAGGTTGATTGGCTGGCTGGGTGCTGCTAGGGCCTGCTGGCCGGGTCTCGCCCCGGCGGGCGACTTACTTTTCTTTGCTTCGCCAAAGAAACCTAAGGAAAAGAAAGGCGACCCGACTGTCCGGGTCCCTTCGCTGCGCTGCGGGCAACCTGCGCTGGCCCGGCCAGGACGGGGTGGATTCGGATTCGGATTTGGATTCGGATTCGGGTTTGGGTTTGGGGCGGAATCAGGGTCAAAAGTGCTGTTGGCGCAGGTGGAATAAGCGCAAGCAGCTATCAAACTCATAGCGTATTCGGTTTGAACTCCTGGGTAGAGTTGGATTTGGATGAAAAAGTGCTTTTGCGCAATGGCTGCGTGCGCAGGCAGCTACTGAAACAATAGCAAAAACCTTCAGGCCATGCGGTCCTTGCTGGCGACCACCTTGCAGCCGGTGATGCGCCAAGCCTTGTTCTTCTGGCGCTGCAGGCTGTAGATGGCCAGCCAGGTGCTGCCGTCGGCACCGACGATCTGGACGCGCTGGATCGCCTGGTCGTCATGGCCGTCGGGCTTGAGGAAGGCGCTTGAGGCCGGGCGATAGAGGGCCGGGTAGCTGGCGCGAACCATCGCCATGAACCGCGGGGCCGTGCCCACGGCCTGGCGGACGTTGGGCGCCGCGAATGAAAACGCCTTGCTGGCGTCGTCATTGGCCAGCGCGACCAGCTGGCCTTCGACGACGGCGCGCACGCCTTGTTCGTCGCCGGAGCTAAGCGGCGATGCCTGCGCCGGGAACTGCAGCAGGCAGGCCGCGACGGCTGCCGTGAGCAGGCGGGCCAGCGCGTTGAGAAAAAGCCGCGAAGCGGGGGCGGGGGTGCCGTTTTTCATGGGTGCTTTCGTCGAGGGCTGAAAGGGGCGCTGTCGCCATCATGCTTCAAACCGGCCTGGCAGGTAGACGCAGCCGGCGCGCCGGCGGATGCAGGCCGTGGCTTGCGCGCGCGTCCTACCCCGATCCGGGACGCCGGGGCCTGCGCGGCGGCGCGGCCGGCGTTAAGAATCAAGGGTTTTCAACCCGGCCAGGATTTCTCATGGACAGCGCCAGCAGCACCGCATGGTATGGGCAACTCGCCAAGCCTTTTTTTGCGCCGCCGGCCTGGGTGTTCCGGCCGGTCTGGACGGCGCTTTACCTCGTCATTGCCGTCAGCTTCGGTTTCGTGCTGGTTCAGTACCTGCGCCGCCGCTGGCCGTTTGCCGTGCTGCTGCCTTTTTTGCTGAACCTGCTGTTCAACCTGGCCTACACGCCGCTGCAGTTCGGGCTGAGGAACAACTGGCTAGCCAGCATCGACATCTTGCTGGTTTTGGGCACCCTGGTCTGGGCGCTGGCCGCCGTGTGGCGGCGCGCGCGCTGGGTGGCGCTGGTCAATATTCCCTATCTGCTCTGGGTCGCCTTCGCCACGGTGCTGCAGCTCAGCATTACCTGGCTGAACCGCTGAACCGCTGAACCGCTGAACCGCTGGCCAGGAAATCGGTGTTGCCAAGCTGGCGCGCACTAGAATTTGCTTTTTTCTGGGTTCGGATGACTTGGGCGGTGTGTTGAACGCCCCATCCAGACCTTTCTTTTTCTTTTAATTGGCCACCCATGTCCCTGCAAATCATCGAAGCCCAGACCGGCGAAGACCCGGTCGCCACCATTCTCATCATGCATGGCCTGGGCGCCGACGGGCGCGATTTCGTGCCGATTGCCGAGCAGCTTGACCTGTCGGGCATCGGGCCGGTGCGCTTTTTGTTTCCCAGCGCGCCGCACATGCCGGTGACGATCAACGGCGGCTACACCATGCCGGCCTGGTACGACATCCTGGGCGCCGACCTGACCAGCCAGCAGGACGAGGCTGGCATGCGCCAGTCGCAGGCGGCCATGGAGGCGATCCTGGCCAATGAAAAATCACGCGGCATGGCTGCCCACCGCATTGTGGTGGCCGGTTTCTCGCAGGGCTGCGCGATGGCGCTCATGGCCGGCCTGCGCCATGGCGAGCGGCTGGCCGGAATCGCCGGCCTGTCGGGCTACCTGCCGCTGGCGGCCAAAACGGCGGCCGAAGGCAGTCCGGCCAACAAGGACGTGCCGATCTTCCTGGCCCACGGCACCCGCGACGGCGTGGTGGCGCTGCCGCGCGCCGTCGCCAGCCGGGACGCGCTGACGGCGCTGGGCTACCCGGTCGAATGGCATGCGTACCCGATGGAGCATTCGGTCTGCCCGGAAGAGGTGGCCGACCTGGAGCAGTGGCTGCTGCGCGTGCTGGCGTGAGCCGGATTCTTAACTAAAAAAAAGGTTTTGCGCAGCAGCTGCTTGCCTAGGAAGCTATTAAAAGAGTAGCATTTAAGCTGGCGACGCAAGGCCTGCCGCCTTGGCCCTGGCTGGCGGGCACGGGAATCGCGACGCCACCGTCGGCAGACCGGGCGTTTGCCGCGCCGTGCCTGCGCGCAGCGGCGGTTTTTGCTCCGGCCTGGCGCGATTCAACCCTCAGCGGCGCGGGTTTTCTGGATTCGCGGCGGCGGTGCCTGCAAATGGCCCGCCACAGCGCGGAGCATTCGCCTGTGATAACTTCCACGCCATTACAAGAATACAAGGGAACACTGTATGACCCCATTGCAGACACGCGACGCCGCGATGTTGCAAGACCGCCTGAAAGCGCTCACGCCCCAGCAACTCAAGGGCATGCGCCGCGGCATTGAAAAGGAAAGCCTGCGCGCCCAGCCCAGCGGCGCACTGGCGCTGACGCCGCATCCGGCCGCGCTGGGCTCGGCCCTGACGCACCCCAGCATCACCACCGACTTCAGCGAGTCGCAGCTGGAGCTGGTGACCGGCGCGCATGCCAGCCCCGAGGCGGCGCTGGAAGAACTCACGCAACTGCACCAGTTCACTTACCGCACGCTGCAAGACATCGGGGACGAAATGCTCTGGGTGTCCAGCATGCCGTGCGGCCTGCCCACCGACGAGACGATTCCGATCGCCCGCTTCGGCTCGTCCAACGTGGGCCGCGCCAAAAGCGTGTACCGCATGGGCCTGTCGCACCGCTACGGCCGGCGCATGCAGACGATTTCGGGCATTCACTACAACTGGTCGCTCCCTGGCGTGACAAGCGAGCAGTATTTCGCGCTGATACGCAACTTTCGGCGCCACGCATTCTTGCTGCTGTACCTGTTCGGCGCCTCGCCCGCCGTGTGCTCCAGCTTTGTCGCCGGCCGCCAGCATGCGCTGGAAAACCTGACCGACCACACCATGTACATGCCGCACGGCACCTCGCTGCGCATGGGCCGGCTGGGCTACCAGAGCGATGCGCAGGCCTCGCTGGCCGTCAGCTACAACAGCCTGGACGGCTATGCCGCGTCGCTGCAGGACGCGCTGACCCGGCCGTACCCGGCCTATGAAAAGGTGGGCATCCGCAACCCCGGCGGCGACTACAACCAGCTGGCCACCACGCTGCTGCAGATCGAGAACGAGTTCTACGGCACCATCCGGCCCAAGCGGGTGATCCGCCAGGGGGAGCGGCCCCTGCATGCGCTGCGCGAGCGCGGCGTCGAGTACATCGAGGTCCGCCTGATGGACCTGGACCCGTTCGAGCCGGTCGGCATCAATGCGCGGACGATGCGTTTCATCGACGTGTTCTTGCTGCACTGCCTGCTCAGCGACAGCCCGCCCGACACGCCGGCCGAGATTGCCGAGCTCAACCACAACCAGCACCAGACCGCAGCGCGCGGCCGCGCGCCGGGCGTTAGGCTGATGCGCGCCGGCAGCGAGGTGCCGTTGGTCGAGTGGGGCGGTGAGGTGCTGGCCCAATGCGCGCCGATTGCCGCCGCGCTGGATGCCGCGCATGGCGGCACCCAGTACCGGGACGCGCTGACGGCCGCCAGCGCCGGCCTGGCCGATGCGGCCACGCTGCCGTCGGCCCGGGTGCTGGCGGCCGTCACGCAGGAGTTCGACAAGTCCTTTGTGAAGTTTGCCCGCGCCCAGTCGCTGAAAACCCAGGCCGCGCTGCAAGGCCTACCCCTGACCGATGAGCAATTGGCGGGCTTTACCGCGCTGAGCCGCGAATCGGTGGAAGCGCAAAAGAAGATCGAGGCGGCCGACACCCTGCCGTTCGAGGAATACCGCCAGCAGTATGTGTCGGCCGATTGCCTCGGGGTGGCCGTCGGCGAAGCGGTGCACAGCTGATTGCCAGGCGGTTGTTGAGCCACGGCGGTCTTGCTGCCGGCTGGTTTTGGGTAATTTTTAAGTAAAAAGCCCTGCTTGCGCAAGCGGGGTCTGCACAAGCAGCTATCAAAAATAGAGCGGCCGGTGCTTTGGATTCAAGCCTTGCTCCCGTTCAGGTAAGGCTTCAGGCAGGCATAGGCCATGCTGTGAAACGGCGTGGCGATGCCGTGCCGGCGGCCCAGCCGGCTCACCAGGCCGCTGATGCCGTCCAGCTCCAGCGGCCGGCCGGCAACCAAGTCGTGGTGCATGGACGCGTAGAGTTCCGGCGGAAACCCCTGCAGGATGGCCAGGGTGTCGTGTGGCTGCGTCGCCGAAAACACCGCGCCTTCAGCCGCGCCGACGGCCATGACTTCGGCAACCGAGGCTTGCGCCAGCGCCAGCAGGTCCGGGTCGCGGTAGACCCCGCCGGCGGGCTGGCGCGTCAGGCAGGTGAGGGCGGCGTTGGTGGCCAGCACGGTGAACTTGGCCCATTGCGCGCTGCGGATGTCCTCGACCAGACAGGCCTGCAGGGCATCCGCGCCGGCGGTGGCATTGAGCGACTCGGCAAAGGCCATCAGCAAGGGGTGGCGGGCCGCGCCCGGCCCGCCGAAGGTGATCGAGGACATGTCCGAGAGATAGCGCACCACGCCCGGCGCTTCCAGCCGGCCGGCGATGTAGGCCAGCCCGCCGAAAACCCGCGCCCCAGGCGCGCCCCGGGCCACGCGCTCGGCGCCGTCGATGCCGTTTTGCAGGCTGACCACCGCGCCTGCCGATGCCAGCGCGGCCCGCCACTGGTGCGCTGCGGTTTCGGCGTCGTACAGCTTCACGCACGACAGCGCCAGATCGAATGGCGCGAGGGGGGCGTTGGCGAAAGACGCCGCATCGATTGCCTTGACCTGCGGGATGCGCCAGTTGCCGCGCGGCCCCAGCAGCTCGATGCCGTCGCGGGCGATGGCGGCAAGGGCTTTGCCGCGCACGCCGAAGGTCACGTCATGTCCGGCACGGGCCAGCAGGCCGCCCACATAGCCGCCAATGGCGCCAGCGCCAATCACCAGAATTCGCATCGTCGGCCTCATCGCGCAGTCATATTTTCAAATCACCAATCGAGCGCAACGGCAGGCGCGGCACTCCGGCGGCAGGCCGGGCGCATCAAGGCGCCAGCGTCAGCCGCGCTTCCTCGCACCAGTACGCCGCCGCCTGGTAGTAGCCTTCCCAGACGCAGCCGTTGCAGCCGCGCCCGCAGCAGGTCAGCGGCTCGGGCGGCGGGCTGCGCAGCGCCACCCCCTGCTGGACGGCACGCTGCTGCAGCGGCTCGAACAGGGCCCGCGCCTCTTCCCGGCTGGCAGGCGGCAGGCGCGCGCCGGCAGCAACCGGAGAAAGGGTGCCTGGCAAGGGCCGCGCCTAGGGTTTGACTGCCGCGGCCATGCGCCGCTTCAGGTACAGCCCCATAAACGCGCAGCCCAGCACCAGCGAAAACCAGCCCACCAGCGAAGCATTGGCCACGATGCCCTGCATGCCGGGCGAGGTGATGAAGTAGGGCGAGACGACGACGCCCAGGCCGATCAGGATGCACAAAATGCCTTTGAGCAGCAGGTCGTTGTTGGCTTTTTTGTCCGCCTGCCGGGTATTGGCATTGTTGGGGCGGCGGGTGGGAGCAGTAGGAAGTGGCATGGAAAAGCAAGCTGTGTTGAGGCAAAAGGGCCGTCACCGCGCAGCGGTGGGCATGGCGCCATTGTCGTTGAACCCCTGCGCGCAACAGGTCCTCCGGGCAAAACCCCCACAGGGGCTGGCGGATCGGCGCCCGGCCTGGTAGCGCGCAAGGCATTCAGGCGGCCCTGTCCGGGCCGGCCAGCCTGGCCGCTCAGTCAGTCCAATACCGGCTCGGGCTGCTCGGGCGCCTGGCCCTCTTGCTCCGCGGGCATGGGCGGGCTGGCCGCGCCGATAAAGCTGGTGACCCAGTTCACGATGCGGTTGGCCGCATCCAGGCGGCACGCGGGCTTTCCCTC
>JAQGLT010000044.1 GCA_028292745.1 Polaromonas sp. | reverse complement strand
CGCAATTGCTTCTTGATAACGACCTTGCCAAACTCGTTCACGCCATGCAGCTGAAACACATTTTTGGCCAGATCGATGCCTACTGTTGTAACCTTCATGTCGGACGCTCCTGTCTGTTCAAGTGGTTAGTAAACACTTCCACTTTGGCACATTGCGATGCCGTTTAGGGTGGGAGCGTCCATCCCATTGCTCTATGACTGCCCGTTTTGAACATCAAATAAATCAATGCCTTGCGCCTTGACGCCTGTAAGCACTTTTAGGCCAATAAACGTTTATGGCTGCGCCGGCTGGGCGGTGGGCTGACGCGCCTTCAGCAACAGCAGCGCCTTTGGCTCCCCGATCTGATCGGTGAGCAAGTTGACCGTGGACTGCAGCGTCTGGCGCTCGATGGTGCGGGCGCGCTTTTCCATCTCCAGCGCGTGCCGGGCAGCCATGACATCAGCCTCGGCGGCGGCAGCCTGTTGCTGCATGTGGGCATTGCCCTGCGCTTGAAGCGCCTCAAGCTCTTGGCGCGCGGCGGTGTGCCATTATGGGGCGCAAGACTGCGTGCCCATGTTTACCAACCTGCGCGACAAGCGCGACCTGATGAGTGGTGTCGATGCGGTGCGAAGCCAGGTGATTTTCAGGGAAAACCTGCGTTAGTTGCGATGCTGCTCAAAGCCTTGAATTTTTCCTAGTTGTATAGGAGTAATCTTAGGGTGCCATACCGGGAAAAGCCGGAACACCGGGCTTTTCCCACGGCTATACGCTCGGCATGGTCCATCAATTGCCAGGCCTGCGGTACCGCGCTTTGGCTTAAGTCTCATACGGCAGAGAAAATAGGATCGAAAGCGGCCGTGGCTTGGCGTGGCGAGCTTCTACACTGCCGCAGCAGCTTTTTCCAAATGGCCGTACGCGTTGTGAGGCCAGAGTGCAAGGCAATCCGATCTGCCCGGGTCTGCATTCACTTTTTGGCACCCACCTCGTGACCGAAATTCAACGTTGATTTAGGGTCGGTTGTGGTTGTTTCAATTCGTTTGTAAACGCCTGAAGACCCAGACGCCGCGAAAGTCCCTTTAGTGGGGTGAGGTGAGGCAAAAGACCTACAAGACAAATTCTGTTTTTATAGGAAACTTTTATTTTCATCATTCTGATACTGCCAATGCGGCCTATCGCCCATAGCCGCCTAGCATGGCGAGGCGTGATACGCCGCAGCGCGCGAGGGGTTGTTGACTTCACTAGCGGCAGCCAAATGGCCCATGACAATTCAAACCACGACAGGAAACGACATGCAAACTCGCGATGGCTTCGAGATGTCCAGGCGTGACTTACTGATCATCGGGGCTGCGTCCGGCGCAGTAGCGGCTGCTGCTTCAGACAGCGCAGCAGCGCCGGCCAAAGCTACGCCTGCTCCAAGCGCGGCCGTGTCCGTGACGAAGGTCGAGTTCGAGGTGAATGGCCAGGCGCGCTTTCTCGAGCTCGACACGCGCACCACCTTGCTCGACGCACTGCGCGAGCACTTGCACCTGACCGGCACGAAGAAAGGCTGCGACCATGGGCAGTGCGGTGCCTGCACCGTGCTGGTAGACGGCGTGCGGATCAACGCGTGCCTAACGCTGGCCGTGATGCACCCGGGAGCCAAGGTCACCACCATTGAGGGCCTCGGAACACCCCAGCGGCTGCACCCGATGCAAGCGGCCTTCGTCAAGCACGACGGCTACCAGTGCGGCTACTGCACGCCCGGGCAAATCTGCTCGGCCGTGGGCGTGCTCGACGAGATCCGCCGCGGCGTTCCCAGCCACGTGAGCGCGGACTTGACTGCCCGCCCGCTGCTCTCGGCCGACGAACTGCGCGAGCGCATGAGTGGCAATTTATGCCGCTGCGGCGCCTACTCCAACATCATCGATGCCATGACTGACGTCGCAGGAGTCCGGTCATGAAGCCGTTCACCTATGAGCGCGCCCGCTCGCCCGCCGAAGCTGCTGCGGCCGTGGCGGCGAATCCAAACGCCAAGTTCATCGCTGGCGGCACCAACTTGCTTGACCTGATGAAGCTGCAGATCGAAGCGCCCACGCACCTGGTGGACGTCAACGGCCTGGCTTTGGATAAAATCGAGGCGACAGCCCAGGGCGGCCTGCGCATCGGCGCACTGGTGCGCAATACCGCGCTGGCTGGCGACGAGCAGGTGCGGCGCGACTACGGCGTGCTGTCGCGCGCCTTGCTCTCGGGAGCTTCGGGCCAGTTGCGCAACAAGGCGACCACCGCCGGGAATTTGCTGCAGCGCACGCGCTGCCCGTATTTTTATGACACCGACCAGCCGTGCAACAAGCGCCAGCCGGGCAGCGGCTGCAGCGCCATCGGCGGGGTGAATCGCCAACACGCCATCATCGGCACGAGCCAGGCGTGCATCGCCACGCATCCGAGCGACATGGCCGTGGCGATGCGGGTGCTTGACGCCGCTGTCGAGACGGTGCGCCCCGATGGCCGGACCCGGGTGATCCCGATCGCGGACTTTCACCGCCTGCCGGGCAGCACGCCGCACATCGAGACGACGCTCGAGCGCGGTGAACTCGTCACAGCCGTGACGCTTCCCACGCCCGTGGGCGGAACCCACATCTACCGCAAGGTGCGCGACCGCGCCTCCTATGCTTTTGCGCTAGTATCCGTCGCTGCCATTGTGCAGCGCGATGGCTCGGGCCGGGTGGCCCTGGGCGGCGTGGCGCACAAGCCCTGGCGCATGGAGGCGGCAGAGGCGGCAATGCCCCAGGGCGCCAAGGCCGTGGCGACTCGGCTGCTCGCCGGCGCCCAGCCCACCCAGAACAATGCCTTCAAGGTGCTGCTGGCCGAGCGCACGCTTGCAGCGGTGCTGACGCAAGCTAGGAGCTGAGCCATGAAATTTGACACCCCCGCTACCACCAATCCGATTGACCAGCTCAAGGTCATTGGCAAACCCACGGACCGCATCGATGGCCCGCTCAAGACTACGGGCACGGCGCCTTACGCTTACGAGCGGCACGATGTCGCGCCGAATGCCGCGTATGGCTATGTGGTCGGCGCCGGCATTGCCAAAGGGCGGATCGCCTCGATGGATCTGCGTGCGGCGCGCAGCGCGCCGGGCGTGATCTCCATTGTCACGGCCAGGAATGCCGGAAAGCTCGGCAAAGGCAATATGAACACCGCCAAACTGCTGGGCGGGCCGCTGATCGAGCACTACCACCAGGCGGTGGCGCTTGTTGTTGCCAAGACGTTCGAGCAAGCGCGGGCCGCAGCCCAACTGGTGCATGTCGATTATTCAAGTGCGCCTGGGAAATTCGATCTGGCCCAAGCCAAAGGCTCGGCTCAGCTACCTAAGCCGACGGCGTTTGCCGGGCCCCCGGAGTCCAAGGTCGGTGACTTTGCCGCAGCCTATGCGGGCGCGCCCGTGCAATGCGATGCGACCTACACCACGCCCGACCAGTCGCACGCGATGATGGAGCCCCATGCCTCGACTGCTTCCTGGGACGGCGACCAACTCACGGTCTGGACGTCTAACCAGATGGTCGACTGGAGCGTGACGGACCTGGCAAAAACCCTGGGCATTCCGAAGGCCAACGTGCGCTTGGTGTCACCTTTTGTGGGCGGCGGGTTCGGAGGCAAGCTGTTCATCAGGGCCGATGCGCTGCTCGCTGCCTTGGGCGCGCGGGCCGCCAGGCAGCCCGTCAAGGTCGCGCTGCAGCGCCCCTTGATGGCCAACAACACAACCCACCGGCCCGCGACTATTCAGCGCATCCGCATTGGCGCCACGGCAGAGGGGAAGATCACGGCCATCGCGCATGAAGGCTGGTCCGGGGACCTGCCCGGCGGCTCGGCCGAGACGGCGGTGAACCAGACGCGCCTGCTCTATGCCGGCGCGAACCGCCTCACCACGACCCGCCTGGCAGTGCTGGACCTGCCCGAGGGCAACGCGATGCGCGCTCCCGGCGAGGCGCCGGGCATGATGGCGCTGGAAATTGCGATGGACGAGATGGCCGAGAAGCTCGGCATCGATCCGGTGGACTTTCGCGTCATCAACGACACCCAGGTCGACCCGGAGCAGCTTGCGCGGCCGTTCTCGCAGCGCCAACTCGTCCAGTGCCTGCGCACGGGAGCAGAACGCTTTGGCTGGAGCCGGCGCAATGCACAGCCCGCTCAAGCGCGCGATGGGCGCTGGCTGGTCGGATTAGGCGTTGCCGCAGCATTTCGCAACAATTTGGTCGCTAAGTCGGCTGCGCGTGTACGCCTGGACAGCCGGGGTATGGTCACGGTGGAGACCGACATGACCGACATCGGCACGGGCTCCTACACGATCATTGCGCAGACCGCCGCTGAAACGATGGGCGTGCCGCTTGCGCAGGTGTTCGTGCGGCTGGGTGACTCGGCGTTTCCCGTCTCGGCGGGCTCGGGCGGGCAGTGGGGTGCCAACAGCTCGACCGCCGGCGTCTACGCGGCGTGCATGAAGCTGCGCGAGGCCGTTGCGCGCAAGGTGGGCATCGTGCCTGCGGACGCTGTGTTTGCGGGGGGCAAGGTCAGCGCCGGCGATCTAGCCATGCCGCTGGCCCAGGCCGCCGGCGCCGAGGGCCTGGTGGCCGAGGATTTTATGGAGTATGGCGATCTGGACAAGAAGTACCAGCAGTCGACCTTCGGCGCGCACTTTGTGGAAGTCGGCGTGGACGCGGCGACCGGCGAAGTCCGTGTGCGCCGCATGCTCGCCGTCTGCGCCGCCGGGCGGATCCTGAACCCCAAGTCGGCCAGGAGCCAGGTGATTGGCGCCATGACCATGGGCGTGGGCGCCGCGCTCATGGAGGAGCTCGCGGTCGACAAGCGCCGCGGTTTCTTCGTCAACCACGACCTGGCCGGCTACGAGGTACCCGTGAACGCCGACATCCCGCACCAGGAGGTGATTTTCCTAGACGAGACAGACCCGATTTCCTCGCCTATGAAAGCCAAGGGGGTAGGGGAGCTGGGCATGTGCGGCGTCGGGGCAGCGGTAGCAAATGCTGTCTACAACGCCACCGGCATCCGTGTGCGCGACTATCCGATCACGCTGGACAAGCTACTGGATCGGTTGCCGCCGCAGGCTTGAGCTGGATCAGGCTGCATCGCGAAGTTCGGATAGGCTACCGTAGGTATGAGCGCAGTCGAGGCGATCAAGAAGTGGAGTAGCCGGTGTCGCAGTGACTTTTTGAACATAGGGGAGGCCATCTTCGAGCATTCCTCAGGTAAAGATGTGCACCATGACTGCACCAGTGGCAAGCTGGTATGCAACAGAACAGCCACAAGTTTTTGCGACTTATCTTAGGGCGGTGGGGGTCGGTTTAGGTGCTATAAATGCAGTTCAGAACCGTTCACAACACTGAAGTTGGCCCTACTTTGCAATTAAAGTTGACCCCAGTTGGGGCACAAGCCCGGCCACCAGGGTTGCTCAGAAAAAGGAAAAAATCGTACTAAGCCGCTAGGGTAAACCGCTCGTCATTGGCAAGAGAAGCCAGAATCTCTGGATTTTTTTGCGCAATGGCTATCAGCGTTTTGGCCGCGCCCGTGGGTTGCCTGCGTCCTTGCTCCCAGCCTTGGAGCGTCCTCACAGATACGCCCAGCAGGACGGCGAACTGGGCTTGAGAAAGACCCGACGCCTTTCGTGCAGCAATGACGGGCGAGTAAGCCACAGAGGTCTTGCCTTCGCTCATTTGGCGGACAGACTCGATCAACTCAGCTTCCAAGTCGCGAGTTGATTCCCACGCCTCAAGTTCAGAGTCGTTCATTGGCTTGGAGACTTTTTTCGATGGCATTTTTCAACTCCTTCAGAGTGGATGCCTTGAGCGTGTCCAACTCGCTCTTGGCGTACATGATTAACAAAACAACTTCACCAGCTTCAGTGCGCGTGAAGTAGATCACCCGAACGCCGCCAGACTTGCCAGAGCCGGCGCGGCTCCAACGAACCTTGCGCACGCCCCCGGATTGGGCCACCACATCGCCCACCTCATGGTTGGTCGCAATGTATGCGCAGAACTCACCACGCTCTTCTTCTGTCCAGTAGTGAGGCCAGGTACGCTGGAAGATAAGGGTTTCGACTACTGTGAACATGGATTTATTATACGCCAATGGCGTATAACTTGCTTCTGGCGAATTATTTTTTCTGTTTTCTGAGGTATGGGTTTAGGTAACGGCAGAACGCAAAACATCGTTAAGCCGTGCGTGCTCAGCGATATTAATGCGGTGCTGAACCACTGCGGTTCACCTTCTCAGGGAGAACGAAAATATTTTCCTGAAGCGATCCCAAGCTGAACTCGTCCGTAAACGCTCTTCTCGTCTTTGGCATGTTTGCCTCCTAAACACATCATGTCATTCGATGTGTCCGGGAAACCGGGGGAAACCGGGGGAAGCCCAGTATGGACAAAAGCAAGGTCAGTGATAAAGAGTGGGCCAAGTTGGCAGCGGTCCTGAAGAAAATTCCCGGTATCCGTATGGGATGCGAGGCGACTTGTCGCCGCTTTGTCCGAATACGGTCTTCGTATGAGTACATGAACTACTTTCAAGTAGTCCAAGAATTCTGCCGCACCCCCAGCTGGTCAATATTCAATCGGCGCCAACAACTGTTCGCCTGCTTCGCAAAGGGCGCCCATTTCAAGCGCTGCAAGGGTGTGTGTATCGCTTTGATGACAGGAATCGCCTTCGAGAGACGATTGCGTGGGCCCAGAGCACCCGGTCCTTAACGCGGGCAAGGCAGATCGATTCGAATCCCATTCGACCAATGAGAAAGGCGCTGTTCCCCGTCCCATGACGCATTAACTACCTCGACCGTGATTTGGTCAAAGTCGGACCCCTGCAGCCCTGGCAACTTGGTATGCCATCGTCAATGTGCACTGAGGTGGGGGCAATCTGCGGATCTGTGGGCAGGTAGAGCTTGCGCAATGGCGAAAAGCGTACTGGACTGATATCCGTGAAATTCATTGGAAAGCAGCTGGAGCGTAGGTAAACCCTGAACGCGCTGTCCTGGGATCGCACGGCGCAGCTTCTTTATGGCATGTTGTGCAATGCAGGAGAAATTCCAGTCAAGCTGCGCGGCATAACCTTCATAGTCGTATCGTCGAGCTACAGAAGAACGCGGCCTCAATAAGTGTCAACATTGAATGGCGCAATGATGACTATCAAGTTGGCCTAGTGGACTCAATAGTAGTGGAAGTTTAGGATGATGCTTATTTCATCAATAACGATGAAATTTTCTTTCAAACGCTGACTACCTGGAGACATGACATGAAAAATACTTGGCGCTGCCTTACTGCATCTGTCGCTATCGCTGGTGCACAGGCTATGGCATTTGCCCAGCCAATTCCAATCTTCGGGTTAGTCGAATTGTCGGGCTCTGGTGCTACTGCGGGTACCAATTTCGACAACGGCGTAAAGCTTGCTGTTAAAGAAATTAATTCAGCGGGTGGCGTTTTAAGCCGCCAGTTGCAATACAACTCCTGGGATACACAAACTCAGCCAGGCGTTGCTAAAGCTCTAGCATCCAAAGCAGTAGACCAAGGTGCGCCGCTGGTGCTGGGACCGGTGTTCTCGGGCTCGATTTTGGTCAGCATGAATGAGACTCGGCGTGCCGAGATTCCAAACATCATCGGTGGAGAGGCTGGACAGATTACGCAGCAGGGCAATCCGTATGTGTTTCGAGCTTCCTTCACACAAACGGCGGCTATGCCTAAGGTGGCCAGTTACATTGCCAAAAGCGTCAAGGCGAAAAACATCGCTGTCATCTATGTCAACAATGACTTCGGCAAGGGGGGAGTTGACGCAGTCACAAAGGCGCTAGAGTCAGTCAACGTCAAAGTGACGACTAGCATTTCAACCGAGCCCGGGCAGCTCGATTTCTCAAGCGCCGTTCTTAAAGTCAAGCAGTCCCAAGCCGATGCCTTGTTTATCTACACAAATGAGGAAGAGTCCGCCCGTGCGCTCAAGGAGTTGCGCAAGCAAGGTTATGACAAGCCTGTCATTGGAGAGTCCACCCTCGCCAATGACAAAGTGATTGAACTTGCGGGTGAAGCCGCCAACGGCGTGATTGCTCATGTAGGCCTAACGCCGGATGCACCTAACCCGACGGTGCAGGCATTTACCAAACGGTACCAGACCGAGTACAAGATCAAACCCGACCATAACGCGATGAAGGGCTACACCGCCATGCATGCGGCTAAAGCCATATTTGACAAAGTCGGGAAAATTGACCCCAAAGCCTTCGCTACAGCGATGCATAGTGCCTCCATTTCTGCAAAAGACTATCCCGGAGTGCTGTTTGACGTACGCTATGACACCAAGGGTGATCTGGACCGCGAAAGCTTTATCGTCAAGGTCGTGGATGGCCGGGCTCAGGTGATCGAAACGCTCAAACCCGCGGTGCGGTAAGCTGGGCAGGGACTGACTTTGGAGCATTCTGACACGATTGCTTGTATCCACTGAAGTCCCCGCTGCTGCACTACATTCAACCGCCACTTCACATGCTCAACTGGTTACTCGTCTGAAGTGCTCAACGGGGTGCTTTGCGAGGCCATTATTAATAGCGCTCGCATGCGAACATTTTTTTGTCGGATTTGACACTGAGGCGCATGCAGTTACTAGAGATGAAGGCAAGCCACCCAACAAGCTTTACTTGCATTACGTCGCGCTTTCTTCTCCCATTGTTTGGCACATTGCTCTTTGGCGAAGCTCGATGAAGCGTTCAAAAATATGCCCGATGAACATTAAAAATTGCTTAAAGACTGGTTCCATAACCGCTATCAAAAATGGGACCAGAACCCGCTTCCTTAGCCACTTTTTTAAACTAACACCGTTAAGCCCGAATGCCTACACTCAAGGCAGAGAGTTCTTGCGCAGCAGCAAGGACCAGAGTAGCCAACTCCTTCATGCGTTCTGGCTTCATTCGTGCTTCGGGGCCGGCAATGCTCACGGCCCCAATGACGCGCTTATCCACTACGTGAAATACCGGTGCGGCAATAGCGGAGCTGCCAATTTCATAGCTTTCGTGAACCGCTGCGTAGCCTCTTTCTCGTGCTTCGGTCAAGCACGCCAAAAGATCCATCACTGTTTTAGGGGCGTTCGGGCCATAAGCTTCGGGATTGAAGCCTTGGCGCATGACGATTTCAAGCGCTTTCTCGTCACTGAGGCACGACAGCCAGGCCTGGCCGTTCGAGCTGCAGAACAAGCGAACTTCTTCTCCAGGGTCAGAGTTTGCGTCGTAGCGCAGCCCACTGCGGGCACCTTGGGCTTTAGCGATCCAGATCAGCCGGGTCCCATCCAGAATGCTCATGCGTGCCAGTTCACCCGAGGCGGCTGCCAGACGGTTTATCACCGGTTGTACAAGTTCAGTGATGCCGCTCTCAGCCATGTGTGCCAAACCCATCCGTGCAAGCTTAAAAGTCAACTGATAAGGGCTGAAGTCACCCCCATGTTTCACGAAACCGGCATCAACGAGTTCCGCCAATACGCGGTGGGTCGCACTTCGGGGAATTCCCAATGGCTCTGCAATGCCGTTGAGCGTCAACCCATCCGCATGAGTACTTAAGTATTCTAAAACTGCCAAACCACGGGAAAGATTGCTGCTCACGGTAAGCCTCTCGATGAACTTTTCATCAGTATGGTTGAAATATTCTGGAAAGTCTTTCCAAATTGGAAAGTTAAATCATGTATTTGTAGCAGATTGAAGAAATCAAGCTTCTTCTGTTAAACCAAGGGTAAGTCCTAATATTGGAACGTACTTTCCTAGTTGGAAAGGCTTTCCACCAAAATTATAATCTGCCAATGCACTCTAAGAACACAATCGCATGACCTACAAGTTCGATTTCGGCGCCCTGTTTCCTTATTGGGAGCAGTTTCTGCATGGATGTTGGCTTTCTCTTTGGATGGCCACAATTTCAGTAACTATCGGCCTGACATTGGGCCTTTTGACGGTGCTAGGTCGGCGAAGTGCCATTGCCCCCGTGAGACTGGCAGCGACCAGCTATGTGGAGATCATCCGCAACACGCCTTTTCTAGTACAGGTCTTGTTGATCTTTTTCGGCTTGCCTTCTTTGGGCATCAGCTTGCAGCCGTGGACGGCGGCCGTGCTGGCACTGAGCTTGAATCTGGGCGCGTTTTCTGCCGAGATCATTCGCGGGGGCATTGATGTGGTGCCGCGCGGTCAGTTCGAAGCAGGCGCTGCACTTGGATTGAGCCCGCTGCAAACGTTTCGCTTCATCGTGCTCAAGCCGGCGCTGCGCACGATCTTTCCAGCGCTATCTGGGCAGTTCATCTTGTTGCTGCTGACGACCAGTATCGTGTCATCGATTTCGGCTGAAGAACTGACCTCAGTGGCACAAAGCGTGGATTCGGCGACGTTTCGCAGTTTCGAGGTCTACATTGTTGCAACGCTGCTGTACTTCGCCATGTCGATGATCTTCTCAACGGTTTTCAAAGCGATCAATCGTGTCTACTTTTCTTACCCTGCCAAATAAGGCGCTGTCATGATCCGCGAATTTGGTATCAATGAGTTTTGGGCCATCTTGGCCGGCATGCAGGCAACGCTGATGCTCTCGGGGGTGGCGTTTATTGGAGGCGGTATCGGTGGCTTGTGGATTGCGCTGGCGCGAACGGCACCGTTTCGGTTTGCGCGCGGAATTGCGGGTGCTTTTATTGATTTTTTCCAGGGAACACCCATGCTGATGCAGCTATTCCTGGTGTTTTATGGGCTGCCCGTATTGGGTATTCAAGTGAACGTCTGGGTCGCGGCCGCACTAGGCCTGACGCTGCATGCCAGTGCCTTCCTTGGCGAAATCTGGCGCGGTGGAATACAGGCCGTACCGGGCGGCCAGACAGAAGCGGCCAATGCGCTCGGCCTGGGTTACTTTGCCCGAATGCGCTACGTGGTACTGCCGCAAGCTATTCGCTTGTCATTCGCCCCCACCGTCGGGTTTCTTGTGCAACTCATCAAGGGCACCTCGCTGGCCGCAATCATTGGTTTTGTCGAGCTGTCGCGCACCGCACAGATGGCCTCCAGCGTGACTTACAAGCCGCTGCTCGCATACGGCCTGGCCGGTTGCTGCTACTTTGCAATCTGTTTTCCTTTGTCACGTTATAGCGCACACATCGAAAAACGCTTCGCTTTGAAAACGTGACACGTGGCTGGTTGGCGGAAATGTCAACGCAAACTCTTTATTAACCCGCGAGCATCCGCTTGCAATATGTCCGGAGATGAAATGAAACCGTCTATTCAAATGAAAGCGCGTCGCACCGTGCTTGGCGCCACACTTGCCGTCGCGCTGGGCTTCATGGGCATGAGCAGCGCCTATGCTCAAAGCGTCGATTCCATCAAAAAAAGCGGCGTGCTCAAAGCCGGCGCGCAGGTCGCGCAAGTCCCCTGGGGTTTCACGGATGCATCGGGCAAGCTCACGGGTTTTGACATTGAATTCATCGAGTTGCTAGCCAAGGACCTAGGCGTCAAAGCTCAAATTACGCCTGTTACCTCATCGAATCGGGTCGCGGCTTTGCTCACCGGTCAAGTGGACATGCTGGCAGCGGTGATGGGCATTTTCCCGGATCGCCAAAAAGTGGTGCTGTTCTCGCGTCCTTACGCCACCAATGAAAATGTCTTGATTGCCAAAGCCAGTGTTCCCGATATGAAGGGATGGGACGACCTTAAAGGCATGCGCATCGGCGTGCCCCGAGGAACCCCTCAGGACAATGCGGTCACCGCTGCCAAGGCAGGTGCGACGATTCAGCGTTTCGATGACGACGCTACGACTGTGCAAGCCTTGATTTCCGGGCAAGTTGATGTAATCGGTGCGGCTATTACCCAGGTGAACAACATTGCCCAGGCAGCCGGCCCTGGCAAATATGCAGCCAAGCTCACGTTGCAACGTGCCTTCAACGGCGCAGCGGTACGTCCTACCGAACGTGAGTGGGTCAACTATATCAACGACTTTGTGAGCCGCAAGCTCGCCAGTGGTGAGCTCAACGCCTTATTCAAAAAATGGATTGGGGTGGACCTGCCCAAAAGCATGCCAACCACCGGTGAGGGCGAGGCACCGCTGCCGGTGATTGTGACCAAATAACGCTGTCTGCGACTACGCAAAGAAAGTGACGACGATGACTTCCCAAGACTCTGGCATAGCGCCTGACCATGAAATAGGCCACCATGTGGGGGCCGAAACCATCATTTCTATTGATCAGGTAGACAAGTGGTATGGCGACTTTCAAGTGCTTCACAACATCAACTTGCAGGTCAGAAAGGGCGAACGCATCGTCGTCTGCGGGCCATCCGGCTCGGGTAAATCGACATTAATCCGCTGCATCAACAGTTTGGAGAAATACCAGAAGGGCCGCATAGTCGTCGATGGCATCGATCTGGGAGCGAGCTCCAAGAACGTTAGTGCAGTACGGGCCGAAGTCGGCATGGTATTTCAGCAATTCAATCTCTTTCCACATCTTACCGTGCTGGAAAACTGCATGCTCGCTCCAATGAAAGTCCGTGGTACCAGCAAAGCTGATGCCGAAGCGATCGCAAGGCAGTACCTCAAGCGGGTGCGCATCCCGGAGCAAGCAGGCAAGTTCCCAGCCGAACTCTCGGGCGGGCAGCAGCAGCGCGTGGCCATTGCGCGAGCACTGTGCATGACGCCAAAAATCATGCTCTTTGATGAACCCACCTCTGCGCTCGATCCGGAAATGGTCAAAGAGGTGCTCGACACCATGGTGAGCCTGGCCGAAGAAGGCATGACCATGCTGTGCGTCACGCACGAGATGGGGTTTGCCCGGAGCGTGGCCGACCGCGTGATCTTCATGGACAAGGGCGAGGTCGTTGAAATGGCTGAGCCCGAGGTCTTTTTCACCAACTCGCAGAACGAGCGCACACGCAATTTCCTCGGTCAGATTCTCAATCATTGACACGTCATCAGCCGGCCTGCCCGAACCGGACTGCTCCTTCTTGTATCGCTAAACATCTTGTCACCCTATTGCCTACTGAAAAGTCATCTATGAAAAGCCCCAGAACGGTCCGAAACAAGTTCATGTCTGCTGATGAGGCTGTCAAACTTATCAAAGACAACGATACAGTTGCATTAATCGGCGGCGGCGGTGGGCTCATGGAGGCATCACATATATTTCAGGCGGTAGAAAAGCGCTTTCTTCAAACCGCTCAGCCCCGCAATCTGACGGTGATGCATGCTCTCGGCATTGGTGACAAAAAAACTGAAGGCATGAACCGGTTTGCGCATGAAGGCCTGGTCAAACGGGTCATCGGTGGCCATTGGGTCTGGTCACCACGCATGCAGCAACTGGCCAAGGAAGAAAAGATTGAGGCCTACGTCTTGCCAAGCGGTTGCGCCATGCAGCTTTACCGTGAAATTGGCGGGGGCCGGCCCGGGTTGTTCACCCATGTGGGTTTGGGAACGTTTGTGGATCCGCGTCTAGGTGGCGGAAAGATGAATGAATCGGCCAAGGAAGACCTGGTAGAACTGACCACCATTGGCGGCAAAGAGCTTCTATGCTACAAGTCCTTTCCGATCAATGTCACCATCATTCGCGGCTCGTTTGGCGATGCCGATGGCAATATTAGCCTGGACCAAGAGGCGGCTAATCTGGACATTTATGCAGCCGCGCTCGCAGCCCACAACTCTGGCGGTATTGTGATCGCCCAGGTGCGCACGGCCGTCGATGTGAACTCACTACAGGCTCGTTCTGTGCGGGTGCCCGGCGCGATTGTGGATGCTGTCGTGGTGGACCCCCAACAGCGCATGAGCTATGACCTGGAATATGACCCCACCATGTCTGGTGAACTGCGAGGCCCAATTGCGAGTGAGTCGCCAGAGCCGATGACAGTGCGTAAGGTCATCGCCAAACGGGCTGAAAAGGAACTTGTCGACGGCGCCATTATTAACTTTGGCGTTGGCATTGGCGAAGGTGTGGCAAAGAGCATCGCTGCGAAAGGCGAGGTCAACCGTTTCTACCAAACGATCGAGCACGGCACTTACGGCGGATCGCTGCTGGTAGGGTCATTGTTCGGCTATGCACGTGGCCCCTCTGCCATGATTGACGGTCCTTCGCAATTTGATTTTTACGCCGGCGGAGGCCTGGACATTGCCTTTCTTGGCTTTGGCGAGTTGGACGAGAAAGGCAATGTCAATGTTTCACGCTTGGGTGGCCTAACTGTGGGTCCCGGGGGCTTTATTGACATTGCGCAAAATGCTAAAAAAGTGGTTTTTTGCGGCACTTTTGACACAAAAGGCGGGAGGACCAGCATCACAGGTGACGGCCTGAAAATACAGTGCCCGGGCGAAGTACGCAAGCTGGTTAAGGAGGTGGAACAAATCACCTACTCGGGCATTCAAGCGCTCAAGCTTGGGCACGAGGCCATATACATCACCGAGCGAGCCGTATTCCGGCTGACGTCTGAGGGCCTCGCACTTACTGAGATTGCGCCGGGGATTGACCTGCAAACGGATGTGCTTGACCAGATGGACTTCATGCCTTTAATGCCAACTCCGCCACGTTTGATGGACGCTGCCTGTTTTGCGGATTGATCAGCTGCAATCCGTACATTCTCCAAAGGATTAGATGATCAACGTTTCATTGTGGCGCCCTGGGGTGAATAGCGACGACAGGCTGGCTTCTTTTGGCATAAACCCGTTTAAAAATTAATGAATGATTTACTAATTCCCAGCCCTGAAGGCAGTACCCGTCTCTATGTGATTCTCGGTGATCCGGTGGCCCAGGTCATGGCACCCGTCTTGATGAACCAGGTGTTTCGGAACTGCCAGAAGGACGCCGTGATGGTACCTATGCATGTGCATCCGGCAGAACTGGTGGAGGTGGTCCGAGGCCTCAAACGGATTGCCAATCTGGACGGTATGCTCATCACTGTTCCACATAAGTTCGCAGTTGCTGCTCTGGTTGACCATGTCAGCCTTGCGGTTGAACTTGCAGGCTCGGCGAACGCTTTGCGGCGCGAACCAGACGGAACTTGGAGCGCTGAAAATTTTGATGGCCATGGTTTCTTGGAAGGACTGCGCCAGGCAGGACATGAGCCTGCAGGAAAACGAATCGTCCTGATCGGGGCAGGGGGGGCGGGCGCAGCAATTGCAGCCGCGCTTGCTGGCTGCAGCGTTGCCGAACTGGTGATCATGGATGTGCTGGTCGATAAGGCTACGCGGCTTGCTGACGGTTTGAATGCCACACACGCTTGTACCGTGCATGCAGGCAATGTCGGCGATTGGAGTCAGTTTGACATCGCTATCAATGCAACACCCCTAGGATTGTGTGCGGACGATCCGATGCCGTTTGATGTCCACAGGTTAAACCCCCGTTGCGTTGTCGCTGACATCATCATGAAGCCGCATGAAACGCGGCTTGTGCTTGCTTCAGCAGCCCGTGGATTGCACGTTCACCATGGTATCCGTATGCTGACACCACAGATCGAAATGTATCGTGAATTCTTTCGTATTGCATGACGCTTGAAATGGCGCGAATTGAGATGGCGCTGGTTGATTTATCCGTGTTCAGCCCAGTCATCATCACTGTAGACATCAAGGAGTTGACGTAATGACTGATGATTTACTGCCCCAGCGCCTAGCCGGGCAGGTGGCCGTTGTGACAGGTGGTGCGCGGGGCATAGGCCTGGGTATTGCTCAGCGACTGGCGGCCGAGGGCTGTATGGTGGTGGTGTGGGACATTAACGCGCAGACCCTGGTCGACAGCGGTTTCTCAGCGGCTTTTTCGGCACAGGTGGACGTTGCCAACTCCGCCTCGGTGAATGCTGGCGTCGTAGCAACGCTTGAGGCGGTAGGCCGTATCGACATATTGGTGAACAATGCCGGCATCAACGGGCCGGTGATGCCAGTCTGGGAATACGCAGACGAGGACTGGGCCAAGGTATTGGCAGTAGACCTGACAGGCATTTTTTACTGCTGCCGCGCTGTCGTTCCTCAGATGCGGGCCAGGGGGTACGGCCGCATCGTCAACGTATCCTCAATTGCTGGCAAGGAGGGCATGGCAGGAATCTCCGCGTATTCGGCCGCCAAGGCCGGTGTGATTGGTTTTACCAAAGCGTTTGCCAGAGAGTTGTGCGAAAGCGGTGTCACTGTCAATGCGATCGCTCCGGTGATCACGGAAACGGATTTGTTCAAGGAAATGACAGCCGAGCATATTGCAAGCGCAAAGGCCAAGATTCCCTTGGGACGTTTTCTCAAAATCAATGAAATCGCTGCCATGGTGGCGTTTATTGCCAGTCCTGAATGCAGTTTTACAACTGGATTTGTATTCGATCTGTCGGGCGGCCGAGCCACTTATTGACCGGCACCCGTTCAATTTATATCTTTCACAACCACCAGGAGACCATCATGAAATCAACTATTCCATTTACCGCAGGCTTGATCGCTTTGGCACTGTGTTTGCCAGCTCAAGCGCAAAACACGATCAAGCTGGTCAATCTACTGGAGCTTTCTGGTCCCATCGCTTCGGCAGGCACCAATTACCGCAATGGTGTTGAGTTGGCCGCTCGTGAAATCAACGATGCGGGGGGCGTGCTGGGTAAAAAGTTTGAACTGACCACACTTGACAATCAAAGCAATCCTGGTGTGGCTAAAGCAATGGCGGCAAAAGCGGTGGACATGGACGTGTTTGCAGTGGTTGGACCGACCTATTCATCGGCCATGGTGGTCAGTATGGCCGAAACACGGCGCGCTGAAATCCCGAACTTCACAGGCGCAGCTGCCGCTGCGATCACTAACCAGTCTAACCCCTACGTCATTCGCACTAACAGCACACAGGCGGACACCATGCCCAAGGTGGTGCGATACATAAAGGAGGGGGTAAAAGCCCAATCGGTTGACCTCATCTGGATCAACAGCGACTTCGGCAAGGGGGGGCGAGATGAATTCATGAAGGCGGCGCAGGCGCTGGGACTCAAGGTTGCCGCAGATGTTTCCACCGACCAGGGACAGGTCGACTTCTCCAGCGCAGTGCTTAAGGTCAAGCAGTCAAACGCCGATGTCCTTTTTGCTTATACCAATGAAGAGGAATCCGCGCGTTTGCTGCGCGAGTTACGAAAGCAGGGGTATGCCAAGCCTATCGTTGGTGACACCACCCTGGTCAGTCAAAAGACGATTGAGCTTGCAGGCGAGGCGGCCAACGGCATCCTGGGTCACGTACCGCTCACTGTTGACGCTCCCCAGCAGGCAATGCGCGACTTTGACCAGAAATATCTCAATGCCTATAAGGTGAAGTCCGACCACAACGGCATACAGGGGTACATGGTGCCGTACATCATCAAGGCGGTAAGCGAGAAGATTGGCAAGATTGACCGCAAGGCGTTTGCCTCTGCACTCAAGGACATGCCGCTTTATGTCAAGGATTATCCTGGGCTGCTGATGGACATGAAATTCAATACCAAGGGCGATGCTGATCGCGCCAGTTATCTGGTGGAAGTTAAAAACGGTAAGCAGCTCGTGGTGCAGACCTTGGCCCCACTCAAGCCGTTCTGATTACTTTTCAGTAGGCACGAGTTGAGCGCTGCTGCTTAGTGCCGCTCAACTACCAATAATCATTTTGAGAATACATTGATGTCCAACGGTGAGTTAAATTTCTCTTTTGTCCACCTTGACCGTCATGACGGCATTTTGACCATCACGATCAACCGGCCGGAGGTTCTCAACGCCTTACACCTGGAAGCTCATACGGAGCTGTCGAGTGTATTTGATTTGTATGCAGCAGATCCTACGCTGCGTGTAGCAATCATCACCGGCGCTGCAGACAGGGGCTTTTGTGTCGGCACTGACTTAAAGGCTTTATCAAGAACGGGGCCTTATGAGTATCCGTCTGGCGGATTTGGTGGGATCACCAAGCGATTTGACCTGTGCAAGCCCGTGATCGCCGCCGTCAACGGGCATTGCCTCGGGGGGGGTATAGAAATATTGGCCGCATGCGACTTGGCAGTAGCCTGTGAACACGCAGAATTTGGCTTGCCCGAGCCGCTTGTGGGACAGGCCGCCGTCGGAGGCAGCGCCCTTCAGCGCCTAGCCCGTCATTTGCCGATGAAGGCAACAATGTACCTGGCTCTGACAGGGCAACGGATCAATGCGCATGAGGCCCAACGTGTCGGTTTGATCAATGAGGTAGTACCAAAGGGTACAGCCATTTTACGGGCCAGGCAAATTGCGCAGCAAATCCTGGCTTGCGCGCCATTGGCGATAGAGGCCACCAAACAAGTCATTTTGAAAAGCCTTGAATATGGACTTGAAGCATCCATTGAAGCGTCTTACCCAGCCGTACAGCGCATGCTGGCAAGCGATGATGCAAGAGAGGGCCCGAAAGCATTTGCCGAGAAAAGAAAACCACAGTGGAGTGGGCGTTAATGTTTCACGAATAAACAGGTTGCCTTATTTCGGAGGGCTCAGGCACCTTGGACGCTGAAGGCTTTTGCGATAGCCAGACTCATCGCTACCCATGGATCGGTATCAAGTACCGACGAGTTCATTTTTCTAAATATAAACATCATGCTTGAACAACTGAGTGGCGCGACCCGAGTGCACTTTATCGTTGGTGATCCTATTGTGCAGGTCAAAGCGCCCTTTGGAGTGACCCAGGCGTTCGAGGCGCTCGGACACAATGCGATCGTGGTACCGGCCCATGTTTCATCAGTTGATCTGGTGGCGTGGGTGGGTGCTGCATCCTTATCAAAAAATGTCGACGGCATCATCGTCACGGTACCGCATAAGTTCGCCTGTTTTGATCTGTGTAGCACGACTTCAGAGCGCGCAGCTTTTCTGCGCACGGTCAACACGTTGCGTCGCAATGTGGACGGCACATGGCACGGCGATACGTTTGACGGCCTGGGCTTTGTTCAAGCTTTGCGCTCCAAGGGCTGCGCGCTCCAGGGCAAGAAAACCCTGCTGATTGGTGCCGGCGGTGCTGGTTCAGCCATTGCCCATGCGCTAATACTCGCTGGCGTGGGGAAATTGGCGATACATGATGCTGACACGCTACGTCGCCCCATGCGTCGCAATGCCCTTATTGAACGCCTGAGCAGCTTAAAGTTGGGTAAGGTGATTGCCGGCAGCGCTGACCCAACCGGCTTCGACATTGTCTTGAACGCTACAACGATCGGTACGAAACGAGGCGATCAGTCCCCCGTTGACTCGAAGCAATTCACTCCTGAGATGTTCATTGGGTGCGTGATTACCGAGCCCGCTGTAACGCCCATGATTACAGCAGCTCGGGCAAAAGGCTGCAACACCCTAACTGGCACGGACATGTTTTTAGGGGTACGCGACCTCATGGTTAAATTTTTGTTAAGGCGTGATTGATCGTTTATATGTTTACTACGCGCGTACTGAACAATGTTCGGCTTTGGCGTAATGCATAAAAAGCGCATCCTTTAGCATTTATTTCCAAGCAAATGGTTCCACTCGCAATGCCGCTTCCCGAATCCAACATACCAACGCCATGCGCTGTAAAGCTTCGGCACCATTTCATATTCGCTGGCTTTGTGAGGGCAACTAGTTTGTTGCATCGGCATAGACAGGCAGATGTGGATCTACGCTCAGCCGTGTCTGTCCACGGCGCAACTGGTTAGCGCTGCCTAATAAGCTTAAGGAAAAAACAATGACGCAAGAATTTGCAGGGAAAGTCGTAGTCGTAACGGGTGCTAGCCGAGGCATTGGCTATAGCATCGCCGCGGCTTTTGCGGCAAAGGGGGCGCAGACAGTGCTCGCTGCGTTGTCTGCGACCAATCTTCAATCCGCCGCTGATGCCATCGCACGCACCGGCGCGCTTCGCCCGGAAACATGTGCGACAGACCTGCGCACGGAAGAGGGATGCACAGCCTTATTCAAGTTGGTATCGGAGCGCTTCAGTCGCTGCGACATTTTAGTCAATTCAGCCGGTGCCACACGCGCTGGATCATTCCTGGAGTTGCCCGAAGAAGCCTGGCAGGACGGTTTTGCACTCAAGTTTTTCGGCTGTGTGAACCTGTGCCGGTTGCTTTGGCCGATGCTTAAAACAGCACAGGGGCATGTTGTCAACATCATAGGTAGCGCGGCTCGTACTCCGGATCCGGGCTTTCTGATCGGTGGCTCCGTTAACGCAGCGATGCACAACTTCACCAAGGGACTTGCAGGCTTGGGTAAACGCGATGGCATTAATGTCAATGCCGTCCTGCCAGGCTTGACGGAAACCGCCCGTGTCGAGCAAATTTTCCAGCAGCGTGCTGCGGCAAGCGGAAAATCCATTGAACAAGAGCGTATGGAGCAAATCGAGCGAGAAGGACTTACCCGCCTTGGTAAGCCCGAGGATGTTGCGGCCCTTGTGCTTTTTTTGAGCTCCGAGGGTGCCCGGCACATTCAAGGGACAGCGATCGCTGTGGACGGTGGCGCCACCCCGGGCGTTTATTGATCCTGTCAGAATTTTCGACAGGTGCCTATGAACGGGCCACTCGTTTGGTTTGTAAATGCATGAAGTGGCGGCCATCCACACACAGCGCATCTGTCTGCTTTTTATTATCGCCTTCAAAGTCAGGGCGAACTTTACCCCTTCCGATGAAGAAATAAAACACAATGCAATCGAAGTTTGAAGCACTCACACAGTCGCTGGTAAAGGCTTGGCGTACAGGCCAGACCGTCCCGCTTCCAGCGCCGGAAGCAGCACCGCAATCGCGTGCAGACGCATATTTCATCCAGGACCGCATTGCCGAAATTCTCGATGATCGATGCGTCGGCTGGAAGGTCGGTGCTGCTGTGCCGGCCGTGCAGCTCATGGAAGGCCATGACGGCCCTATTATTGGTCGGCTTTTTGCCGCTCGCCTCCACACAAGCCCGGCTCAACTGTCCGCCATGCAATTTGAAGGCTACAAGATCGAGTGCGAATTTGCATTCCGCTTCAAGCACCAAGTGCCTGCGCGATCACACCTTTACACGCGTGAGGAGCTGGTACCGGAGCTCGTGCTACACCCTGGACTAGAAATTGCCGGCCATCGCTATGCCCCAGCACCAAGTGGGCGCAAACCGAAGACCTATGAGTTGATCGCCGACAACGGTGCTTGCGGTGCTTACATTGAGGCTTCAGGCATTGAGGGGTGGCAACATATCGATTTCGCAACGTTGCCGATTGATGCACGCATCGATAGCGGCGAAGCGATCCAAGTGTTTTCGGGCGAATTTTTTCTGGACCCGGTCGACATTTTGGTTGAAACAGTCAATGGACTTTCTGAGCGCGGCATCGATCTTTGCGCCGGTGATCTGTTGACGACCGGCTCCCTCACGCTCCCCGTAACAATGCAAGCGGGACAGACGTATGTCGCACGCTTTGGTGACTTGGCCACGTTGCGTTTGTCTTTCGTATAGGAATTGACTTATCAAATCGCCAGCCATTTGATTCACATACGTGCCGCGGTCAAAGCAGAAAGGGCGTGCATATTTCTAAGTGCCTGCGTGGATTGTGCAGGCTAAGCACAAACCGTCCGGAATCGATAAAGAAAGTTAACGGTATGAGTGAGCGCTATGCCGCGACCAACCATCTCGTCTGCAAATGAGTATCACTTCTCATTAAGCAAATTCAGTCACCCTGATCAGAGTCGACGCTACCGCTTTGCCATGAATAGTGATTTACACGCTTAAGGATGGTGTTCAAAACTCGATTTTTTGAGCAAATTCCCGCTGTAAGTTGTTGATTTACATGGGCATCAACCGCTGGAATGTTAGTTTTGAACATGATCCTTAACTCTCGGCAGTCTCGGCTGCCCATCCATCAGTGAAACACTAATCGCCTCGCCTCCAATGCCACTGTCTGGAGCGGTAGGTTTCGGTTCTATTAATTCAAGCCGTAGAGGCGTGCATGAAATGAAGCAGCAAGTTTTAACTACAGATGTAAGGGATGATTTATGAAAGCAGTGGTTGTAGAGGAGTTTGGTGGACCTGAGGTGTTGCAGGTTCACGAAGTTGAGCGACCTATACCAGGACCGGATGAGGCACTGATTCGCATCAAATGCTGCGGTGTGTGCCACCTCGACTTGATTCTTCGCTCAGGCATGCGTTCGCGCGTCAAGCCACCGCGCATTCTTGGGCACGAACTTGCGGCCGTGGTCGTCGAAGTCGGTAAAAATGTGAGAGATTTTTTGCCTGGCGACCGCGTCACATCCTTTAACTTTCAAGCCTGCGGACAATGCGCCGACTGTTTGCGGGGTCGCCCCTCCTTGTGCCGGCAAACGCTTGGCGACATTGGTCAGACACGGGATGGTGGCTATGCAGAATATGCTGTCCTGCTAGCTAGCAATTTAGTCAGGATGCCGGATGGCATGGCGTTCGAGCATGCCTGCTTTGCAGCCTGTGTCTATGGGCCTCCCTATAAAGCCATTCGTAGCGTGGGAAAAATCCAGCCCGGCCAAACGGTAGTGATTACTGGCGCCAGTGGTGGTTTAGGCATGGCGGCGATCCAGATCACGAACAAACTGGGCGCTCGCAGCATTGCGATCACGAGCAACGCACGCAAAGTAGATCATTTAAAAGCCCTCGGTGCACACGAGGTTGTGATCAGTGCTGATGGTGCATTTGGCGACGAAGTTCGCCAGCTCACCAACGGACGCGGTGCCGACTTAGTCGTCGAATTGATCGGCTCACCCACCTTTTATGGCAGCCTGCGCAGTCTCGCGCCAGGGGGGCGCATTGCCGTGGTTGGCGAGCTTTACGGCACGCCTGTGGAGATCAACTTGGGCCTGTTGATTATCAAGGAGTTTGAACTGCACGGGGTGCAGAGCGCGAATCGGGAAGAGCTGCAAGAGGTTTTGCAGTTCATGCATAAAAACAGCATTGAACCGACCATCTGGAAAACGCTTGCGCTTGAGCAGGCTGCTGAGGCGCACCGTGAGCTAGCAAACCGCGAAGTCGTTGGACGGGTCTTGCTCGTGCCTTGACCAGTTTATTTACCAATGTCGTGAGTCCCTTATCAATCCCAAGTCAAAGGCTAATTATGCCTAAACTTGAGCTAGGAATTGACCCATGGTGAGCGGTCAAGGCTCTTAACAGTCCAAACATCGCTATGACCGCGACCTTTGCAGTGCCGCAGCCATGTTGCAGATGAATTAGGTTTTCATTGCATTATCTGAGTAACTTGAAGTCCCCTGCAAGGTGATTTATTCCGCACAACTCCTGGAGACACAGCCATGTCGCGTATTTACTCGCTTGCTTACCTTACGTCGAACACTTGCACCCCGCCTCAGTCCATCAGGCTGGCTGCGCAACTGGGCTACACCTCTGTGGGCTTGCGCCTAATGCCCAATGTGGCGGGCGCCCCACATCAGTTTTTGATCAATAAGCCAGAGGTACTGCGTGAAACTGTGACGGCGCAGCGGGAGACCGGCGTAGGCGTTTTTGATCTGGAAATTATCCGCATCGGTGCTCATTTCGCCGAACGCGCTTACTTGCCGTTGTTCGAAGCGGGGGCAGCCTTACAGGCCAAGGCAGTGCTGGTAGCCGGCGACGACACCGACGAGGTGCGCCTAGCCGATGGCTACGCCCGCCTGTGCGAACTCATGCAACCTTATGGTTTGACCGCCGACCTGGAATTTATGCCTTGGACCGGCGTGCCCGATGTGAAGGCCGCGCTGCGCATCATCAAGGCCGCCGGGCGGCCCGCCAATGCTGGCCTTCTGGTCGATGCGCTTCACTTCGACCGCTCGTCCACTACCCTCGACGACATCCGCACCATTCCCCGGGAGTTGCTGCATTACGCCCAAATCTGCGATGCGCCCACCCGCGCCCAGACCGGCCGCGCCTTCACAGTGGAGGAAATGATCCACGCCGCCCGCTGCGAACGCTTGTTGCCCGGCGAGGGCGGTATTGACGTGGGGGGCCTGTTTGATGCGCTGCCGCACGACCTGCCGGTGAGTGTCGAAGTCGTCCACCTGGAGCGCATGGCGCAGCTCGGCCAGGCCGAGTGGGCGCGCCAGTGCCTAGTAGTCAGCCGGTCCTGTCTTGAGCCACAGCCTGAGCTTGATGCCGGAGTGCGCCGTGCTCCATCGTTCTGATCCCTTGTCTCGACTGCCGTTTTTCTTTGGTGCCCGCTGGTTCAGCAGCGCGTGATTCAGGCATGCCCTGAATCCGCGCCTAACGGGGGCCGCTTGCCCTGTCGCTTTTGAATCACCTCTGGAGACACCCGATGGACTTCTCTCTGAACGACGAACAAAAAATGATGATTGAGACGGTGCGCCGTTTCATCGCCGAAGAGCTCAAGCCGCTTGAGGACGACATCGAAGAACACGGTTTCTTGGACAAGGCCAAGGCCCAGGCTGTTCACGAAAAAGCCAAGGAATTTGGCCTGTACGCCATGAACATGCCGGCCGAACTCGGCGGCGGCGGCCTGTCCAACCTGGACCGCATCCTGTGCGAGGAGCAGTTTGGCCATACCACCGACATCCTGATCCGCCGCGCTTTCGGCAATGTGTACGAGCCGCTGCTGCATTGCAAGGGTGAGCAGGTGCCGCGCTGGCTCAAACCGGCCATCGAGGGCACGCGTACCTGCGCCATCACCATCACCGAAACGGGCGCCGGCTCGGACGCAGCAGGCATCAAGACGCATGCCAAAAAGACGCAAATCGATGGGAAAGCCGGCTGGGTGCTCAACGGCTCTAAGCATTTCATCAGCGACGGCGAATGGAGCGACTTTTTCCTGGTATCGGCCCGTACTGACAATGCAGCCGGTGAGAAAGAAATCTCAATGTTCATGGTGGATAAGGGCTTGCCTGGCTTCACCATCGGAAAGGACCAGAAGATGATGGGCCTGCGCGGCACACCGCACCTGCAATTGTTTTTTGATAACGTGCCGCTTGAATCCGTTTCGCTGCTCGGCGAGGAAGGACAAGGCTTCAAGCTGGCCATGGGCGCGCTCAATGTGGTGCGACTGGCACAGGTCGGCGCACGTGCGGTCGGCAAGGCTACCCATGTGTGTGAACTGATGGTCAACTACGCCAACGAGCGCAAGCAGTTCGGACAAAGAATTGGCGACTTCCAGATGGTCCAGCAGCAGCTTGCCGACAGCGTGATTGAGATCAATGCGGCCCGCTGGATGATTTACCACGCTGCTTGGATGCTGGACCAGGGTTTGGACGCACGCGAGCAGATTGCCATGGTCAAGGTGCAGGCAGCCGAAACGCTGGGTCGGGTGGTGGACCGCGCGATGCAGATCTTCGGCGGCATGGGCTTTTGCAAGGAGTTGCCGATCGAGCGCTATTACCGCGACGCGCGCATCTACCGCATCTTTGATGGCACCAGCGAAATCCACCGCGGCGTCATTGCCAAGATGGTGATGAAAAAAGGCGCGGAGTTATTCGATGTGAACCGATGATCGCCAACAGCAACGCCAAACCCTTATAGTTACTGCTGTTTTCAACCTGAGCATTGAAGGTGAATGCCTGGGCTGATGATTGCACTGGTCTGATAGAGACTCCTATTTTCGGATGCAGTGCAGGCGCTCGTTTCCATTGTCCTATGGGACACTTTTTGGACAACGCAAAAAGCACCCTGGCTGGTACATCAAAGAGTCCAAAGCCACATCGTGCACATAACCTGCGATGTTGAAGCCAAACTTTACGCCGGCAGCAGGAAATCTACTTCGCTCAGGCTGCTGATGTGTTTTACACGAACTGCTAGGTCTGTTGGCACTGTCTCAGGTCTGCAGAGCGAAAAGACCTGCATCCCTGCGGCGAGTCCGGCCCGAATACCTGGGAGGCTGTCTTCTATCACTGCGCAGTAGCGTGGCTCAACGCTCAAGGCTGCCGCTGCGTGCAAAAACAGCTTAGGTGAAGGTTTCCAAAAGCCCACCTCGTAAGCGCAAAAAATCCGGTTGACAAAATAGGGAAGGAGACCAGTCAGGCCAAGAGTAAGTTCTGCTCTTTCGCGTGGTCCATTCGTAGCGACGCAATACGGCAGGTGCAACCGCGATACCAGCATTACGGCCCCCGGCATAGGGTTTAAGCCTTCGCTGAAGCGCGCTGCCATGGCCTTGCGAACCTGGGTGGTGAACTCCGCATCGAATGTAGGCGTCCGCTCAAGCAGTCGCCGGCCGATCGATTCGACACACAAAGCCATGCGCTTGCCGCGAAACTCGGCATGCGCCTCCTCGCGCGAGATATCCAGGCCCAGTTTGACCGCTTCGTCGTACAGCACGTCCAGTCCGGGTGTTTCACTGTCGACCAGCGTGCCATCGCAGTCGAAAATGATTGCTTTGATGTCGGTCGGCATGCTTAGTCTTTCGATGTGTTCGCTCCCTCTTAGTGTAAACAGGCGTTCTTCGTGAATTTGGTGTCGGTGAGATGCCTACCGAGCTGTCCCCTTGCTTGTACCCTTGTGCCATCTGCTTGAGCAGAGCGGCGACCGAGCCCAGTACCATGCGGGGGCATCACGGGAACTGTCCCGATGTGATGCGTCCTCTGACGTTTAAGAACTAGGCCGGGGTTTTACGTATGCGATAGTCATTATCAGATCAGGTAGCGCATTGCCTGGGCCGTTTTATTCAGGACAGTTAACCCCGTCCCCGCTCGGCTTCAACCATCACCATCAATACGCTCGGGGCACTGATAGGTTCGCCATACCGGTCAGGTAACGCTACTGCAATCCCGCTGTAATTGAGTTCAAGCTACTGCTCGGACATGGCATAACCTTGCGCGCGTACCTGCACCAAGTATCTGCACAAGTTATTGAATCACGGCGCTTCACTGGCTTGCGAGACGGCTACCGCGCCGGGTACATGGCCGCCGCCCAAGAATAGCCGCTCGATGTTCGGGTCGGCCAGCAGCTCGGACGCCTTCTTGTGCAGCACCAGTTGGCCCGACTCCAGCGCAATTGCATCATCGGCCATCTTGAGGGCGCTCTTGACGTTTTGCTCCACCATCAGCACGGTCGTGCCCTGAAGGGCCAGTTTTTGCAGCAGCTTGAACACGTCTTGCACCACTATCGGTGACAGGCCGATCGACGGCTCGTCGATTAGCAGCACCTTGGGCCGCAGGAGGAGGGCGCGGCCTACTTCGAGTTGCTTTTGCTCGCCGCCCGACAGGGCCGAGGCCTGCGAATGCAGCCGCTCTTTCACACGCGGAAACAGCTCGAGCACTTCCGGAATACGCTCATGTGTTACCTTGGTACCCAGCGTGATGCCGCCGAGTTCCAGGTTTTGGAATACGGTGAGCTGGCCAAACAGATTGCGGCCCTGCGGCACGAAGGCGATGCCCTTGGCCAGCAGGGTTTTCTGGCTGGCGCCGGAAATGTCCTCGCCGTTCAGCAAAATGCGGCCCTGGTGCGGCTTGAGCAGGCCGAACAGGGTTTTCAACACGGTCGATTTGCCCGCGCCGTTGGGGCCAAGCAGCAAGGTGATCGAGCCCGTCTTGACCTTGAACGACAGGTTGTTCAGGATCATAAAGTCCTTGTAACCGGCCACCACATCGTCGAATTCAATACAAATATCGTCGGTCATGATCAGTTTCCCAGATAAGCGTCGAGGACCTGTTTGTTGGCCCGAATCTGCGCTGGTGTGCCAATCGCCATCACCTTGCCCTCGACCATCACCATGATGCGGTGGCACAGGTCCATTACAAAATCCATGTTGTGCTCGATTACCACGAACGAGCTCTGCCGGCCTAACTTCGGATTGCGATTGAGTTCCTTGAGCAGGCTGGAAATACCGCCCACCAGGCTCGGATTCACGCCGGCGCATGGCTCGTCAAGCAGCACCAGGTCGGGCTCGGCCATGAAAGCCATCGCAATATCGACCAGTTTTTGCTGGCCATAGCTCAAGGTGCTGGCCAGCGCGTGGGCCACATGGCGAATATGGAATTGGTCGATCAGCGCGTCGGCCTTGGCGCCCAGACCCGAGTCACTCGGCGCGAACATGCGGCTGAGCATGCTGCCGTGATGCTCCTGCGCGGCGACGATCAGGTTGTCGCGCACTGTCATCTTGCCAAACACCTGCAGCGTCTGGAAGGTGCGGCCCACACCCCGCCGGCTGAGTTCGAGCGGGGACAAGCCGGTGATGTTTTGGCCCTTGAGCTCAATGGAACCCGCATTGGGCGTGATCTGGCCCAGAACGCTGTTGAACATGGTGGTCTTGCCCGAGCCGTTCGGACCGATGACGCCGAAGATCTCACCCGGCATGACCTCGAACGAGACCCCGCCGACGGCCTGGATCGCGCCGTAAGCTTTTCTCAAGTCATTAACTTTTAGCAGTGCTGTGCTCATGCCGCTTCTCCCGGTTGGATTTCGCGTGGCTTGGCAGTTTGCGGATCCCGAGCCGTTTGACTGGTCGTGGCCGACAAACCGGCTTGCTGCGCAGCAGCGCCCGCTGCCTGCCGTGCAGCGTTAGCTTCCCTGCCGAGCTGGCGCGCGCGGATTCGGTCTGGAATGCTCAGCAGGCCATCGGGCAGCCAGATCATCAAGAGCACAACGGCAGCGCCAAATAAAGGCAAATACCAATTTGCCACGCCGGGTACGTCGCGCAGCCATTCAGGCAGCACCACACCGACAGCAGCGCCGACAACCGGTCCGAGGAAATAGCCGGCGCCGCCGACCACCACCATCAGATACATCATGATGGACGCACCCACCGCAAAAGGCGCCGGCTCAATGAATTGCACCAGGCAGGCAAACAGCGCGCCGGCCACGCCGGCATACACCGCGCCGATGGCAAAGCTCAGCAGTGTATAGTTGCGAATGTCCACCCCAAGGCTTTCGGCGCGGATCGGGTTGTCGCGCAGCGCCTTGAAGGCCTTGCCCCAGGGCGAGCGCAGCAGGCCCCACAGCAGCCCGGCCAGGATCAGCGTCAGGGCCAGCACGAAATAGTAATACGGCCGGTTGCCTTCCAGCGAATAGCCTAGGATAGCCGGCCGGGCAATGTTGTTGATGCCGAAGGTGCCGCCAGTAAGCCACTCTTCATTGCGCATGACCAGCCAGACGGCGGTGTTAAAGCCCAGCGTGGCGAACGCCAGGTAAATGGTTTGTACACGCAGCGCCGGAAAGCCCAAGACCAGGCCGATGGCAAAGCACAGCAACGCAGCCGCTGGCAAGCCGAGCCAGAAGCTCAGGCCTGCCTTCATCATGATGGCGACCGTATAGGCGCCAATACCAAAGAAGGCCGCATGGCCCAGGGATTTCTGTCCAGCGTAACCAATTGTCAGGTTCAGACCCATGGTGGCGATGATGAACACCAGCCAGTAAGTCAGCAGGTAAATGCCGTAGTTCTTCAGGTACTGCGGCGCCACCAGCATCAGCAGGGCCCCCAGCACCGTGAGCAGCGCAGCAAATTTGTGGTTGGAAATCGCGTTCATACCTTGCGCTCTACTTTCTTGCCCAGCAGGCCTTGGGGCTTGAACAGGATAACGATCATGAAAATCACCAAGGCGACGGCGTCCTTATAGGCCGGCGATATATAGGCCGCCGCCAGGTTTTCGCATACTCCGACAATCAGCCCGCCAAGCAGCGCGCCGCGTGAGTTGTTGAAGCCGCCGATGATGGCGGCAAAAAACGCCTTGGTGCCTAGGCCCTCGCCCATGTCGAACTTGGCCAAGTAGGTGGGCGTGACGAGCAGAGCGGCCGCCACCGCCAGCACGGCATTAATGGCAAAGGTGTAGAAGATCATACGTGGCACGTTGATGCCGAGCACCGAGGCGCTTTCGGTGTTTTGGGCAACAGCTTGCATGGCACGGCCAGTGACTGTTTTGGCCAGAAAAGCCTGGGTCGCCAACACGAGGCCCAGGGCCAGCACGAAGGTGCCGATGTCCTGCAGAGTAACGGTGACGCCGGCGATGTTGAACAGTCTGTCCGCGAACAGGCTGGGAAAAGGATGGGCTTCTGCGCTGTAGCCGGCGCGTACGCCGTTGCGCATGAAGATCGACAAACCGATGGTGGCCACGACAATGGGCATCATGCCGAACTTGAAAAGCGGATCGACCACTCCGCGCTTGAATACCCAACCCAGCACCAGGACTGCCAGCAGCACGGTGAATACAAAGCTCACCAGCATCGGCGCGCCCAGCGACATGAAGCCAAGCAGCATGAAGGCCGGCAGCATGACAAATTCTCCCTGGGCGAAGTTAATCGTGCCCGAGGCTTGCCATAGCAGCGTAAAGCCCAGGGCCGCCAGCGCGTAGATGCTGCCGGTGGCCAGGCCTGAGAAGAAAAGTTGAAGAAAGTCTGTCATGGAAAAGGTCCGATAGAAATATTAGTTGCGGAAAGCAGCGCGAGCGCGGTAGACCGATTTGGTCACATTGCGCGGTTTGACACCGAGCGGTGCCACCATGCCGATGACGGGTCTGCTGGTCATCTATTACGTTGACCATGAACCTCATGCCGATCGACACTGTTGATGTTGACCTGCTCACGTAATGCTTTTTAAACCAGCGCAACGGTCAGCACCTTGATCGCGGCACGTGTATCGGGCCGCATGCCGCGCCACCATTTGAACGCCTCGGCCGCCTGTTCGGCCAACATCCCAACGCCGTCGGCCAGCTGTTGCACACCAGCGTTCTGTGCCAGGCGAAGGAAGGGCGTGAGTCCCTTGCCATAGGCCAGCTCATAAGCCAAGCAGCCCGGGTCGAATACGCTGGCCGGCACCGGCGGTAGTTCGGCGCGCAAACTGGCCGACGTGGCATTGAACACTATGTCAAACGTCTGCCCGACCAAGTTGGCATAGGCGCATCCACGCACTATGTGAATACCTGATGCTGCACCGATGCAGGCGAGTTCTTTGGCCTTATCCAGATTGCGATTGGCAATGACCAGCTCGCCTGGACCCTGTGCCAAAACCGGCAGCAACGCCCCACGTGCCGCGCCGCCCGCGCCCAGCAGCAGCACCCGCTTGCCCTTGAGCGGACAGTTCAGGTTGTAAACCACGTCGCGCACCAAGCCGACACCGTCGAAGTTCTCGGCCAGCACGCGGTCACCGTCAAACTTTATTGCATTAGCAGCGCCAGCAAGCTGCGCCCTCTCGGAGCGCTCGGTGGCATAGGCAAAGGCATCGAGCTTGAACGGTGCGGTAATGTTCAGGCCTTGGCCGCCGGAGGCTCGAAACGCATCGATCGCGCCGGCGAATCCGCCTAGCGGTCCTTCGATGGTGGTGTAGTCCATGTTCTGGCCGGTGGCTTTGGCAAACATGCTATGGATCAAGGGGGACTTGCTAAACCCGATAGGGTTGCCGATAACAGCGTATTGGTCGGTCATGACGGCCTTCCTGATTCACAAGCCGCTGACCGATTCTTCAGCGTACAAAACGCCTTCACTGACAAAGGTGTCGATATCCTGTTCCGAATAGCCTACGCTGGTAGCAATCTCGCGGTTGTGCTGGCCGAGCATCGGCGCAGGTCCGCTCGGCGAGGTGTCACAGCCGGAAAAGCGAAATGGCAGATTGGGCAGCTTGATCTTGCCTAGTACCGGATGATTTTGTTCGATCACCATCTCACGCGCCAAAGTTTGCGGGTCACTCAGCACCTTGTCAATTGTTTGCACCGGCGCGGCGGGCACCCCGGCGGCGTCCAGCATCGCACAACAGGCTTCGCTGGATTCTTGCGCCAGCGTCCATGCCCGGACCTTCGCTAAAATCGATTCCCGGCTCCCGTTACGCCCGGCCTGGCTGTGCAGGCTGGCATCTGCCGCATAGGCTTCGCCGCCAATCAATCGCGCCAGGCTTTTCCAGGTGTCGGTCATCTGCGCAGCAATCACCAGGTAGCCGTTTTTTGCTGTAAACACACCATACACCGTGCTCTGCGGTAAATCGTGTCCGGTCTGTACCGGCATTTCAGTGCCGCCGCTCATTAGATAGCTTTGGACGGCGAAGTCGTGCATGGAAATCATGCAGTCGTACAGGGCGATGTCGATGTGCTGGCCAAGTCCGCTGTTCACACGTCCAAACAGCGCAGCGCAAATGGCCGACACTCCGTGCATGCCAGCATACATGTCGGCGATCGGCATGCGAAACAGCGGCGGCGGCTCACCGGGCACGCCGATAAGCGACATGGCCCCGCTTTTGGCCTCCGCAATCAGACCAAACCCTGGCCGGTGCGAGTCCGGTCCAGTATGGCCGTACGCCGACACGGAGCAGTAAACCAGTTTCGGGTTACGGGCGGAAAGTTCGCTATAGCCCAGGCCTAGCTTGTCCAGAGCACCGGGTCGGTAGTTCTCGACGAACACGTCGGCGCTGTCGGTGAGCTTGTGCATCATCTCCAAGCCGCGTGGGTCGCGCAGGTTGATGCACAGGCCCTTCTTGCCCATGTTTTGCTGCATGAAGTAGCCACTTTGCCCCTGGACCATTGTCGGGCTTGCGCGACCGGTATCGCCGGCAACGGGCCGCTCGACCTTGATGACCTCGGCACCCATCGCCGAAAGGCAGCGCGACATATGCGGACCGGCCAGGAAATGACTGTAGTCGATCACGCGAATGCCGGCCAGCGGTAGCGCCTGGGTGGATCTTTTTTTGCTCGAGTTTGACATGCGGAGTGCTCCTGGCGATTACCTGTATTACGTATACAGCTATTAACTAATTAGCAAGTTTTAGGCAGAGGGTGCTGGACGACGCGGCACCATCAGGCGATGCTCGCCCTTTTGGACCACCTGGCCGTGCTGATTGAACAGCTCTGCCGGCAGCACCACAATGCCCCAGCCCGGCTTGCTTTTCGACGCGCGCATGCTCTCCACGCGAAACCGGACATGCAGCACATCGTTGATTTTGATGGGCAGCAAAAAGTCCCATGTCCAGCCCAGCGACATGCCGGGCAAAAATCGGTATTCGCATTGCGTCTTCAACCCGTCCGCGACCGACAAACCCATCAGGCCATGCGCAACGCGGCAGCCAAAGTGAGAGGCGTTGGCATAGTCTTCGTCCACATGCACGGGCGTGAAATCGCCAGTCAGCTCGGCATAGGCATCAATGCGCTCAGCCGTTACCTGGTAAGTCGGGCTGGTACATTCGTCACCGACTTTGGCATCGTCCCAGTATTTCTCGGATGTGGTGAACTGGATATTCGGTTTTGGCATGGGATGTTTCCTAGATTTGAAAATGGACAAAGCGGGTCAGGCCCGGGACTTGATCGCCAGGGCCTCAGCCACGCTGTTGCCATCGGCCTGGATCAATTCGATCGCCAGCCCATCGGGCAGTTGCAGCCAATTAGGGCCCTGGGGCAGAGGCTTGACTTGCCACTTCTGCGCCTCTGTCAGTGCGCCTTGCAGGTCTTGCACCATGATTCCCAGATGCGCCAGCCAGCCGGCGTCGTTTGAGGGCGGCGCCTCAAAGTCCGGCGTACTCATGAGTTGCATCCCGCCGATCGTCCAGTATTGGTTGGGTGCTTCGGCAGGGCCGTCAATCTCGCGCACGTCCATGCCAAGCACTTCTCTAAAGAAGTTGATATGCCAGTGGATGTCTTTTACCCGCACCGCGACATGCTCGACATAGGACTGGTTAATGTAGGTCATGTGTAGTTACTCACTTTGTTGGGTTTCAGGCCGGAAAACGCCGTTCGATGCCCTTGATGCAAGCTATCAGCGTTTGGTTGACAGGCGTCGGGACGCCGACCTTCGCGCCCTGGCGCACTACCGCGCCGTTGATGTAATCGATCTCGGTCACCGAACCTTTCTGCAGGCTTTGCAGCATTGAGGCTTTAAATTCAGGCGGCAGGCCAGCCGCTGCCATTACCCAGGGCTGGCGCGGATCGCTAATTGATAGGGCAATGCTGCTAGCCTTTGCCACGGCCATTGCCTCAGCTACGGCAGCCAGGGCACAGGCCTCGATTTCAGGCACTTGGTACAACTGACCATAGTTCAGGCCGGTGATGCCGCTCATGGCCCCCGTCGCAACATTGATCAGGAGCTTGTCCCACATCGTCCCTGTGATGTTGGGGCTGACAGCGGTGGCAAGGCCGGCTTGGTTAAAGGTATCGGCGATGCGGCGCACCCGGTCGGTGATACTGCCGTCAAGTTCACCAATGTGCGTCTGCTTGTCTCGTGTGCCGACAATGATGTGGCCAGGCGCGAGCATCACGCCGCCTGCGTAAGTTTTGCCGGCCAACACCTTCTGAGGACCGACCACTTCGGCCAAGGTATCTTCGTGGCCCAGGCCGTTTTGCAAGGACATCACCGATGTGCCTTTGCCCACGATGGACAGGGCCGCTTCAATCGCCGCGCGGGTATGAAAGGACTTGACCAGTACGATGATCAGCTCGACCGGGCCGGTGGATCGTGCAATCTCTTGGCAATCAGTGGTGGCCCGAACTCTCACAGCGCGATCAATGCCGTTTTCTCGCATCACCAGCCCACACTTGTTCATTGCATCGACATGGACTTGCCCCCGGTTGAGCAGCCAGACTTCGTTCCCTGCTTCAGTCAGCACACCGCCGATGGCGCAGCCCAGGGCACCGGCGCCCAATACACATATTTTCAAAACTCGTCTCCATGTTCAAAAGCATTGCTGGCGTGTTCGTAGGGAGTAATAGTAGGTTTTGACTGTTATGTTGCAAATAACACGTGAGCAATACACGTCATTAATATTTTTTATAGTTATGCAGTTTGAGCATCATTAATGGAGCAATATCGCTCAAACCTACTAGACATACCGACCCCTGTCTGGGCTCACATTTCCAGCGAGAAGGAGCCCTCTTTTGACGTCTCCCCCATATCCGGTCACTTCTAAACTGGAGTTGGGCAGCTTTCCAGTTGTTGATCTGACCTCTTTCTGACGAACTCACTCGGGGTCAGATGGCCGAGCGCGCCATGCGGGCGATGATGGTTGTAGTCATGCTAGCCAGGCTAGCAACTTTTCACGCGCATCGAGCATTGTGATGAACTCATGGACGTTCAGGAATTCATCGCGCAGCCGACCATTGAACGACTCGATCAGCCCATTGTCGGTGGGCTTTGCAGGTCTCGTGTAGTCGAGCTTTACACCGCGTCGCCAAGCCTAAACACCCAAGCGCCTTGGAGGTAAATTCCGTGCCATTGTCGACCGTGATCGCCTTAGGCAAGCCACGCGCCATTGCAGCCTCGTCCAGCGCCTTGCCGACACACCGACCTGTGAGCCGGAAGTTGGCCTCTAGAGACACACTTCTGGCGACTCCACTGCGCGAACCACAGTTAGCACCCGAAACGCCCTGCCACCCGGCATCTGGTCGTGCACGAAGTCCTTAGCTCCAGTGCTCGTTTGGTCCCGTAGCCTGAGCAGGTTGGCCCCGAAGCAGACTGATGCGCTTAGCAAGCGTTTGACCTTCATGCGAAGCTGCAAGCCCTCGAGCCGGTACAGCCGATAGACACGCTTTTTGCCGACCGGCCAGCCCTCACGCCGGAGCATGACCTGCACACGCAAATAGCCGAACCGTGGACGGTCCATGGCGATTCTGCCGGATACGCAGGCGCAGCGCGCTTTGATCGCGTGCCTCGCTCTTTTGGTGCCAAACCGAGGGCTGCAGTCGCGCCAATCGGCACGACCGCCGCACACTTACCTTGGTAGCGCTCTTGGCATTCCCAAGCTGCCAACTCACGCCGCTTGACAGCCTTCAGAGCTTTTTTCGTACCACCTCCTACAGGATCTACTTGTCGAGCGTCAGGTCTGCCACGATGCGTTTTCTGCCTGGCGTTCTCATCCTCGAGCATGCGTAAACGTTTGAGTTCACTCACCCCCAAATCGCCAAATTTTTTCTTCCAGGTGTAGTACGTTGCCTCTGACACGCCGATCTGCCGGCACACATCGACCACCGGCGTGCCTGACTCAGCCAACCGCGGCGCGTAGGCGATCTGCTCCTCTGAAAATCTCGACCTCTTCATTGCTTCTCCTTGCGCCCCTTCGGGCTTGCCGGAAAGCAACCCTACCTCCAGTTTTGAATAGTCCGGAATTCGGGAGGGACGTCACTTTGTTGAGCTGTTTACGCCGGCCGGCACGCCACCGGCCGAGATTTCAGTTGAACACCAACCCTTGTCAAAATACCGGCACAAGCGCAAGGTGGAAAAATAGTTCAACTCAACTGGCTCAACATGGCCGAGTTGCTGATATTGATTATTTTGGCGCCAGTTAGTGTGGGTTACCGTGCGCCAGGCCCGATCCATTAGCTAGGTCTGGTTTATCGCCTTCTTTATGGCGGTCTGAGAAAGATTTGCTAGTGGTGGACGCCATGTTGATTACTGCGTCGACTACACCTGGTTTTGCATGAACAAATCTGCACACAGGCCGCGCAGCCAACGGTTACCTGGGTCATGGTGGTATCGCGCATGCCAGTATTGCTTGACGGTGAATCCTGCAATCGCGACGGGACAGGGTAGGATGCGAAGGCCAGCGGCTTGGGCCAGCGTTTCGCCGATATGACGGGGCAGGGTGGCGACCAGGTCGCTGGTGGACAAAATAGCCGAAAGGCCGAGAAAGCCGGGTAACTCCAACAGCACGCGCCGGATGATTCCCTGATCTTTCAACGCCGTGTCGAGCAGTTGGTAGCCGGTCCCGGATACGACGCCGACATGGGGCTGCGCTTCATAGTCCTGCGCCGTAAAGCCGCTGCCGATGGCAAGGTTGCGCGGATTGCACAGACATATCCAGTCCTGCGCGAACAACGTCTGTTGGTAAAAGCCGGCCTCTAATCCAGGCACAAGTCCCAAAGCCAGGTCGCCCTCGCCCGACTGCAGCGCTGGCGCCATCTGCGCATCAATAGTGGTCGCTTCCAACCGGATCTGCGGCGCCAACGCGCGCACATGAGTAAACAGGCGGGGCAACAGCGTGATATGGCTAGCATCGGTCATAAAAATGCGGAATTCGCGCCGGGCCGTGGTCGGGTCAAATTGTGATTCTGATTCCGACAACCGGCGCAGGCCTTCCAACACTTCCCGCACCGTAGCGATCAACGTGTCGGCCCGCGGGGTCGGCAGCATGCCCTCGGGGGTACGGACAAACAGCGGATCGCCTACTTCTCGGCGCAGACGCGCCAGCCAGATACTGACCGTAGGCTGGCTTTGGCCCAGTTGCTCTGCGGCACGGGTCACGCTTCTAGTCTGATAGAGCAAATCGAGCAGCCGAAGCAGCTTGATATCGAAAAGGGGTCCGGTGCTGTTTTCAGGCTGTGGCATCGGGCTATTCATCCTTCAGTATAAAAATATTCAATGAAGTGTATTGGAATAGCTCTAAGAAAAATATGCTTGAGCAAACTTACACTTCAACTTAACAAACGTCAGCGTCTAAATTTCTACTAAAAAAAAGTAACGCTTCAATGGTTGGGCTTCTTGCCTCATTTCTTAATTCCAAGGTGCTCGTGCCCAAGAGTGAACTACAAGGGACTTCAACGAAGGGATAGGTTTGAAATATTTAGTGAACCCGGGGCTGCCCGGTGCAGGTGGGCGCGGACATGCTGTTCGAGCAGATTCCGGCCTACCTGGAGTTTTTCGGATTTCCCAGCACCACGCCGGACGTGCTGCGGTCCATGGCCCGGTTAAGTTACGAAGAAGAAGGAGCAACGTCATGACCCTGCAAGCACCCCACCGCGAAGCGATTCCCGAGAAGGCCAACCGGCTGGGCATCGACGGCATCGAGTTCAT
>JAQGLT010000018.1 GCA_028292745.1 Polaromonas sp. | reverse complement strand
CTGTCTGATCCAACTCGCTCGACTCGGAGGCTACCTGGCTCGTGCCTCGGATCCACCGCCAGGCAATACCGTCATCTGGCGCGGCATGGCCCGGCTGACTGACATTGAACTGGGCTTTACGCTCGCGACGGGAAATTGTGGGTAAAAGCAAGCTTTGCTGGCTGCTTACCGATAAATCCGTTTTTGTGTCATACGTCGGATCACTGATGCCGTGCTTTCTGCTCGTCTTATTGGCTCTGGCGCCAAGTTCGATCTTTTTGAGAATCGCCTCGATTCTGGCTTTCTTCATGTAGAGGCTCTGCTGGTTGGAATGCTCTATTCCTGCCTGGCACGGGTTTTCAAGGTGGCTTCAAAATGAACGCCGGCCTCTGCCTGATCCTGCGTTCGGGAAACGAGGATACGGATTCCTGAAAAACGCCATGGATTTCTTGTCCACAGAATTTCTACACTCGCCTAAACAGCAGGAGACAGCCATGATCTGGGTATTGACGTTAACACTCGCAGGTGAGCCATGTTCCTTCCGCAGCCGGGCTTGATACGTGCGGGTGACGAGGATTTCATGGTTTTCAATCCTTGGAAGATTCAGTGGACAAGGCCTGTTTCTTTAGGAGGGCCTTCTTTGGAATCCGCAAGCCGCTTGCGGAATTACCTGATCAAGTCGCTATGGCGCACAGGTGCCTATTCACACTCAAGCTATAGAGCCATGCCGTCGTGCTTGAAGCGAAATCGGTCGCGCTCGATGTCATCCGATTTTTGATTAGAGGAAACTCTTGAATGAATAACCTAAACGATCTTTTCGATCTCATTACGCCAAGGGAGCCCACGATGAAGCTCAATCGAAGAAATTTAATCCTGGCCACTTCGGCTTTGTTGTGCTTTGGAGGCGGGGCTCTTGCCAAGGAAAGCTTTCCCAACAAGCCCATCAAGATCATCGCGCCTTTTGCGCCAGGCAGTTCAGATATGATCGCACGCCGCCTGGGAGACTATGCCGGCAAAACGCTGGGCCAGCCGATCGTGGTGGAAACCCGGCCAGGTGGCCAGGGCACCGTGGCGTCCCGAGTAATCGCCAAGTCGAAGGGCGATGGTTACACACTACTGCTGGGCACGAATTCCACGCACGCAGCCAGCGTTCACCTGTTCAAGGAGCTGGGCTACGATCCAATCAAGGATTTCACGCCGATCATCCGTTTCACGGTCAATCCTTTGATGTTGGTGGTGAGGACGGACATGCCGGTCCGAAGCGTGCCCGAGTTCATTCAATACGCTAGGGAACGGCCCGGCAAGTTGAACTACGGCACGGGCAATTCAGGCAGCCTGGTGGCGGCACAAATGCTCAAGACCCAGGCCGGCATTGAGGCGGTAGGTGTGAATTACCCGGGAAATGCCCAGGCGGTAAATGATTTTGTCGCTGGGCGACTGGACTTCATGGTGACCGACCCGATGATCGTGAAGTCTTTTGTCCAGGCCGACAAGCTCCGCATCCTGGGGCTCACTTCGAAACAACGGCTGTCCACGTTTGCAGATGTGGTGCCTTTGGCCGAATCGGGTTTGCCTCAGTTTGAATATGCATCCTGGATCGGCCTGTTCGGTCCAGCCGGCATGCCTGCAGAGGTCACCCGCAAGCTGCACGACGCCTTTGCCAAGGCGCTGGCCGAACAGGACAACGTCAAGTTTCTCGCTGACATCGGCATGATCGCCGCCGGCACCAGCCCGCAGGAATTCGGCGACTATGTTCAAGACCAGATCAAGTTCTGGGGGCGCCTGACCAAGGATGCGGGCCTGACGCCTCAGTAAGTTTTCTCGATCTCCAAACTCGCTCTGCCAAGGGCCATGAAATTTGACTATCGGACGCACACCATGACCATTCAACGTAGGAGGCTGCTCCTCGCAGCTTCAGCGATACTGCCTTTCACCAATGCCTTTGCCCAGACGGATTTTCCCAGCCGACCAATCAAATTGATCATTTCGTTTCCGCCCGGGAGCACCTCTGATCTCCTTGCACGCCGTCTTGGCGATCATGTCAGCAAGACGCTCGGACAGCCGGTGGTGGTTGAGTCCAGGCCAGGCGCGCAAGGCGTGATTGCCGCTCGCGCAGTCCTCAATGCGCCAAAAGACGGTTACACCTTGTTCCTGGGCACGAATTCATCGCATGCGGCCAATGTCTACCTGATCAAGGATCTGGGGTATGACCCGATCAAGGATTTCACACCGATTACTCAGTTCACCACCAATCCTTTGCTGCTGGTCGTGAATGCGCAGTTACCCGTCAAGTCGACTCAGGAGTTCATCAAATACGCCAAGGAGCGTCCGGGCAAACTGAGCTACGGTACTGGCAACTCGGGTGGCTTGGTGGCTGCGCAGTTGCTCAAGGCGCAGGCCGGTATCGAGGCGGTGGGCGTCAACTACCCGGGCACCGCGCAGGCGACGACTGATCTCGTGGCTGGGCGGCTGGATTTCATGATGATCGACCCCCTGGTCATCCGTTCTTTTGTCCAGACAGGGCAGGTGCGTGTGCTTGGGCTGACATCCAAACAGAAATTGTCTTCGATGCCCGACGTGATTTCGCTGGCAGAAGCCGGTCTTCCGGAATACAACTACGCATCCTGGGGCGGTCTTTTCGGTCCCGCCGGAATGCCGCCCGAGGTCACGAGCCGACTGAGTCAGGCGTTCACCAAAGCGGTGACGGACCCTGCGACCGATAAGTTTTTTGCTGATTTGGGCATGATTGCCACCAGTTCCAGTCCCGAAACCTTTCAAGCTTTTGTCCAAGACCAGATCAAAGTGTGGGGCCGCCTGACGAAGGAAGCCGGGTTGACGCCTCTGTAATTCCAGTGGCGGGGTCAAATCAACCCTTGCTTTTTACAGGATGGGTCAGTGTGGAGTGGCGAGTGCGGCCGCAACCAGGCTGCGCAGCGTGGTGCTCGAACTCGGCGGCAATCTGGCCACCACGTCTGAGCGCCAAAGCAAAACCATCCTGATTGGCCACTGTGGCCGTGTCCGTCCGAGAGCTCCTAAATTAATAGCAAATAGCGCAAGCGGTGCCTGCGCTAAAGGCACTTTTTGTGCCTAAAACTCCAGGCCGGATCCGGGAAAGGCCGCCAGCCCAAGCTTTCCAGCGGGGCAGGTGAAAATAAAACAAGACGTGGGCCTGGGCCCGCCAGGCAACCCCGGATGAGGCGCATTGCAGCGCCGTTGGAGAAGGAAGGCGCATCGGTTCCAAGCCAGTCTTGTCACTGCACACGCAGGCGATGCGTTGCGCCGACCCGATAACCACGGCCGCAGCCGGCCATGCCTGCCCCGTGCTTATTCGGGCTGGATGTTTGCCTCGCGCGCCAGGCGCAGCCACTTGCTTGTCTCGGTATCGATCAGTGACTTGAGCTGCTCGGGCGTGAGCAGCAGCGGGTTGGTGGCGGCCTGCGCGAACTTGTCGACCACTTCCTTTTGCTTGAGGGCGGCGTCCATCGCGGCGTGAATTTTGTCCACGGTCTCAGGGCGCATGTTCGCGGGACCGACCATGGCGGTCCAGGCCGCGAAATCGAAGCCTGGGAGCGTTTCCGAGACTGCCGGTATGTCCGGCGTCAGCGGATTGCGCTTGAGCGATGACACGGCCAAGGCCCGCATCGCGCCGCTCTTGATGTGCGGCAGTGCATTGCCTGGATCGAGGAAAGTAGCCGTCAGGATGTCGCCCAGCAGGTCGGTGACTTGCGCCGGCGTGCCCTTGTAAGGCACTGCCAGCAGCTCTACGCCGGCTCCCTTGCTGACCGAGGCAATCTGCATCTGGACCAGCGTTGTGCCGTATCCCATGCTGACCTTGCCCGGATGCTGCTTTGCATACGCAAGCAACTCCTGGAACGTCTTGGCCGGGAAGGTCGACTTTACGACGAGGATATGGTTGACCAGGCTCACGCCGGAGATAGGGGTAAGGTCCTTGCGCGGATCGTACGGCAGGTTCTTGACCAGGGCGACGTTAAGTGCAAGCGGCGATTGCGAGCCCATGAAGAGGGTGGTGCCATCAGCCGGCGATTTGAGGACTTCCGTCGCGGCGATGATGTCCCTGCCGCCCGGCTTGTTCTCGACGATGACAGGCTGCCCTAGGCTCGCGCTCAGGAACGGCGCCAGGGTGCGGACCTGAATGTCGATGGCGCTGCCCGCAGGCAGTGCTGTGATGATGCGCACTGTGCGGCCGGCAGGCTGCGCGTAGGCGCCACTGGCAGCCCATGCGCTGGCTAGAGCGAGAGTTTGAAGGAAGGGGCGTCTTTTCATGGTGTCTCCGAAGTGGTTGGGGTAAGGACGATGACGGGGTGTCTTGCGGTGCGCGCTGTGCTCAGGCGGCCCACACGGCAGCGATTTCCTGGCCGACGTTGCGCAGTCGCGCCACATCGCGGCTGGCGCGCAAAAGCTGATCCTGCGCCTGGGGCGCCAGGAGCTGGCTGGCCTGGGACCTGAACTTGGCGTCAAGCTCGTCGTCGGTCATGGGTCGCGTGACGCTGCCGCGGGCATGCTTCACGTGGGCGCGCAGACACGCGCCATTGCCGAGCGTGACCTCGGCAATCGCTTCGTCCCGCGCCAGTTGTGGATCGGCAACCGCGGTGATGCGGGCCCGCAGCGCTGCCACGGCCGGGTCGTCGATGCAGGCCTAGTCCAGTTGCGCTATGCCTGCGGCGCGTTGCAGCAGGGTGGCCGCCGCCCAGTGAAAGACGCTCAGTTGCGCCTCGACGGGATTTTTCGGCTCGCGCCGGCCTGTCAGGTCGAGCGTGAGCGGGTGAACCCTGAGGGCAACCGACGCAATCGAAGCGTCATGCCCAAGCTGCGTGGCGATCTCAAGGCAGGCGTCCGTCGCCGGATGGACCACGATGCCCGACGGATAGGGCTTGTAGGCGTTGGACAGGAATTCAAAATGCGTCCCCAGGCCATTGACGGCCGTCTGAAGATTCCCGCCTTTGCCGAACACATCAACAAAGCCCTTGGACGCCTCCAGCGTCTGGTCGGTGCAGGTAAAGCCACGCGCTGCCAGCAGCGCCGCCGTTACACCACTGCGCGCGGCATGGGGCGGTACAAGGAAAGCCGTCATCGAGCCGTGCGCTGCCCGGGTGCCCGATGCCTGCATCACGGCAAGGCCGATGGCCGCACGCGTTTCGCGCTCACCCAGGCGCATCAGCCGGGCCATGGCCGCCGCCGCGCCCACGGGGCCGGTGATGCCGGTGATGAACCAGCCGATCTCGGTGCGCGCGGGCGGCATCAGGAGCAGGTTGCTCAGGCGGCACTCGATCTCCATGCCGACCACCAGCGCGGTCACGAAGTCCTCGCCCGATACGGCCTGCTTTTCTGCCAGCGCGAAGAGGGCTGCGGCGACAGGGCCGGTCGGGTGCGTCACGGTCGCCAGGTGGGTGTCGTCAAACGACAGCACCGTGGAACTCAGGCAGTTGATGAAGGCCGCCCCCGCAACGCTCGTGCGCAGGCCGTGGCCGATGATCGAGGAATGGGGATTGCCGCCTTCGTCCACCGCGTTTGCCACGGCGATGGCGACGGCCGGATCATTGTGCCCGCCCAGAACGCATCCGATCCAGTTGAGGAACGCGCGCGCGCCTTCGGCCCTGACCTGTTCAGGCAGGTCGGCGTAACGCGAATGCGCCGCATAGGCGGCAAATTGACGTGTGATGTCGGTCATGTGGGTTGCCTAGCTATCAATCGGTCAGTCAGCTGCGGCCGATGGTGTAGCCGCTGTCCACCGCCAGGACGTGCCCCGTCGTCGCCCGCGACTCGTCGCTGGCCAGGTAAAGCACAGCGTAGGCCACGTCAACGGGTTCGACCAGTCCCAGCAGATGGGCGTCAAGAACCTTTTGCGAGACACCCCCTACTTCGACGCGCTGGCGGACGCGCTCGGTCAAGGTTCCCGCAGCAGCCACCGCGTTGACGCGGACCTTGTGCTTTGCAAACTCCACGGCCATGGACCGCGTGAGGGCCGTGATGGCGCCCTTGGCCGCCGTGTACGCATCGCGGTTCGGCGTGCCGGTCAGGGCGTACATGGAACTCGCGTTGATCACCGAGCCGCCGCCGCCGGCGATCATGTGCGGAATCGCGTGATGGCAGCCAAGCCAGGTGCCGAACAAATCGACGTTCATCTTGCGCCAGAACTCTTCGTGGGGCGCGGTGGTCACGGGGCCATCCTGCAGGGTCGATCCGCCGGCGTTGTTGTAGAGGACATCGACACGGCCATGCTCTCGCATCGCCGTGTCGATGACCCGCCTGACGTCGTCGGGCTGGCTGACGTCGGTCGGCACGAAGATACAGGCACCGCCTGCCTTGCGCACCGCGTCGCGCGCTGCCTCACCGCTGGCCACGTCACGCTCGGCGATCACCACCCGTGCGCCTTCCTTTGCAAACAGCTCGGCGCATGCGAGGCCAATGCCCGCACCGCCGCCAGTGATGATCGCCACTTTGCCTTCGAGTCTCATGTCTGTGCTTTCTGGACGCTCGTGGCGCCGGTTGCGAATGCTTGATCGCATTCCTTCTGGAGTTCGGGCAGCTGGTAGACACGGCATGCGGTCCGGTAAAAGAGGTCGCGCCGCTCCTCGGCGCTGCGGGACTGGGTCGCGGTCTTTAACGCGTTCCAGAGCTCGGTGTAGCCGCACGATTGCTTGTCCACCGGGAAGTTGCTCTCGAACATGCAGCGCGCCGCGCCGAACAGGTCGATGCAGAGGTCGATGATCGGTTGCCACGCCTTGACCAGTTCGGCCGACGTGGCCGGACGCGGCGCATGCTCGAAACCGAAGCCGAAGATGGGCATTCCCAGGCCTCCTACCTTGAGGAATACATTGGGCCGCTGTGCGAGATCGCGCAGCCCCCGCTCCCAATCGGGGCGGACAGCTTCGCGCCGCAGTGCGTATTCGGCGACGTTGATCATCGTGCCCACGTGGTCGAGCACGAAGGAGACGCCCGGGAACGCGTCGGCCAGTTTGGCCAACTCGCCGAGCTGGGTGTGAAAGATGAAGGCGTCGAAGCTCAGTCCGGCCCGGTCGAGGCAGGCGATGCCATGGCGGAATTGGGCGTCGGCCATCAGTCGGGCAGGGCTGTTGTACACATAGCGGCCCGCTGTTCCGGCGTCGTGGGTCGTGTGGTGGCGCACGCCCCGCAGGCGGCCCTGCGCCGCCGCCCGGTGAGCGTCGATCACGGGCGCGGCCGCATTGCCCAGCATCATGTCGATGTCCGAGACGATCCCTTCGGCCAGCCGACAGACGCCATGCGGCGTGGCGACTGGTTCGCGCGACGTTCGGATGATCATGTCGACTTCGCCGACGGACCTCAGCTCGGGCGGGCCGTCCTCGCGCCAGCCGGAGTGATAGGCCTCCATGTAGACCGTGCCCATGACGCGATGGCCCGAGGCGAGATCCTGGGACAGGTCTTCCAGGCGGTAGTGGTAGGTGTCGCCGGCCTGGCCGTAAAGATGGTGGTGGGGATCGACGATCGGAAGGGTCGGCTCGACGACTGGCTCGGTCACGCGGCCGGCATGCCAGGCGGTCAGTTCCTGCGCATTTCGGTGCCGATTTCCCCGGTATGGGGGGGCCGGATCCTGGTGTTTTGTCATTCGCCTCTTTTCACTGCGGAGCAGATTGTCTCGTGGTGTTGTCTGCAAGCATGGCCAGTTTAGGGCGCAGGTCGCTTTCGATCCATCCGGATTTTCGGCACACCGCAACCGGGTTTCCCGAACATGGAACGGCCCGCCTGCGGGCCCGGCGTCTTGCGGGCAGCACGGTTCGTGTTGCTCTCAAGCCGGGCTGCGCTGCGGTAGGCGCCAGCCCTGTTTGAGGCTGCGTTCGGTAAACAAGGACGCGGGCTCCTGAAAAAAGCCATGGACGCAGCGCGCGCATGTTTCCTACACTGGCTTTCCTAACAGGAGACAGCATGACCTCGGCATTAAAGCCACCACTTGCGCGTAACCCGACCTTGAACGTCAGATGCGGGCCTGCCTACAGGGGGAGCCTGCCCAGAAGCGTCGAGGCTCTCAAAAAGTGGCATGCCCGCTTGCCTGATTCGCCTGCCGAGGAAGTGCTGGATCCCGCAATGCCCATCGTGGACGCGCACCATCATCTGTTCGGAAATAGCAATGACGAGCAGCACTACCGCGCGCAAGACCTGCAGCGCGACATGGCGGGCGGCCACCGGGTCATCGGAACCGTTTACGTGGAGGCCTACCAGTCGGGGTGGCGGCAGACCGGGCCTGAAGCCCTGCGACCCGTGGGCGAGGTCGAAATGATCGTGGGTTTGGCGGGAACGCCAGTGGCTGGCGTGCAGGGCGCTTGCCAGATCGCCGCCGGCATTGTCTCCAGCGCAGACCTGACGCTCGGCGAGAGCGTTGCTGAGGTTTTGGCGGCGCAGATGGAGGCCGGCCAGGGTCGCCTTCGCGGTGTGCGCCACCATGCGGCCTATGACAATGGCCTGGTGGGCCGGTTCATCAAGCACCCGCCCAAGCCGCATCTCTTGCTGGACCCGGCTTTTCGCAAGGGACTTGCGCAACTGCCGCAATGGGGGCTGAGCTTTGATGCGTGGATTTACCACCACCAGGTCAACGAGCTGACCGATCTGGCGGATACCTTTCCGCACATCCCGCTGGTGCTCAATCACGTGGGCGGCGTCATCGGCGTGGGCGAATTCGAGGCGCAGCGTGCTGACGTGCTGAAAAGCTGGGCCATGGACTTGCGCAACCTGGCCCTGAGGCCCAACGTGCGCGTCAAGGTCGGGGGCATGGGCATGCCGGTGTTCGGTTTCGGATTCGAGCATCAACCCAGGCCCGCCACCTCGGCCGAGCTGGTGCAGGCCTGGCAACCGCTTATCGATACCTGCCTGGATGCCTTCGGGTCGCAGCGCTGCATGTTTGAAAGCAATTTTCCGGTTGACAAGCAGTCCTGTGGGTACACAACGCTTTGGAACGCCTTCAAGCTGGCCACCCGTTCCTTGTCGCCTGACGAGCGAAAGGCGCTGTTCTATCGAACGGCGTGTGCCACCTACCGCTTGCCGGAGCTGGAAAACGCAGCCGATCGCATGGGCGCGGCGTGACCACACTCAAACATGTCCATTTGCCAAAAATACGCGATTCTTGAAATGACCGAAGAGCGGTTCTTCGTCTTAATTTGGATACCGGTTCATGACGAAGCGCGCGAACAGCGCCAAATTCAACCCACTAACCAGGAGTAATGCACGATGCGGATGATTGCAGCGGTAATGTACGAGCAGGGCCTGCCAGCACCCTATGCCCAAAGCAAGGCCTTCAGGATAGAGGAGGTGGAACTCGACGGTACGGGCGATGGCGAAGTCCTGGTGGAAGTCAGGGGCGCGGGCCTGTGCCACTCCGACCTGTCGGTGATTGAAGGCATGAGAAAGCGGCCCCTGCCCGTCGTCGGCGGGCACGAAGGCGCCGGCATTGTGCAAGAGGTCGGGCGCGGCGTCACCGGGTTCAAGCCCGGTGACCATGTGGCCATGGCGGCTGTGGCCGGGTGCGGTCAGTGCCGGGTGTGCCTGGCCGGCCGGCCGGGGCTGTGCCAGGCCGTGAGCGGCGCCAAGGCCGAAGGCTTGCTGGGCAATGGCGCGCGGCGGCTGCGCCTGGCCAACGGGGGCCGGCTCAATCACTACAGCGGCATCTCGGTCTTTGCCCAGTATGCCGTCGTGACGCCGCAGTCGCTGATCAAGATCGACCACGCTGTTCCCCTGGACGTGGCTGCGCTCTTCGGTTGCGCTGTGGTGACGGGCGCCGGCGCGGTGTTCAACAGCGCCAAGGTCAGGCCGGGCGCCTCGGTGGCGGTTTTCGGCCTGGGCGGGGTGGGCCTCACGGCGGTGATGGCTGCCCGGGAAGCCGGCGCGGGCCAGATCATCGGCCTGGACGTGCTGCCCGGCAAGTTCGATCTTGCGCGCGCCCTGGGCGCGACGGATTGCTTTGACGTGCGCGATCCGGAGCTGGTCCAGAAGGTGCTCGATTTGACCAATGGCGGTGTCGACCACGCCTTCGAGATCTCGGGCAACCTGGGCGCGCTCGAAATGGCGCAGAAGATCGTGGTGCGGGGCGGCGAGGTGATCGGTGTCGGCGTGGGCAGGTCAACCGCCACATTCACACTGCCGCACCTGCAGTGGGTCTGCGATGAACGTGTGCTGCGAGGCTCCTATATGGGAGGCGGCGTGCCGCAAGAGGATGTTCCCCGTTATGTTGATATGTACCTGCGCGGGCGGCTCCCGGTCGACAAGCTGCGCAGCGACCACATCGGCTTTGACCAATTGAACGAAGGGTTCGACCTGCTGCATGGCGGTGGGGTCGTGCGCCAGATTCTGCTGCCGCACGGCTGAAAGCCTGTCCTCGTCCGGCTTTGATCCGTCAACTGGTCAATATTTTGAATCCAAACCACGAATGGAGAAACACATGTTTATTGAGAAGAGCTTCAATTCCAACCAAAGCACCGCATACACCCATCTGCTCATCAACAATCAGGATCGCGCTGGCGAGGGCGACGTCCTTCAGGTCATCAGTCCCGTCACAGAAGAGCTGGTCGCCGAGTTCCGCGGTGCTTCCGTACAGCAGGTCGATGAGGCCGTTTCCAGCGCGAAGGCCGCCTTCGACAGCGGCGCTTGGCGCGATGCGGCGCTGCGCAAGGCGGTGCTGCTCAAGTTCGCGGACCTGATCGAGGAAAACCGCGACCAGCTGATGGAAGCGCTGATTTCCGAGGTCGGCTCGCCGATCAACCTGAAGTCCAACCACATCGATACGCCAGCGGCATTCGTGCGCTGGTTCGCCGAAGGCGCGACCCGGGACCGCACCCGCCACCTGGGGTTCAACAACACGAATACCGCGGTCAGCATGGTCGCCTACCGCCCCGTGGGCGTGGTGGCCGCCATCTCGGCTTTCAACTACCCGCTGCTGATCGGCGTGACCAAGATCGGGGCGGCGCTGGCCGCGGGCTGCACGACGGTGCTGCTGTCGTCGCCGCTGGCCCCGCTGGCCGTGCTGCTGCTGGGGGACCTGGTGCGCCGCGCGGGATTTCCGCCGGGCGTGGTCAACATCATCGCCGGCGGCGCCGAGGTCGGCCGCGCGCTGACCGAGCATCCGGGAGTCAACAAGGTCAGCTTCACTGGCTCTGTCAATGTGGGCCGGCAGGTGATGCAGCAGGCCGCGGCCGGCCTGCGCAGCGTGGTGTTGGAGCTCGGCGGCAAGTCGGCCGCGATCATGCTGCCCGGCGTGGACTACACCCAATATGCCTTCTGGCTGCACGCGCGCTATGCGCGCAATGCGGGCCAGGGCTGCGGCTCGCCAACGCGCATCCTGGTCGAGGAATCACGCTATGAGGAATTCTGCGAAGCCAGCCGCAAGGCCTACGAGCAGATCACGGTGGGCGATCCGCGTGATCCCAAAACCATCGTCGGGCCGGTGGTCAGCGCCGCGAACCGGGACCGCATCGAGGCCGGCGTGGCACGCGCTGTCGAGGCGGGCGCGACCGTCATCGCCGGCGGCGGCCGCCCCGACATCGCCAAGGGCTGGTTCCTCAATCCGGTGCTTGTCGGCGGCCTGGACAACCAGGCCAAGCTGGCACGTGAAGAGATCTTCGGGCCCGTCTCGGTCGTGCTGACCTACCGCACCGTCGAAGAAGCCATCCAGATCGCCAACGATTCGGACCTGGGCTTGAAGGCCTACCTGTTCGGCCCGAAGGCGCAGTGCCTGCAGCTTGTGCCCGAGTTGCGGGTCGGCACGGTGCAGATCAACGGCGGCAGCCCGCTGCGCCCGGATGCGCCGATGACCGGCTACAAGCACAGCGGCGTGGGCGCCGAATGGGGCGAGGACGGCTTGCGCGAATTCCTGCTGCCCCAGCACATCGACTGTGCAATGGGCTGAAAACAGCGCCCGCACGGCCAGTCCGTGGCGTCTTTCCAACGCCGGGCACCGGCCGGCGGTACCGGCGCAGCCAGCTTTGGCTCTGACTGCCGAGGTCGGCTTGCCGCCGGAGCGGCTCCGTTTTAACCTGCAAGGCTTATTTGAGCACCAAACATGCCTTTTGCGCATACCTAGCTTGCGCTGATAGCTATAAATTGTGTAGCAGGCAACGCTGCAGGCCTTGCATCCCGCGATTGAAATTCAAGCAGATATTGCTCCGGCTACCGGCATTCCCTGCGGAAACAGACTGGATACATGCGCACCTGCGTTGAGTGCGCATTGAGCGCTTACGCATGCCGTCCGCTCAAGAAAAATCCCGGCCAGAGAGGAACGGCCCTGATTGGCAGCAGCTGCGGCCCTGCCACTTGTGTGCTACTGTATTAATAGCTGCCGACCCAGGCTCTGCCTGCGCCGCAGCCATTTTTAATAGTCAATTGTGCGGTTTTCCCGCTTCGGGGGATTTTGTTCTAACGGCTTGCTGGCCCACGTTGCGCGCCTGCCGCCCACACCCGGTCCCCGCACAGATCAGAAGATCAGAAGTTGTGGCGGATGCCCAGGTCGAAACCTCTGGAGGACTGGTTGGGCCCTGTCGTGGCGCCGTTGAGCGCTTGCCTGGCGCCGCCACTGTTGCGCACATGCGCCAGCGTCGTGTACAGCGCGGTGCGCTTGGACAGGTTGTGCACATACCCCAGCGCGAGCTTTTTCGCCGTCGGCTCGCCGGCGGCGTCGCTGCGGTGCCTGGAGTACGACGCCTTGACCTCGCCGGCGCCGAGCGGCATCCACCCGCCGACGAGCCAGCCTTTGCTGGCAAGGACTCCCTGGCTGTCGTGGTTGACAATGGCCGAGGCCTTGGCGGGCCCGAAGTTGTAGGAAGCCGCTAGGGCCCGGTACACCGCGTCGCCCGCCGCGTAGTCGGTGCGTCCCCAATGCGCCGCGGCGCTGACCGCTGCGCTGTCGTAGTTCAGGCGCATGCCATGGCCCGTGCCGTCGCGCCCCGTCGCCGTTCCGGACGGGTTTTCACCGGCCCAGTGCTGGAGGTTGGCCGACAGGCCGCCCAGCACCTTGGGTGTGGTGTAACCGACCGCATTGGAGACGCGCACCGCGCCGTTCTGGGACGTGATGCCGGCCGAGTAGTTGAGGGCAATCCCGACGCCGACGCCGAACGGGTCATACCGGCCGGTGTAGGCGTCGTACATGGGCGCCCAGTCGCGGCCCAGATGGACCTCGCCCCAGGGACCTGCCAGCCCCACGATGGCGCGCCGGTTGAACGTCACGCCGCTTACCGCGGTGGTGCCGCCGGGCTGGTTGTTCGCGCTGGTCGCCTGGCCCGAGCCGCTGTCGATCAGGAAGCCCGATTCGAGCCAGAACAGCGCGGACAAGCCGCCGCCCAGATTTTCGGTTCCGCGCAGCGCAAACTTGCTGGTGCTGTTGCCGCCGCTGCCCAACCCGGAGCGGCTGGTCAGCGAGCCCGTGCCGCGGGTCAGCGTGGCGTCGGCCGTGCCCGAGAGCGTGACCGATGACTGGGCATGGGCGGCTGCGCACAAGCCGAGCACCGAGAGGCAGATGAGTGAATTTTTCATGGGAATGAACCTGGGTCTCCGTGAATTTGACAATGGGCTGAAGGGTCAGCTGGCGGGGTTGGGCCGGCGCTGTGCGGCTGTGCATGGCGCGTCGGCTGCACCGGGCGTGCGGGTGTTGCGCTCGCTTTGGGACGAGGCGCTTGCCCGCTGGGTAAGCGGGCTCGCTCCTGAAACAACCGCATGAAGATAGTGCCCTCATGCGTGCCATGCAGTTTAGAAATCAGACCGGTTGCACGTCCATGGCTTTTTTCAGGACGCGGTGTCCTGTCTTTGCAATGACCCTGCCGCGTGCGGCCCGGCACGCAAAAGCGCTGCTGCGCAAGGGCCCGGAGCGTGTTCGGCTTGGCACTGCGGTGAAGGTCGTGGCACAGGCACGAAGGCCTCGGATCAACCACGGCATTCAAGACAGGATGTGCCTTTGCTACTGAATTAATAGCTGATTAGGCAAGACTGGTGTGCGCAAGAGGCAGTTTTGATTCCAAAATCCGCTTACTGGCTGAAGACTGGAGCGAAATCACCCCGGGCAAGGCCGGCGCCCGTTGAGCGCGGCAACTCAATCCATGCCCATGAAGTCGGGCTTGCGCTTTTCCTTGAACGCCCGCACGGCTTCGAGCGCCGCCGGACCTGTGACGCGTTGAACAAAGAGCCCGGCTTCGGCCTTTATTCGAAGCGCCACCTCGTCCGCCGCGCGGCTCGCGCCAGGCGCCTCTTGGCCTTTCATCAGCGCCTTCGTGCCGCACACCGAACCGGCCGGCAGCTGCGCCAGGCGCTCGGCCTGCCTGGCGGCGTAATACAGGACATCAGCCGATGGCAGCACCCGGTTGACAAAGCCCAGTTCCAGGGCTTGCGCCGCCATGAACAGGTCGCCAAACAGGAGTTTCTCGGCGGCGCGCTGATGGCCGCAGGCGCGCGGCAGCAGCAGGCTCGACCCAGCCTCGGGCACCAGCCCCAGGTTGACAAAGGGCAGGGCGAAACGGCTGTCCTGCGCCACATAGACCAGGTCGCAGTGCAGCAGCAGCGTGGTGCCGATGCCGAACGCCAGTCCCTCGACCGCCGCGACCAGGGGCTTGGAAAAGGCAGCCATTCTGCGCATGAACTGGAAGGCCGGCGCATCGGCATCCTCTGGCGGATGCCGCAGCAAATCGTCCAGGTCCTGTCCGGCGGTGAACACGCTTGACGCCCCGGAAAGCATCAGCACCTTCACGTTCTCGTCCTGCGCTGCACGGTCGAGCAGTTCGCACAGTGCGCTATACATCTGGCAGGTGAGCGCATTCCTGCGCTCGGGCCGGTTGAAAACGACATGCATGACGCCCCTCGAAATGCAGGACTGTATAAAGCTCATGGTCTCCATTTCCTTGTTCAAGGGGCCGTTTTGGCCGGCTGCACAGCAGCGCCTGGGCCTGTCTACGGCGGAACACGAAGCGGTGCCGGACTTCGCCAGGGTTACCTTGGCGGGCTGCCGTCAAAGTGCATTGACCACCGCACCTGCACGATTTCACGGTCGCTCGCATAGGCATAACAGCTGTCGATCTTGCGCGGCTTGCCGGCAGAATCGACAGCGGCCGGCTGGTTTTCCCGCACTTTCCACAGCGTCTGAAACGCCACCGTGGCCAGCGGCTTGAGCAGCTCGGTCAGATGCGTGCAGCCCTTTCGCCCGCCAAGCCGCTCGCGGATGGCCTTCGACCAGCCGGGCCCGATGCGCACGCCTTTGAGGCACTGCAGCGTGCCCGTCGCGTCAGGGCAGATGCCGTGGGGCGAGGCGTCCGTGCAGGCAATGACGTCCGTCACCAGGAGGTCGGCGTCCAAGACCAGCCGGATGGACATGTCGTGAATGGGCTCTCCGGGCGCAACCACCCGACCGCCTCCCACGGTGATCGCTTCGGTCTTGGTGTCGACCATGTGCGCTTCGATGTCGAACAAGCCGTCTGCGCGCTGGTAGCCGCGCAGCTCGATGCGGCGCAGGTGAAGCGCATCGCGCGGCACGGAAGGGGGCAATGGCATGGCGTGACCCGTTTGTTTTAAGAGATGACGCCTTCAGCCTTGTAGGCGGCCAGCTCCTCCGGCGAATGGCCGAGCCAGTCGCCGAACACGGCGCTGTTGCTGGCGCCCAACGGCAGGCTGGGCTGGATAGGCTGGCGCTCGGTGCCCTCGAAGACGAGCGGCGAGTGCGGCAGCACGACGCGGCCCAGCTCGGGATGGTCGATCCACTGCAGGCTGCCCCGGGAGTGCATGTTCTCGTCGACCATGACCTCTGACAGCTGGCGCACCGGCGCGCAGGGCACCTTCGCGGCCAGCATGCGCTGCGCCACTTCGTTCTTGGAAAGCGTCTGGGTCCAGCGCTCGATCAGGTCGTCCACCGCCTGGAAATTCTGGACCCGCGAGGTGCGCGTCAGAAAACGCGGATCGTCCTCAAGGTCCGAATGGCCCATCACCTTGAGGATCGAGCGGAAATGGTGGTCGCCCGGGGCGTTGAGCACGACGTAGCCGTCGGTGGTCTTGTAGACGTTGTAGGGCGCCACGCCCAGGCCGCCATGGCGGTTGCCGGTGCGCGCGGGGGCTGCGTCGCCGCGCGCATGCAGCATGCCGAGGTTGGACGCCAGCGACGCATAGGTCGCGTCCTGCATCGACACGTCCACCGTGCGGCCCTGGCCGGTGCGCTCGCGCTCGTAGAGCGCGGTCATGATGGCCGCATACAGATGGATGCCGGCCATGAAGTCGCACAGCGCCGCGCCGGACTTGACCGGCGGCTGGTCGGCGAAGCCGGTCGAATCGATGACGCCGCACATCGCCTGCATGACCAGGTCCATGGCCGGGTAGTCGCGGTACGGGCCATCCTTGCCGTAGCCTGAGCTGGAGCCATAGATCAGCCGCGGGTTGACCTTGTGCAGTTCCACGGCGCCGACGCCCAGCCGGTCCATGACGCCGGGCGCGAAGTTCTCGACCAGGATGTCGGCGCGCCCGACCATTTCCTTGAGCAGTTCGCGGCCCTTGTCGGACTTGAGGTTGAGCGTGACCGGCTGCTTGTTGGAGTTGAGCATCGCGAAGGGCAGGGCGGCGCCGCCCATGTCGCCCCGGCTGCGCAGGTGCTCGCCCTGGAACGGCTCGACCTTGATGACGTTGGCGCCGGCCATCGCCATCAGGAAGGTGGCGTAAGGCCCGTTGTAGACGTGCGAAAGATCGATGACGGTAACTCCCGAAAGCGGGTAGTTCGGCGCTGAGGTGGACATGGGAACTCCGGTGGTCATGAAAGGTCGGGGGTGGGGGTGGCCGCGCGCGCAAGCACGCGCTGCGCCGAGCGGTGGTGCGGCCGGTCGAGCATCTTGCCGTCCAGCACGAGGGCACCCTTTTCGGGGGTTGCGCTGAAGGCGGCGATGACGCGCGTGGCCCACGCCACATCGGCTGGCGACGGCGTGAAGGCCGCGTTGATCGGGCCGACCTGGTCGGGATGGATGGCGGCCTTGGCGGAAAACCCGTCGCGCACCGCGTCGGCCGACTCGGCCTTGAGGCCTTCCGGGTCGCGGAAATTCGTGTAAACGGCGTCGATGGCCGGCACCTGCGCGCCCGTTGCCCCCAGCAGGGTGAGCGAGCGCGCAAGCTCGTACGGGGCGGTGTAGCGGCCGTCCGCGCGCCGGTTTGCGACCGTCCCGACATCGGCGGCCAGGTCTTCGCCGCCCCACATCATTGCGTGCAGGCGAGGCCCCGCCTGCGCGTAGCTGGACATCTCGAACAGTGCCGCCGCGCTTTCGGTGACGATGGGCAGGATGCGCAGCGTGCCGCGCGGCACGCCGTCGCGCGCTTCGAGCGCCGCCAGGTACGAATCCACCAGCGCGACATCGCGGCCGCTTGTGCATTTGGGCAGCATGATCCCAAAAGGCTGCGCCCGCACCACGGCGGCCAGATCGTCCAGCAGCAGCCCCGTGTCGAGCGCATTGACCCGAACGATCAGCGGCAGGCGGGCGCGGTGCGCGCTGACGAACTCGGCGCACCGGCCGCGCGCCTGCGCCTTGTGCGCCTCGGGCACAGCGTCTTCCAGGTCGATGATCAGCGCGTCGGCACCGCAATCGAGCCCCTTGGCGAGCTTGCGCGCGTCATGCGCGGGAACGAAGAGCAGCGAGCGCATGGCTAGAAGTTGCCCATCGACAGGAAGCCGTCCACCGGATCGAAGTCGGCGACCAGCTTCTTGCCGACCAGGTCCTTGAGTGTTTCCACCGTGCCGCCGCCCAGCGTGCCGTAGCGCACCGCGCGGTAGATGCGCGAGATCGGGTAGTCGTCGGTGAAGCCGTAGCCGCCGTGCACCTGAAGCGCCTCGCTGCTGACGCGAATCGCCATCTTGTTGTTGTACATCTTGGCGATGGCGGCCTGGTAGGGGTCGGGAAAGGGATTGGCCGACAGGGCGGCCTGGTACAGCAGCGCGCGGCCGGCCTCGATGTCGCGGTACATCTCGGCCAGCTTCCACTGGATGCCCTGGAACTCGCTCACGGCATGGCCGCGAATCGTGCGCTCGCGCACGTAGCCGACGGCCTCTTCAAAGGCTGCCTCGGCCATGCCGAGCGACACGCTGGGGTTCAGGCAGCGCTGCGTGTTGAAGGCGGACAGCAGCTTCTTGAAAGCGCCCTCGCGCAGGATCACGTTCTCCAGCGGCACCTCGACATTGTTGAACTGGATTTCGCCCAGGAATTCGCCGCCCATGGTGTGGTAGCGCGCCGTCACCTCAAAACCCGGCGTGTTGCGGTTCACCAGCACGCAGCCGATGCCGTCGCGGCCCGGCGTGCCGTTGATGCGGGTGAATACCACGAACCATTCGGCCTCGTCCACCTTGCTGATCAAGGTCTTAACGCCGTTGACCACGGCGCGGTCGCTCTTGATGACGGTGTTGGTCTTGTAGTTGGGCACGTCGGTGCCGGCGTGCGGCTCGGTCATGCCGACCGCCATGTTCACCTCGCCGGTGCATACCTTGGGCAGGATTTCCCGTTTCAGGCTTTCAGGCGCGTACTTGCTGATCACACGGGTCTGAACGCCCACCGAGCTCATCACGCCCATCGCGGTGGCGTAGCAATGCTTGGCGATTTCTTCGAGCACCAGCGCCGTGTCGAACACCGGCAGGCTGGAGCCGCCGTATTCCTCGGGCACCGACATGCCCAGCACGCCGAGCTTGGCCAGCTCGCGCAGGTTCTCGTGCGGGAAAGTCCCGTCCAGGTACTTGATCGAGTTCGTCCGCCAGTTCTTGTCCTGGGCCAAACTGCGAACCGTGCCGATCAGGGCACGCTGCTCCTCGGTCAATTTCAGTTTTTGCGTGTTCATGGTGTCTTTTCTGCCTGAAATGTTGGTGCTCGATCCGCTTAGAAGTTGCCCATCGACAGAAAGCCGTCCACCGGGTCGAAGTCGCTGACCAGCTTCTTGCCGACCAGGTCCTTGAGCGCCTCGGTCGCGCCGCCGCCCAGCGTGCCGTAGCGCACGCCCCGGTAGATGCGCGAGATCGGGTAGTCGTCGGTGAAGCCGTAGCCGCCGTGCACCTGCAGCGCCTCGCTGGTGACGCGGATCGCCATCTCGTTGACGAACATCTTGGCGATGGCCGCCTGCTGCGGATCGGGGAAGGGGTTGGCCGACAGGGCCGCCTGGTACAGCAGCGCGCGGCCGGCCTCGATGTCGCGGTACATCTCGGCCAGCTTCCACTGGATGCCCTGGAAGTCGGCAATCGGGTTGCCACGGATCGTGCGCTGGCGCACATAGCTGATGGCCTCTTCGAAGGCGGCTTCGGCCATGCCGAGCGACACGCTGGGGTTCAGGCAGCGCTGGGTGTTGAAGGCCGAAAGGAGCTTCTTGAAGCCGCCCTCGCGCAGGATCACGTTCTCCAGCGGCACCTCGACATTGTTGAACTGGATCTCGGCCAGGTATTCGCCGGCCATGGTGTGGTAGCGCGCCGTCACCTCAAAACCAGGCGTGTTGCGGTTCACCAGCACGCAGCCGATGCCCTCGCGCCCTGGCGTGCCGTTGATGCGGGTGAAGACCACGAACCATTCGGCTTCATTGGCGCGGCTGATCAAGGTCTTGACGCCGTTGACGACCGCCTTGTCGCCCTTGATGACGGTGTTGGTCTTGTAGTTGGGCACGTCGGTGCCGGCGTGCGGCTCGGTCATGCACACAGCCAGGTGGACTTCGCCTGCAGCCACCTTGGGCAGGATGTCGCGCTTCATGCTCTCCGGCGCGAAGTTGCTGATGACCCGCACCTGTACGCCCAGCATGCCCATCAGCGCCATGGCGGTGGCGTAGCAGTTCTTGGCGACTTCCTCGATCACCAATGCGGTGTCGAACACCGGCAGGTCCGAGCCGCCGTATTCTTCGGGGATGGACATGCCCAGCACGCCGATCTTGGCCAGGTCGTTCAGGTTCTCCCACGGGTAGGTGCCGTCCAGGTATTTGATCGAATCGGTGCGCCAGTTCTTGTCGCGTGCCAGGTTGCGGACGGTGCCGATCAATGCGCGTTGCTCTTCGGTGAGTTGCAGTCTCTGGTTGCTCATGATGTGTTTCCTTGGATTAAATGTTTGCGTTGCTTGGCGCGTTGTTGTCAGCGAGTTCAACGGTCCCCGTGAATCGGGGTGGGCGGCGCTCCTCGAACGCCGCAAGGCCCTCGGCGTAATCGGCCGAGCCCAGGATGCCGGGCAGCGCGGCACGTTCGAGCGCCAGGCCATCGGCCAGCGGCAACTCGACGCCGCGGTAAACCAGCCGCTTGAGTTCGGCCATCGCCGGCGCCGACCGCCCTGCGAGCAGCCTGGCGAATTCGAGCGCACGGGCCTGGAGTTCATCGGGCTGGACCACCTCGTTGACCAGGCCGATTTCGAGCGCGTATTCGCTGCTGACCGGTTCCCCGGTCAGCATCATGTGCAGGGCGCGGCTGGTGCCGATGAGACGCGGCAGCCGCTGTGTGCCCCCAGCGCCGGGAAAGGCGCCGACGCGGCTTTCCGTGAGGCCGATCTTGACGCCGGCCGCCGCCATGCGCAGGTCACAGGCCAGCGCCATCTCCAGCCCGCCGCCCAGCGCCAGGCCATTGAGCACGGCAATGGTGACGAAGCGTGCGTTGCCGATGGCGTTGACGGCCTCGTTGATGCCCGCGTTGTGGGCCATGCGCGCTGCAAGGTCCATGCTTTTGCGCTCCTTCAGGTCGGCGCCGGCACAGAACGCGCGGCCGCTGCCGCGTATCAGCACCACCCGCGCCCGCCTTGCGGCAGCGTCGTCAACGGCTTGCTTGAGTGCGACCACGGTTTGCGCGCCCAGCGCGTTCATGCGCTCGGGCCGCTCCAGGCGGATCTCGAAGATGCCGTCGCCCAGGGCGTCGAGAAAAATGTCTTGGCTCACGGGAGTCCTTTCAATAGCTTGGCGAATCAGGTGGAGGACGCTCTGGCGTGCTCATGCAGTCCACGCGCCAGGGATTCGCGATGGTCCGGATGCGCGATGGCGATCAGGCGAAGGGCGCGCTCGCGCAGGGAAACGCCGCGAAGATGCGCCGCCCCGTGCTCGGTCACGATCACATCCACGTCGCTGCGGGCCGTGGTCACCGGCCGGTCGCCGAGCGAGGCGACGATGCGCGAGTGCTTGCCGTCGGGCGTCGCCGACGGGAACGCAATGATGGAGCAGCCCCCTTTCGACGCCACGCCGGCGCGCACAAAGTCAACCTGGCCGCCGACCGCGCCAAGGTAACGGCCCCCGGCAATTTCAGAATTTACCTGGCCCGACAGGTCAATCTCGATGGCTGAATTGACGGTGTGGAATTGCGAAAGGGCGGCCGTCACGGCATGGCTGTGGGTGTAATCGGCGCTGCGCATGTCGATCAGCCCGCTGCGCACGGCAAAGTCGCGCAGGCGCTGCGTGCCAAACAAGCCGCCGGTCACGGTCCGACCGGCATCGCACCCTTTGTGCGCATTGGTGACGACCCCCCGCTCGACCAGATCGACCAGCACATCGGAGACCACGCCGCTGTGCACGCCCAACTGCTGGTGGCCATAGAGTGCTTGCGCCACGGCCACGGGCAGCGTGCCCACGCCGAGCTGCACCGTTGCCCGGTCCGGGATGCGCGCGGCCACCTGCCGGGCGACCGCCCGCTCGACCGCAGATGGTTCGGGGTCCGGCATGTCAATGATGCGGTCGTCGCTGTCCACCAGCAGGTCGATGTCCGCAGCGTCCACGACAGCGTCGCCGCCCATGGCTGGCAGCGCTGGGTTGACCAGCGCGACCACCAGCCGCGCCTTCTGGATCATGGCCTGCGTGAAATCGCAGATCACGCCGAGCGTGAAGCCGCCGGCCGGCAGCGGCTTGACCTGGATCAGCACCACGTCCAGCCGCAATTGCCCGGAGCGGAACAGCCCCGGGAGCGCGCTGACGTGGCTGGGAAAGATGTCTGCCAGCGCCGTCACGCGCCGGCTGGTTCCCGCGCCGTTCAGGGCATGAAACCGGAAGTGGTCGGCAATCTCTGGGCGAAGCGTTGCCGATTGCGTCAGGCCGAAGAGCAAAGTCGGCGCCTGCAGCTCCGCCCGCTGCGCCACCAGTGCCTCGGTCAGGGCAAGCGGCTCGCCCGGGCCTTGCGGCCAGCCAATGACGTCGTCGGGTGCGAGGCAGTCAGCGAACCGCAGCCGGGAAAGCGTGATCTTGCGCATGGTCGCCCTCACTCGATCTGGATGTTGTTGTCTTTGATCAATTTCGTCCAGCGGTTGACCTCCGACTTGATCAGGTTGCTCAGGTCCTTGGGGGTGCCGGGCTTGGGCGTCGCGTCTTCGCGTGCCAGCAGCTCCTTCATGTCGGGCTGTGCAAGCACGGCATTCAAATCCTCGTTGAGCCGCTTCACGACGTCCGCTGGCAACTGAGCCGGGCCGAGCAGGCCAAACCAGACCTCCAGTTGGAAGCCCGGCAGCCCGGCTTCGGATGCTGTCGGGATTTCGGGCATCAGGAGGGAGCGCTGCGCACCCGTCACAGCCAAAGCACGCATTTTTCCCGCGCGAATGTGCGGCGCGACCGATAACAGGCTGGGCACCAGCATCTGCAGGTTGCCCCCCATCAGATCAGTAAAGGCGGGAGCAATGCCTTTGTAGGGAACATGGGAGAGTTGAATTTTTGCCGCCGAGGCAAACAATTCGGTGGCCAAGTGGTTGGTTCCTCCAATGCCGGCGGTTCCATAGTTGATGCTTTTGGGCTTGGCGCGGGCAAGTGCGATGAACTCGCGCAACGTGCTGGCCTTGAGTTCATTGGACACGACGATGGCAAACGGCGTTGCCGCGACCATGCCGATGGGCTCCAGGTCCTTCACGATGTCATAGGGAAGCTTCTTGCCGCTCGCCGCATTGGTGGTGATAGAGGTGGAGGCAAACAGGATCGTGTAGCCATCGGCCGGGGCCTTTGCAACAAAATCGGTGCCAATCGTGCCACCCGCACCGCCCTTGTTGTCAATAATGACGGGCTGGCCCAGCCGCGCGCCGAGCTTGACGGCCAGCACGCGCGCGATGTTGTCGTTGCTCCCGCCGGGCGTGAATGGAACGATGAGCTTGATCGGCTTGCTCGGCCACTGCGCCTGCGCGCCCGCATGCAGCGGCAGCACGATGCTGGCGGCCACGGCGAGCAGCGCGCGGCGAGGCAGGGATTTCAAGAAATTCATTTTTGTCTCCTGAGGTCTTTGGACCGAATGATTAGGCTGAACGTGCACGCTTCATGCCGTACCTGGGGCGCCGCGGTTTTTACGATGCCGGCTCCAGCACGCGCGCGAGCCCCCGAACGTCGTCGAGCAGCTCAAGCCTGTTGACCAGGTCGCGCAGCTGGCGGGGCGCGCCATCACTCATAGAGCGCGCCGAGACGCGGAAGCAGTCCGCTGCCTTGGCATCGAAGTTGGCGGTGGACATGGGCCGGCTGTGGTGACCCAGCGGCAGGTCGATTCGCAGGGTGTGCGTCGTGCCGTCCTCCAGGTCGATCTCCAGGCGCGCCGGCGAAATGTTGCGGCTCCATTCGCGCTCGATGTCGTCGTCAACGAACGTTTCCACGCGCTGCGCCAGCGCGAGGATGTCTGCGCGATGAATCGAGCTGCCGCTGAAGTGCCCCAGCCCGACACTCCCATCGATCAGCGCGGCGGCCACGTTGTAGGGAATGCTGAACTGGGCATGGACGATGGTGGGCGGCAATTTGCGCACCTCGACCGGCGTGCACACCGCTTCGTAGGCCTGCCGGTTCACGCCGACGCGCACGCGCCGGATGCGTTCCGCAGCAATGCCTTGGGAAGCCCGCAGGGCAAGCGCCGCCTCGATCGCGGTATGGTTGAAGCGGCAGCAGGGGTAGGGTTTGTAGCTCAGCTGGGTGAATTCGTAGCGCTGGCCCAGACCCTCGCGCAGCACCTGGCGGTCGCACCGGTCATGCAGGTACACCCGCAGGAAGCCGTCGATGCCTTCGAAAGTCGCCTGGGCGCCACGCACATTGCGCTGGGCAAGCTGAACCGAGACAAGCGCGGCCTTGGCGGCGAAGCCGGGCTGCATGCGCTTGGTCAGCGCACCGTCGCGCGTGACCTGGTGATTGCCGCTGACTTGGGAGTAGGCAATGCCCAGCGCATTGACCATCTGGTTCACGTCCAGCCCGAGCACCCGCCCTGCGGCGATGGTCGCGGCAAAGTGTCCGAACAGCGGCGTGTACATGAACCCGCTCTCGATGATGCCGATCTGCGTCGCGACGCCCAGGCGGCAGATCGTTTCCAGGCCGGCGGCGACCCCGGCGATGAAGTCCGCGCCGCTGGCACCGCCGCGCAGCTCAGCAGCGGCCAGCGCGGCGGGCACCACCGACACGCCGGCATGCAGCACGGCCGCGTCGTGCGTGTCGTCATAGTCGCGGGCATGCGCCATCGTGCCGTTGACCCACGCCGCGTGGTGCGCGGGCACCTTGTCACCGAAGGTCAATATGGACGCCTGGGGCGCGCCGCCCCATTCAACCGCCAGCTCGCGTGTCTCTGCCACGGCAGGCGCGCTGGACCCGGCGGCTGCGCACGCCAGCGTGTCGAAGACGTTCATTTTGGCCGCCGTGACCACGGGGCCTGCCATCTGATCGAGCGAAAGGCCGCATGCAAAGCGGCTGAGGACCACGGCAAAGTCTTCACCAGGAACTGGCGCCGTGCTGTGCGCGCCGGCGATGGGCTGGGGGCTGGTGGATGTGTCTGAAGTTGACAATTTTTGTCTCCGATGAATGAGAGTTGTCTGCTTGGGCGGTGCCAGCGAAGGGCAGGATTCTTTCGTGCTGGCAGTGTATGAAGCAGGTATGCACTACGTCCATGGCTTTTTTTGGGATGCGGTGTGCAAGTTTGCCGAACGATCCAGGGCAGCTGGCCAGCAGGACACGGCAACCGGCGTGCCAGTCGCGCCATCGTGAACTGGGGGAACGGGTTTGCCAGCAATTCCAGCGCGGTCGGATGCGTTTGCCATGTTCAGCGCTACCATCGGAATCAGTAAGTCCACCATCACGCGAGACAGGAGCCAAGCACCATGCAGATAGATCTCGTTCAGCTCAGGACCTTCGTTGCGGTTGCCGAGGAGCAGCATCTCACGCGCGCGGCCGAGCGGCTCCACATCAGCCAGTCTGCCGCCAGCGCTCATGTGCGCGCCGTTGAGGAACGCCTGGACACCCAGCTTTTCGTGCGCACCAACCGCAGCCTGGAGCTGACGCGCGCAGGCCAGCTCTTGCTGGACAAGGCGAAGATATTGCTCAATGAGGCTGCGGTTTTCACTTCATTCGCACGGGAGATCCGGGGCAAGATCGAAGGGCACCTGGTCATCGGCGCCAGCAGCGAGCCGGCTACCACCGGCATCGGAGAAGTCATTGGCGCACTGCGCGCGAAACACCCGCTCATCAGCGCGGACCTGAGGGCGCGGCCCTCGGCCAGCACGCGGCAGGGGTTGAAGACCGGTGAGCTCGATATCGGCCTGATCCTGGGCCGTCCGATTGATGCGGGCTTCACGTATTACGAACTCACGAAGGTGCAGTTCCGGGTAGCCGGGCCAGCGGCATGGAAGGACCGGATCGAGACCGCGAACTGGGCCGAATTGGCAAGCCTGCCCTGGATCACCACCACTGACAGCAGCATCGCGTACACCGCGATGCTCAAGGATCTCTTCGAGGCGCGCGGCCTGGAACTCAATATCGTCGCCACTTTTGACAACGCAGCAGTAGGGCGTGCCATGCTCGAAGCTGGCGTTGGGGTGATGCTGATGCGAGAAGTCCATGTGAATCAGGGAATCGAGCAAGGAACGATGGCAGTCTCTCCCATTGCCCACGCGCAATTTCAGCTCTTCATGGCGCATCTGACGAGCCGCCGAAACGACCCTCTGATCCGCGCCTTTCTGGAGGCTGCGACCGACGTCTGGCCCGACCTGCGAGTAACGCCCACGCTCGTGGCTGGATAAGCCCGCAATTTCTGCGGGCATGAGCGCCGGCGGAGCGGTCGAAAGCGTGCCCAGCAAGGGCTTGGCACGATTTGACATCAAAAGTGGCTGTAGCGCAGGCGCTGCTTGCGAAGTTAGCTATTAATTTACTAGCAAAAAACTGCCAAGCCCACAACTGTTGCAAGCCAGGGCGATGTCGCTCCAGGCCAAAGTCAACGGCAAATCACGATCAAGAAGGCTGGCATTGGCCTCGGCTGTCTTTATCCGGCAGCGCCTCCCACGGTGAAATCCCAGGATCGTTCGCAAAACAAGTACGCCGAGTCCAGATAAAAGCCATGGACTGGCAGGCCTCTGCTTCCTACACTGGGCAAGCATCCCTACTATGAAGTGGGAGAGGTGAAAAACCTACCCTGAGGTGGTTCGAGCGGGCTGATTTAGCGCCGGGTCGAGCAGATTTCAATCCATATTCTTTTAACCATAGAAAATTTATGAAAATCCTGGTCCCTGTCAAGCGCGTCGTTGACTACAACGTGAAGGTGCGCGTCAAATCGGACGGCACGGGCGTGGACATCGCCAACGTGAAGATGAGCATGAACCCGTTCGACGAGATTGCCCTGGAAGAAGCCGTGCGGCTCAAAGAAAAGGGCCTGGCCACGGAAGTGGTGGCCGTCTCCTGCGGCGCGCTGCAGTGCCAGGAAACGCTTCGCACCGCCATGGCCATCGGCGCGGACC
>JAQGLT010000015.1 GCA_028292745.1 Polaromonas sp. | reverse complement strand
GAGGAGTTGCTGGGCAGTGTCAGCCACAAGCTGCCGGGCTGGCCCGAGCGGGTCAAGCTGATGCAGGAAAACTGGATCGGCAAGAGCGAAGGCGTGCGTTTTGCGTTCACCCACGACATTAAGGATGTATCCGGCAGCCTGATCGGCGATGGCCGCATGTACGTATTCACCACCCGCGCCGACACCATCATGGGCGTGACCTTCTGCGCCGTGGCGCCGGAGCATCCGCTGGCGGTGCATGCGGCGGCGGCCAACCCTGCGTTGGCCGCGTTTATTGAGGAATGCAAGTCGGGCGGCACGACCGAGGCCGAACTGGCGACGCAGGAGAAAAAAGGCCAGCCGACCGGCCTGTTCGTCACGCATCCGCTGACCGGCGACCAGGTGGAAGTCTGGGTCGGCAACTATGTCCTGATGGGCTATGGCGACGGCGCGGTGATGGGCGTGCCTGCGCATGACGAGCGCGACTTTGAATTCGCGAACAAATACGGCCTGCCCATCAGGCAGGTGGTGGCGCCCGACCCGGCGCTGGCCCCGTCCAGCGCTTGCCAGTTCAGCACCCAGACGTGGCAGGACTGGTACACCGACAAGCAGCACGGCATTGCAGTCAACTCCGGCAAGTACGACGGCCTGGGCTTCCAGGCGGCCGTCGCTGCGGTGGCCGCCGACCTCGCCGCGCTGGGCCTGGGCGGGAAAAAAACCACCTGGCGGCTGCGCGACTGGGGCGTGAGCCGCCAGCGCTACTGGGGCACGCCGATTCCCATCATCCACTGCGCTGAGCACGGCGCGGTGCCGGTGCCAGAGCAAGACCTGCCGGTCATCCTGCCGCAGGACTGCGTGCCCGACGGCTCGGGCAACCCGCTGCACAAGCATGAAGGCTTCCACGCTGGCGTGACCTGCCCGGTCTGCGGCCAGCCGGCGCGCCGTGAAACCGACACGATGGACACCTTTGTCGACAGTTCGTGGTACTTCATGCGCTATTGTGACCCGAAGAACGAGCAGGCCATGGTGGCCGAAGGCGCCGACTACTGGATGCCGATGGACCAGTACATCGGCGGCATCGAGCATGCGATTCTTCACCTGCTGTACGCGCGTTTCTGGACCAAGGTGATGCGCGACCTCGGCCTGGTCAAGGTCGATGAGCCTTTCACCAAGCTGCTGACGCAGGGCATGGTGCTCAACCACATCTATTCGCGCCGCACCGCCCAGGGCGGCAAGGAGTATTTCTGGCCGCACGATGTCGAGCATGTCCATGACGAGCACGGCAAGATCGTCAGCGCCCGGTTGGTCAAGGCTGTCGGCGAGCTGCCAGTGGGCACCCTCATCGAGTACGAAGGCGTGGGCACCATGTCCAAGTCCAAAAGCAACGGCGTCGATCCCCAGGACATCATTGAAAAGTTCGGCGCCGACACCGCCCGCCTGTACACCATGTTCACCGCGCCGCCCGAAGCCACGCTGGAGTGGAACGACGCCGGGGTCGAAGGCGCCTACCGCTTCCTGCGCCGCGTCTGGAATTTCGGCTTCAAGCTGCATGCTATGAATTCAGGAGCTGGTGATGTAGATGCAGCAAGCGCAAACGGCCCATTTGACAAGGAAACCAAGGCCTTGCGGCTAGAAGTGCATGCGGTGCTCAAGCAGATTGACTACGACTACCAGCGAATGCAGTACAACACCGTCGTTTCGGGGGGCATGAAACTGCTCAACGCCCTGGAGGATTTCAAGGGCGAGGCCACGGCGGCGTCCGCCGCTGCCCTGCGCGAGGGCTTTGGCATCCTGCTGCGCTGCCTGTACCCGGCAACGCCGCACTTGACGCATGCCTTATGGTCCGGGCTGGGCTATGCCGCCGGAGCCGGCGAGCTGCTGGATGCGCCCTGGCCCGAAGTCGATGCCAACGCCCTGCGGCAGGACGAAATCGAGCTGATGCTGCAGGTCAACGGCAAGCTGCGCGGCGCGGTGACGGTCCCGGCCGGCGCCGACCGGGCGGCGATCGAGGCAGCGGCGCTGGCGTCGGAGGCTTTTGTGCGGCAGGCGGCAGGCGCGTCGGCCAAGAAAATCATCGTGGTGCCGGGCCGCCTGGTCAATATTGTCATTTGACTCCGGCTTTCGATCACCCCACAAGGCACACCACCATGCAGCGTCGCGGTTTTCTTCTCTTTGCGGCTTCCTCCGCCTCCCTTGCGCTGCTCAGCCTGCACGGATGCGGCTTCGCGCTGCGAAAAGCCCCCAACTTCGCGTTCACCACGCTCTACAGCGACCTGCCCGAATCGTCGCCGCTGGGCGTGGAGTTGCGCCGGTCGTTGCAGGGCACCGGCAAGGTCAGGGTGATCAGCGATGCGCGCCGGATCGGCGAGGCGCAGGTCGTTCTGGAGGTGCTGCAGGAGCAGCGCGAGAAAGTCGTGCTCAGCCTGAACTCGACCGGCCAGGTGCGGGAGTTTCAATTGCGGCTGCGCTTCAGGTTCAGGCTGCGCACCCTGGCCGGCAAGGAGTTGATCGCGCCCAGCGAAATCGCGCTTCAGCGCGACATCAGCTTCAACGAGTCGGCAGTCCTGGCCAAGGAGGCGGAAGAAAACCTGCTCTACCGCGACATGCAGAGCGATGTCGTCCAGCAGGTCATGCGCCGGCTCGCCGCGGTCACCGCCTTGTAGCGCTTTCGGGGCGGCGCCGCTCAGGTGCGCCGCATCAGCGTGCTTTTGCCAAACAGGCTTTCGATCAGCTCCAGCGCGACCTGCGCGGTGGCGTTGCGCACATCCAGCGCCGGATTCAACTCCATCACGTCGAGCGAGGCCATGGCGCCGGTATCGGCGATCATTTCCATGCACAGCTGGGCTTCGCGGTAGGTCGGCCCGCCCTTGACGGCCGTGCCCACGCCCGGGGCAAAGCCGGCGTCCAGAAAGTCCACGTCAAAGCTCACATGCAGGTGGGTGTTGCCGTCCATGCCGGCCAGCGCCGCCTCCATGGTGCGCTTCATGCCCATCTCGTCGATGTGGCGCATGTCGAACACCGCCATGCCCGACTGCCCGACGAAGCGTTTTTCGCCTTCGTCGACGCTGCGGATGCCGATCTGGCGAAAGGCCGAAGGCTGCATGGCCGGGGACACGCCGCCGATGCCGGTCAGCTCGGCCGGCCCATGGCCGCACAGGACGGCCACCGGCATGCCATGGGTGTTGCCGGTCGGTGTCAGCGCATGGGTATTGAAGTCGGTGTGGGCATCGAGCCACAGCACGCGAAGGGTTTTGCCGATCTGGCGGCAATGCCGGGCCACGGCGCTGATCGAGCCGATGGCCAGGCAGTGGTCGCCGCCCAGCAGGACGGGCAGGTCGCCTTCGCCCAGCGCGGCATGCACCGCTTCATGCACCGCGCGGTTCCAGGCGGCCACCTCGTCCAGATGGCGGTAGCCATTCACGGGGTTCTGCCAGGGGTTGGCCGGGCCGCTGACGTTGCCCCAGTCGGTCACGTGCAGGCCGTGGCCTTGCAGCGTCGGCTGCAGCCCGGCCACCCGGAAGGCCTCCGGGCCCATGGAGGCGCCCCGCGTTCCGGCGCCGACGTCGGTGGGGGCGCCAATCAGCCTGATGTGTCGTGTCATGTCGTGGTGATTCCAGTGTTGATGGGGGCGGCGTCATGCCCAGGGTGCCCGCTCCGCAGCGCGCCGCCCTGGCGCATCGCCTGCGGCCTGACCAGCTGAAAAAGGTCTTTTGGATCGCCAAGCCGCGGAATAAGCGCGATGGTGCCGCCGATTCCCAGCGCCTGCGCCGTCGCATGAAGATACCGCAGCGCCGAAAAATCCTCAAGCGCGAAGCCCACCGAATCGAACACGGTGATCTGGGCGGCCTGCTCGCGGCCCGCCTTTTCACCCGCCAGCACCTGCCACAGCTCGGTCACGGCAAAATCCGGCGCCATCTGCTGCAGGTCGCCCTCGATCCGGGTCTGCGGCTCGTACTCCACGACGACGCGGGCGGCGCGCAGCACGTCGGCATGGAGTTCGGTTTTGCCCGGACAGTCGCCGCCCACCGCGTTGACATGGGTGCCGGGCCTGAGCATGCCGGCGGTCAGGATGGCCGCAGCGGTTTTGTCGGCCGTCAGGGTGGTCACGATGTCCGCGTCGCGCACGGCGTCGGCGGTGCTGCCAAAAGCCCGCAGCCGCAGGCCCGCCGCGTCCGGATCGGCCTGCAGGTTGCGCATCAGCTTGGCGGTGGCCCGGGGGTCGGTGTCGTACAGGTGCAGGGTGTCGATGCCCAGCAAGCGGTGAAAGGCCAGAGCCTGGAATTCGCTTTGCGCGCCATTGCCGACCAGGGCCATCACGCGGCTGTCGGGCCGGGCCAGCGCGCGCGCGGCCACTGCCGAGGTGGCGGCGGTGCGCAGGGCAGTGGTCAGCGTCAGCTCGCTGATGAGCAGCGGCAGGCCGGTCGCCACATCGGCCAGCACGCCGAAAGCCATCACTGTGGACAGGCCGAGGGCAGTGTTTTTCGGATGGCCGTTGACGTATTTGAAGGCGTACCGCCGTGCATCGGCAATCGGCATCAGCTCGATCACGCCCTCGGGCGAGTGGCTGGCCAGGCGCGCGGATTTGTCAAAACTGTCCCAGCGCAGGAAATCCTCGCCAATGCAGGCCGCCAGGGCCTGCAGCGTGGGAACCAGGCCCTGGCGGCCGACGATGCGGGCCACATCCTGCGGGCTCAAAAAGACAGTGTCAAGACAGCCTGCGTGGCGGGTGGTCATGGGGGCCTCCGTGTACTTTCATTGCCAGCCCCGAGTGTGGTTGTGCCGCGAACCAATGACAAGTGTCATTTGCGCTGGCAATTAGGCAGTCGATGGCCGTTTTGCCGGAACAAGACAACAAAATGGATGAAACCGGCCACCAGCCGCTTGCCTGCTGCGACACGGCGCCCGAGCGGCAGGATGGTTTTGCTCTTTTATTGATAGCTGTAAGCGCAGGCGCCGCCTGCGCTAGAAGCCTATTTGATGCATAAAACCTGCTGCCCGGCCAAAATGCGGGCGCCGGCGCGCTCCTAGAATCCATCCACTATGCAACTGGCTCCCGCCCACCTTTCCGACCACCTCAAGCGCGGCTTGAGGAGCCTGTACACCCTGCACGGCGACGAGCCCCTGCTGCTGCAGGAATTCGCCGACGCCCTGCGCGCCGCCGCCCGCGGCCAGGGCTACACCGAGCGCACGGTGCACACCGTGGCCGGCGCGCATTTCGACTGGAGCGAGGTGCTGGCCAGCGGCGGCTCGCTCAGCTTGTTCGCCGACCGGCAGATCGTCGAGATCCGCATTCCCAGCGGCAAGCCGGGCAAGGACGGCTCGGTCGCGCTGCAGCAGCTGGCCGAGCGCGCCCAGGGCGATGACTCGACGCTGACGTTGGTGATGCTGCCCCGGCTCGACGGCACGGCGACGAAGGGCGCCTGGTTCGGCGCGCTGGAGAGCTTCGGCGTCACCGTCAAGTTCGACCCGGTGGACCGGCGCAACCTGCCGCAGTGGATCGCCCAGCGCCTGCAGCTGCAGGGCCAGCGCGTGGCCGGCGGCGAGGAGGGCCAGCGCACGCTGCAGTTTTTCGCCGACCGGGTGGAAGGCAACCTGCTGGCCGCGCACCAGGAAATCCAGAAGCTTGCGCTGCTGTACCCGGCCCATGGCGACGGCGTGCTGAGTTTCGACCAGGTTGAAAACGCCGTGCTCAACGTGGCGCGCTACGACGTGTTCAAGCTGTCCGAGGCCGTGCTGGGCGGCCATTTTGTCCGGGTGGCGCGGATGATCGACGGCCTGCAGGCCGAAGGCGAATCCGAAGTGCTGGTGCACTGGGCGCTGGCCGAGGACATTCGCGGCATGAAGCGGGTCAAGGACGCGATTCGCGCCGGCCGACCGATGCCGATGGCCCTGCGCGAGAACCGGGTCTGGGGCGCCAAGGAAAAGCTGTATGAGCGCGTGCTGCCCGGCATGAGCGACGCGGTGCTGGCCAAGCTCCTGGACGCGGCGCAAAAGGTCGATGGCATCGTGAAAGGCCTGAAGCAGCCCGACTGGCCAGCGAGCGGCTGGCAGGCGCTGCACCGGCTGGCCGGCATGGTGTGCGAGCAATGCGCGGCGCCATCGCGGGCGGGGGCTTCGGCTGGCCGCGCTGGACCGGGCGGCAGAGGCTGAGGCAGGGTTAGGCAGGCGCGCTTGCCAAAAACGCCGCAGCAGCCACAACCTGGGGCTCCATGCGTGTACCCTCTGCGTTCGCATTACCCACAAAGGAGCTGACCATAACCACTGGAACTGTTCGACTGCACCGTGTCATTCGTACCAAGCCGGAAAAGCTGTATCGCGCATTCCTTGATGCCGACGCGATGAGCAAGTGGCTTCCGCCCTACGGCTTCACTTGCACGGTTCACCACCTGGAAGCGCGCGTTGGCGGGACGTTCAAGATGTCGTTCAAGAACTTCTCGACCGGCAACGGCCACTCGTTCGGCGGCGAGTACCTGGAGCTGATCCCGAACAAGGTCATCCGGTACACCGACCGCTTTGATGACCCGAACCTGCCCGGCGAGCTGACGGTTTCGGTCACCTTGAGTCAAGTGTCGTGCGGCACGGACCTGCACATCGTTCAGGAAGGGATTCCCGAAGCGATTCCGGTCGAGATGTGCTACCTCGGGTGGCAGGAGTCACTGGCCCAGCTGGCCCACCTGGTCGAGCCTGACATCCCGGGCTGACCCTGCGCAGGCGGACTTCCCCGGCGGCCGGGCTTGCACGGCTTGCGTGCGCCGGGCCCTGCCATATCGCCACCACTTTGGCCGCGCCGCCCCTTGGAATTTCAGCCAAAGCGCGTAAGATTTCCGGTGACCAGGCCGATTCACCTTGAAGGAGCACCGCGATGAGCAACCATGTCTACAAGCTGCTGGAGCTGACCGGCTCTTCCCCCACAAGCATCGAGGACGCGGTCAGCACCGCCATTGCCAAGGCGCATGAGACAGTGCGCAACATCCAGTGGTTCACCATCACCGAAACCCGGGGCCATGTGGAGGCGGGCAAGGTGGCGCACTGGCAGGTGTCGCTGAAGATCGGCTTCACGCTGGACTGACCGGTTTCCTCCCTGTTTTGAAGGCGCCCCATGTACAAGAAAATCCTGCTGGCTTACGACGGCTCCGCTTCCGGGCAGAAGGCCTTGCTCGACTGCCATGAAATCGCCCAGTGGAGCCAGGCCGAGCTGCGTCTCATCGCCGTGATGCAGCTGCCCCTGAACGCCCTCACGCCCGAAGGCGGCATCTATGACGAAACGCTGCAGCAGGCCGAGAAAGCCCGCTACCAGGCGGTTCTCGATGCCGGCCTGCGCAAGCTCACCGACGCTGGGCTGACGGCGCGCGGCGAGGTGGTGATCGGCGATGCGGTGAGCGAAATCGCGCGCTGCGCCAGCAGCATCCAGGCCGACCTCATCGTGGTGGGCCACAAGCACCTGAACGGATGGGCCGCGCGCTGGTGGCGCGGCTCGGTGTCCAAGGCCCTGATCGAGCACGCGCCCTGCAGCGTGCTGGTGGTCATCACGCATTGATGCCGTGCCGGGCAGCGCGCCCGGGTGGCGCCGGCCAGCATCGCTTCACCGCAGGGCCGGCGCGTAGTTGCGGCGCCGCAGGCCGAATCATTTGCCAGCGCCCGCAAGCCAGTCATAATTTCTTCAAGCCCAGGGCTTGCCTGCGTGCAATCCCGATGCCATTTCCGCCATCGCTCCTCCAGCATGGCGGCTCATTCAAGTGAGCAAGTCGTCCCTGCCCCCCGGGCCTTGCTCTGCCAGCCGCGCCTTGCCGTCCGGCGCCAGGAACCAGCCGAATGCAGCGCACCGCCTCGCTTTCCAAAAAACTCATCCGCATCGGCGCCAGCCTGCTGGCCGTGGCCCTGGCGTCCATCGGGCTGACCCTGTGGGTCACCTGGCAGCTCGAAGGCGGCGCGGCGGCCGTCAACGAGGCCGGCCGCATGCGCATGCAGACCTGGCGCCTGACCAGCGCCCTGCATGCCGGCATGGCGCAGCCGGAGCTGGGGGGCCTGGTCGGCAAGTTCGATGAAAGCCTGTCGGCGCTGCGCACCGGCGATGCTTCCCGGCCCCTGTTCGTGCCTTGGGATGCGCAGGCGCGGGAGAGGTTTGCCGTGGTCGAGTCGCTGTGGACGCTGCAGCGCCAGCGCTGGCTGGCCGAGCCGGCCGTGCCGCTGGCGGCCTCGCTGCGGGGCGCCGATGAGTTTGTCGAGGCCATTGACGGCTTCGTGCTGGCCATCGAGCAGCACCTGGCCCGGCTGACGGCGATCCTGAACCTGTTCCAGTTCGCCATGCTGGCGCTGGCCATCGGCGGCGCGGTGGTGATGCTCTACACCGGCTACCTGTACGTGATCAACCCGCTCAGCCGGCTCCGGCACGGGTTGGGCAAGGTGCAGGCGGGCGAATTCACCACCCGCATCGAGGTTGACACCGAGGACGAGTTCGGCCAGGTGGCGGCGGGTTTTAACCGCATGGCCGGCACCCTGGAGTCGATGTACAAGGGGCTTGAGGCCCAGGTCGAGGTCAAGACCCGGCACATCGAGGCGCAGCGGATGCGGCTGGAGGCGCTGTACGAGGTCAGCGCCTTCCTGGCCCAGGCCAGCAGCATCGACGAGCTGGCGCGCGGTTTTGCCCAGCGCGTGCGCAGCCTGATGAAGGCCGATGCCGGCGCGGTGCGCTGGTCGGACGATGCCAGCCAGCGCTACCTGATGCTGGCGTCCGACTGCTTTCCGCAGGACATGCTGGATGAAGAGCGCAGCCTGCTGGCCGGCGCCTGCGCCTGCGGCAACCTGCGCCCGGATTCGACGACCCGGGTGATCCCGATCCTGAGCCATGATGAATTGCCGGTGCGGCGCTGCGCCAAGGTGGGCTATGAAAGCGTGGTCAGCGTGCCGATTCGGCTGCAGCAGCGCCTGCTGGGCGAGTTCAACCTGTTTTTCCGCAGCGCCGCCACCCTGAGCGCGGAAGAAACCGAGCTGCTGGACGCGCTGGCCAGCCACCTGGCCAGCGCGCTGGAGGGCCTGCGCGCCGCCGCGCTGGCGCGTGAAGCGGCCGTGGCCGAGGAGCGCACCCTGCTGGCGCGCGAACTGCACGACTCCATCGCGCAGTCGCTGGTGTTCCTCAAGATCCAGCTGCAGCTGCTGCGCGGCGCCTCCCAGAAGGGGCAGGCCGAGCAGATGGGCCAGGCGCTGGACGAGCTGGACGCCGGGCTGCGCGAGAGCATCAACGATGTGCGCGAGTTGCTCATGCATTTCCGCACCCGCACCAACACCGACGACATCGAGCAGGCGCTGCAGGAAACCCTGCTGAAATTCCGGCACCAGACCGGCTTGCCGGCGACGCTGCGGGTGCAGGGCGACGGCTTGCCGCTGCCGTCCGATGTGCAGGTGCAGGTGCTGCATGTGGTGCAGGAAGCGCTGTCGAATGTGCGCAAGCATTCAAAGGCGACGAAAATTGAGCTGGAGGTGTTCAAGGGCGCGCAATGGCGCTTCGTGGTGCGCGACGATGGCATCGGCTTTGACGCCAGCTGCGGCCAGGGCCCGGCGCATGTGGGCATGAAAATCATGCGCGAACGGGCCAGCGGCATTGGCGCCGAGGTGGACATCGTTTCCGCACCCGGACAGGGCACCCGGGCCACCCTGACGCTGCCCGCGCACCCGGTGTCGCGCGGCGGCAGCGCGGCCTTGAGCGGGCTGGCGTTCGAGGCGCTGGACGGGCTGATGCGCACGACGTGAAAAAAACAGCATTTCCTCATTTCCTGGACAAAATACTGATGAAAAATGCCCTCAGCGCAGTACCTGTATGCGCAGGTAGCTATAAATTTAATAGCGAACAAGCCAGCGGCCCAGTCCAGGCCGGGCGCCAGCGCATCCGTGCGGCGGCGGCACCATGAAACAGATTCGCCTGCTGGTGGTTGACGACCACACCCTGTTCCGCCGGGGCCTGATTGCGCTGCTGTCGCAGGACGAGCGGTTTGAGGTGGCAAGCCAGGCCGGAGACATTGGCGAGGCGCTGCGCTGTGTCGAGCGGGACCGGCCGGACCTGATCCTGCTGGACAACCACCTGCCGGGCGTGCTGGGCGTGGACGGCATCGCCTCGCTGAAGCAGGCCGCGCCTGGCATCCGCATTTTGATGCTGACCGTGAGCGAGAACGAGGACGACCTGGCGGCGGCGCTGCAGGCCGGCGCCGACGGCTACCTGCTCAAGACCGTCGAGCTTGACCATCTGTCGGAGTACATCATCAAGGTGCTGGCCGGCGAGTCGGTCATCAGCCCGGAAATGATGACCAAGCTGGTGACGGCCTTTCGCGGCAAGGCCGTGGCGCCGGCCGCGCCGCCTGCGCCGCAGCCGTTGCAGACGCTGCAGACGGCTGCCGGCGCCGCGCTGGAGCCGCCGCCCGCCAAGGACGCCCCTGGCATCGACCTGCTGTCGGCCCGCGAACGCGAGGTGCTGGCCCTGATTGCCCTGGGCGACAGCAACAAGCTGATCGGGCGCAAGCTGGACATCGCTGAGACCACGGTGAAGATTCATGTGCAGCACATTCTTCGCAAGCTGGGGCTGGGTTCGCGTGTGCATGCGGCGGTGTTTGCTGCCGGGCGGGAGCCGGGCTGACTGGATGGATTAGCGCTGCCCCCAATAGCAAAGTGTGTTTTTTTGCTGTGCGCTGGAGGCCTGTTTGCTGCTGGGGTGTCGCTGCTTTGGCCTGCTGGCCGGGGGTCGCGCGGCGGCGACTCACTTTCTTTTGCTTCGCCAAAAGAAAGTAAGCAAAGAAAAGGCGACCCGGCTGTCCGGGTCCCTTCGCTGCGCTACGGGCGACCTGTGAGACTCCGGAAAAACGGGGGTCCGCGCAAACTCGCTCCACTGCGTTCCACTCAAACAGCGCGCGGCCCTGATCCCGTTTTTCCGGAGTCTCACAGGCCCGGACAGAACGGGGCTTGCGGGCACGGGCACGGGCATGGGTACGGATACGGATACGGATACGGATACGGATACGGGGCGGGGCGGGGGCGGATTCGGGTGCGGGAACTGGTGTTTATGCATCAAATAGGCCTCTGGCGCAGGTGGCGCTTGCGTTGATAGCTATTGAATTCCTAGCGTCTTATTTTGCTGGAATGCCGCTGCGCAAGCGGGCTTTCAGTCCGGCAGTAGTTCTTTGGAACTAGGCTGGCGGCTGCCGGCATAGCTCTTCTGCTGTTTTTTCGTGTCCCATTGGAGGATGTTCAAGGACAGCGCCAAAAGCGACAGTCATGCCATGTCCCTGCAGAACAACAACAACATGGCCTCTGAGCTGAACAATTCGAGGCGCGCCTGGTCGGTGCTCATTGTCAGCACGCTGGCCTTCACCGTCTGCTTCATGGTCTGGATGATGTTCGGCGTCATCGGCATCCCGATCAAGAAGATGCTGAACCTGAACGCCACCGAGTTCGGCCTGCTGATGGCGACCCCGGTGCTGACGGGTTCGCTGATCCGCGTGCCGCTGGGCATCTGGACCGACAAATACGGCGGCCGCATCGTCATGGCCGTGCTCATGGCCCTCACCGTGCCGGCGATCTGGATGATGAGCTACGCCACGCAGTACTGGCATTTCCTGACCATCGGCCTGTTTGTCGGCCTGGCGGGCGGCTCGTTCTCGGTCGGCACGCCCTATGTGGCGCGCTGGTTTCCCAAGAGCCGGCAGGGCACGGCGATGGGCGTGTACGGCGCGGGCAACTCGGGCGCCGCCGTCAACAAGTTCGTCGCGCCGGTGATCCTGGTGGCCTTCGGCTGGACCATGGTGCCGCAGGCCTATGCGGTCATCATGCTGGCCACGCTGGTGCTGTTCTGGCTGTTCAGCCACAGCGACCCCAAGCACCTGGTGCCCAACAATGTCAGTTTCAGGGACCAGCTCAAGACGCTGAAAGACCCGAAAGTGCTCAAGTACTGCCAGTACTACAGCATCGTGTTCGGCGGCTACGTGGCGCTGTCGCTGTGGATGGTGCAATACTACGTCGGCGAATACGGCCTGGACATCCGCACCGCCGCGCTGCTGGCGGCCTGCTTTTCCCTGCCCGGCGGCGTGCTGCGCGCCGTGGGCGGCGTGCTGTCGGACAAGTACGGCGCGCACAGCGTGACCTGGTGGGTGATGTGGGTGAGCTGGGTGTGCCTGTTCCTGCTGTCGTACCCGCAGACCGACTTCACCGTGCTGACCATCAACGGCCCCGCCACCTTTCACATCGGGCTGAACATCTATGCCTTCACCGGGCTGATGGCGGTGCTGGGCGTGGCCTTCGCCTTCGGCAAGGCCAGCGTCTTCAAGTACATCAGCGACGACTATTCGCACAACATCGGCGCCATCAGCGGCATCGTCGGCCTGGCCGGCGGCCTGGGCGGCTTTGTGCTGCCGATTCTGTTCGGCGCGCTGATGGACTTCACGGGCATCCGCTCCAGCGCCTTCATGCTGATGTACGGCGTGGTCTGGGTGTCGCTGGTCTGGATGTACTGGACCGAGGTGCGCCGCACCGAGGTCATGGGCCGCAACGCCGCCGGCGCCGCCGCCTGATACCGATTCCAACCCACCCACCACCATGAACACCAAAACTGCCTCTCCCGCAGACATTGCGGTCCCCCTGCCCGGCAGGGATTCCGGCGCCGACATTGCCGACTGGCGCCCCGAAGATGAAACCTTCTGGGAAAACACCGGCAAGCGCATCGCCTACCGCAACCTCTGGATCTCCGTGCCCAGTCTGCTGTGCGGTTTTGCCATCTGGGGCATGTGGGGCATCATCACGGTGCAGATGCTGAACCTGGGCTTTCCCTTCACCCAGGCCGAGCTGTTCACCCTGACCGCTATTTCCGGCCTGGCCGGCGCCACCATGCGGATTCCGGCGTCCTTCCTGATCCGGCTGGCGGGCGGGCGCAACACGATCTTTTTGACGACCTCGATGCTGCTGGCGCCGGCGATCGGCACCGGCATCGTGCTGCAGCACCCCGAATGGCCGCTGTGGACGTTCCAGCTGATGGCGCTGTGGTCGGGCGTGGGCGGCGGCAATTTCGCCAGCTCCATGTCCAATATCAGCGGCTTTTTCCCCAAGCGTCTGCAGGGCACGGCGCTGGGACTGAACGCCGGCCTGGGCAACTTCGGCGTGACCACCATGCAGATCGTCATCCCGCTGGTCATGACGCTGAGCGTGTTCGGCAGCTTCGGTGGCGAGCCGATGGCGCTGGTGAAGGACAGCGGCTGGATTTTCGGCAAGATCGCCGCCGGCACGCCGACCTGGGTGCAGAACGCCGGCTTTACCTGGCTGCTGTCGCTGGTGCCGCTGTCGGTGATCTGCTTTTTCGGCATGAACAACTTGAAGACCGTGTCGCCTGAAATCGGCGGAACGATTCCGGCTTTCCTGAAGATCATCTGGCTCTACACGCTGTCGTTCATCCCGGCCGGCGTCGGCCTGTACCTGTACCTGCCCAAGCCCTCCGGCCTGGGCCTGCTGAACATGTGGCTGGCCATGCCCTTGATCATCGTCAGCACCCTGATGGTGCTCAAGCTCACCGCCTTCGGCCCCATGAAGGACAGCATCGCCAAGCAGTTTGCCATCTTTCGCAACCCGCACACCTGGTCGCTGACGGTGCTGTACATCGTCACCTTCGGCTCGTTCATCGGCTTTTCGATGGCGCTGCCGCTGGCCATCACCATCATCTTCGGCATCAGCCATGTGCCTGACGCGGCCGGCATCATGCAGCACACGCTGAAGAACCCGAATGCGCCGTCGGCGCTGACCTATGCCTGGATCGGCCCCTTCGTCGGCGCGGCGGTGCGGCCCATCGGCGGCTGGGTCGCCGACAAGGTGGGCGGCTCCATCGTCACCCAGGCCATCTCGGCCGTCATGGTCGCGGCCTCGGTGGCGGTCGGCTACGTCATGCTGCTGGCCTACCAGTCGGCAACGCCCGAGCAGTATTTCTTCATGTTCATGGCGCTGTTCGTGCTGCTGTTCACCGCCAGCGGGATCGGCAACGGCTCGACGTTCCGCACCATCGGCGTGATTTTCGACCGCCAGCAGGCCGGCCCGGTGCTGGGCTGGACCTCGGCCATCGCCGCCTACGGCGCCTTCATCGCCCCGGTGGTGATCGGCGCCCAGATCAAGGCCGGCACGCCCGAAAACGCGATGTACGGCTTTGCGATTTTCTATGCCCTGTGCCTGGTGCTGAACTGGTGGTTCTACCTGCGCGCCGGCGCCGAGATCAAGAACCCCTGAGGCGCTCTGCGCAGGCAGCCTCACCCGAATCACAGAATTACCGGAGACCTTGATGAGTCATTTTCTAGACCGCCTCAACCACTTTTCCAATCCAAGAGAATCGTTTTCGGGCGACCACGGCGTCACCACGGCCGAAGACCGCACCTGGGAAGACGCCTACCGCAACCGCTGGGCGCACGACAAGGTGGTGCGCAGCACGCACGGCGTGAACTGCACCGGCTCGTGCTCGTGGAAGATTTATGTCAAGGGCGGCATCGTGACCTGGGAAACCCAGCAGACCGACTACCCGCGCACCCGCTGGGACATGCCCAACCACGAGCCGCGCGGCTGTTCGCGCGGCGCGAGCTACAGCTGGTATTTGTACAGCGCGAATCGCGTGAAGTACCCGATGGTCCGCGCCCGGCTGCTCAAGCACTGGCGCGAAGCCCGCCTGACCCTGCCGCCGGTCGAAGCCTGGGCCGCCGTGGTGCAGGACGATGCCAAGCGGCGCGACTACCAGAGCGTGCGCGGCCTGGGCGGCATGGTGCGCTCGACCTGGGACGAGGTGAACGAGCTGATCGCCGCGTCCAACATCTACACCATCAAGCAGCATGGCGCTGACCGCATCATCGGCTTCTCGCCGATCCCGGCGATGTCGATGGTCAGCTATGCCTCGGGCTCGCGCTATTTGTCGCTGATCGGCGGCGTCTGCATGAGCTTTTACGACTGGTATTGCGATTTGCCTCCGTCCAGCCCGCAGGTCTGGGGCGAGCAGACCGACGTGCCCGAGTCGGCCGACTGGTACAACTCCAGCTTCATCATCGCCTGGGGCTCCAACGTGCCGCAGACGCGCACGCCCGACGCCCACTTTTTCACCGAAGTGCGCTACAAGGGCTGCAAGACGGTCGCCATCACGCCCGACTATTCCGAGGTCGCCAAGCTGTCCGACCTGTGGCTGCACCCCAAGCAGGGCACCGACGCGGCTGTTGCCATGGCGATGGGCCATGTGATCCTGAAGGACTTCTACTTCGGCGGCAACGGCAAGCCGCGCTCGGCCTACTTCGACGACTACGCGCGCCGCTACACCGACCTGCCGATGCTGGTCATGCTCAAGTCCCACACGCTGGAGAACGGCGAATCGGTCATGGTGCCCGACCGCTATGTGCGCGCCTCGGATTTTTTCGACCAGCTCGGCCAGGACAACAACCCCGACTGGAAAACCGTTGCCTTTGATACGCAGGGCCAGGTGGTCGCGCCGCAGGGCGCGATTGGTTTTCGCTGGGGGCCGGACGGCCGCGCCGACACCGGCCAGTGGAACCTGGAGGCCAAGGAAGCCCAGGGCGGCAACGATGTGACGCTCAGGCTGTCGGCGCTGGAAGGCGACGAAGCGGAGCACGACAGCGCCCGCGTCGGGTTTCCGTATTTCGGCGGCATTCACCACGCGCATTTTCCGAACAACGAGCAGGCCAAAGCGCCGGGTGACGTGCTGGTGCGCACCGTGCCGGTTTCCCGTATTGCGGTCGGCAAGGGCGGCGAATTCCGCGAGGTGCTGGTCGCCACCGTGTTTGACCTGCAGGCTGCCCAGTACGGCATTGCGCGCGGCCTGCCCGGCGAACTCGCCGCCGCCGACTTTGACGACAACACGCCCTACACGCCCGCCTGGCAGGAGCAGATCACCGGCGTGCCGCGCGCGCAGATCATCACCGTCGCCCGCCAGTTCGCCGAGAACGCCGAGAAGACCGAGGGCCGCTCGATGGTCATCATCGGCGCGGGCATGAACCACTGGTACCACAGCGACATGAACTACCGCAGCGTCATCAACATGCTGATGATGTGCGGCTGCATCGGCAAGAGCGGCGGCGGCTGGGCGCACTATGTGGGCCAGGAAAAGCTGCGGCCGCAGACCGGCTGGACGCCGCTGGCCTTTGCGCTGGACTGGATTCGCCCGCCCCGGCAGATGAACTCGACCAGCTTCTTCTACGCCCACACCAACCAGTGGCGCTATGAAAAGCTTGGCGTCGATGAGGTGCTGTCGCCGCTGGCCGACAAGAAGCAGTACGGCGGCAGCATGATCGACTACAACGTGCGCGCCGAGCGCATGGGCTGGCTGCCGTCGGCGCCGCAGCTGCAGACCAATCCGATGCAGGTCGTGAAGGACGCGCAGGCCGCCGGCCTGGACGCGAAAGACTACGTCGTCAAGGCGCTGAAGGACGGCTCGCTGAAAATGAGCTGCGAAGACCCCGACCATCCGGCCAACTGGCCGCGCAACATGTTCGTCTGGCGCTCCAACATCATCGGCTCGTCAGGCAAGGGCCACGAGTATTTCCTCAAGCACCTGCTGGGCACCGACAACGGCGTGCAGGGCAAGGACCTGGGGGCAGAGGACGGCAAGCCCGAGGAAGTCGTCTGGCACGACAAGGCGCCTGAAGGCAAGCTCGACCTGCTGGTCACGCTCGATTTCCGCATGAGCACGACCTGCCTGTACTCGGACATCGTGCTGCCGACCGCCACCTGGTACGAAAAGAACGACCTGAACACCAGCGACATGCACCCCTTCATCCATCCGCTGTCCACCGCCGTTGATCCGGTCTGGCAGTCGAAAAGCGACTGGGAAATCTACAAGGGTTTCGCCAAGAAATTCAGCGAGCTGTGCGTCGGCCACCTGGGCGTCGAGAAGGAAATGGTCCTGACCCCGGTGATGCACGACACCCCGGGCGAGCTGGCCCAGCCGTTCGAGGTCAAGGACTGGAAGCGCGGCGAGTGCGAACTGATTCCCGGCAAGACGGCGCCGCAGATGCAGGTGGTCGAGCGCGACTACCCGAACGTGTACAAGCGCTTCACGGCGGTCGGCCCGCTGCTGAAAAAAATCGGCAACGGCGGCAAGGGCATCTCGTGGAACACCGACATCGAGGTCACGCAGCTCGGCCAGCTCAACGGCCTGGTGTTAGAGGCCGGCGTGACGCAGGGCATGCCACGCATCGACAGCGACATCGACGCCTGCGAAATGGTGCTGCAGCTCGCGCCGGAAACCAACGGCCACGTCGCCGTGAAGGCCTGGGAAGCGCTGGGCAAGCAGACCGGCCGCGACCACACCCACCTGGCGCTGCACCGCGAGGACGAAAAGATCCGTTTCCGCGACATCCAGGCGCAGCCGCGCAAGATCATCAGCTCGCCGACCTGGAGCGGCATCGAGTCCGAGACCGTGTCGTACAACGCCGGCTACACCAATGTGCACGAGTACATCCCGTGGCGCACCC
>JAQGLT010000012.1 GCA_028292745.1 Polaromonas sp. | reverse complement strand
ACGCCGGGGAATAGCCAGCAAGATGGCGCAGTATTGGCAATGACGGCGCAGTTTATGGTCAAACGGGCTCTGGCGCAGGCAGCGCCTGCCCAGGCAGCTATCAATCCAGGAGCGGCAAGGCTGCCAGCAAAGCGCCAGAGGCACTTTTTAGTCCTCCAACAGCCGCACCCGAACGCTCTTCCCCTTCACCCGCCCCAGCGCCAGCTTGTGCAGCGCGTCGGCGGCGATCTGGCGGTCCACCGCCACGTAGGTCGAATACTCGTTCACGCTGATCTTGCCGACCTGCTCGCGGGTGAAGCCGGCCTCGCCGGTCAGGGCGCCGAGCACGTCGCCGGCGCGAATCTTTTCCTTGCGGCCACCAACGATCTGCAGCGTCGCCATGGGCGGGCGCAGCGGCTCCTTGCTGGCGGGGGTTAATTCGTCGAGCTTGTGCCAGTCGGACTCGGCGCCCTGCAGTTGCTCGATCTTGCCGACCGAGCCCATTTCGTTCAGGCTCGCCAGGCTGATGGCCCAGCCCTCTTCGTCGGCCCGGCCGGTGCGGCCGATGCGGTGGATGTGAATCTCGGAGTCCGGCGTCACATCGACATTGATGACCATCTCCAGCTGCGAGATGTCCAGCCCGCGCGCCGCCACGTCGGTCGCCACCAGCACCGAGCAGCTGCGGTTGGCGAACTGCACCAGCACCTGGTCGCGCTCGCGCTGCTCCAGCTCGCCGTACAGCGCCAGCGCGCTGAAGCCCTGGGCCTGCAGCACCGCCACCAGGTCGCGGCACTGCGCCTTGGTGTTGCAAAACGCCAGCGTGCTGACAGGCCGGTAGTGGTTGAGCACCAGCGACACCGCATGCAGCCGCTCGCTGCTTTTGACCTCGTACCAGCGCTGGCGGATCTTGCTTTTCTCATGCTGCGCCTGCACGGTGACGGTTTGCGGATTCTTCATGAACTGCTGGCTGATCTTGGCGATGCCTTCCGGGTAGGTGGCGGAGAACAGCAGCGTCTGCCGCTCCTTCGGGCACTGCTTGGCCACGGTGGCGATGTCGTCGAAGAAGCCCATGTCCAGCATGCGGTCGGCCTCGTCCAGCACCAGCGTGTTCATGGCTTCGAGGTTCAGATTGCCGCGCGCCAGGTGGTCCATGATGCGGCCCGGCGTGCCGACGACAATGTGAGCGCCATGCTCCAGGCTGGCGATCTGGCCGCGCAGGGCGACGCCGCCGCACAGCGTGACAACCTTGATGTTTTCCTCGGCCCGGGCCAGCCGGCGGATTTCAGTGGTGACCTGGTCGGCCAGCTCGCGCGTCGGGCACAGCACCAGCGCCTGGATGGCAAAGCGGCGGGCGTTGAGGTTGGCCAGCAGCGCGATGCCGAAGGTGGCGGTCTTGCCGCTGCCGGTCTTGGCCTGGGCGATCAGGTCCTTGCCGAGCAGCGCGACCGGCAGGCTGGCCGCCTGGATCGGCGTCATCTGGGTGTAGCCGAGCTGCTGCAGGTTGTCCAGCACATGGGCTGGCAGCGACAGGGCGCTGAAGTTGGTAGGGAAAGTAGTCATCTGCGGATTATCGTGACTTGCACATCGGCCATGGCAGCTCAGGCGCAGGCAAGCCTGGGGCTGCGATGGCTTGATCCGCCCTGCCATGCCGATCCGGCAGATCCAACAGAGTCCGATTCCCTCTAAAAATGAATGCGCAGGTTTTTTCAGCGCCATCGGCGGCCAGCCTCTGCGCCAGAAATGCCCATTCGCGGACGCCTTGGGTAACCCCGTTCGGCGCCATCGCGACTCGATGGAACAGCAGGCTTGGCAACAGATTACGTAGTATTACCAAGACCTCTAAGAATGGTTAAAAACCCTCTTGGCATCGTGCAGCCGGAGACCTATGCTGGCGTTCGTCTTGCTTTGGTGCGTCTTGTTTCAGTTGTCTAAAAATGATTGCAAGTGGACCTGGGTACGGCGCCGGTCGGCGGCTAAAACCTCTGGAGACACAGAGGACCCATGTGTTTTTTCATTCTAAAAACGACGAGAGACAATTGACATGAAAACCAGACTTCTTTGCACTTTTGCCGCCACTGCGGCCCTCTTCGGTGGCGCGGCTTCTGCAGCCGTCAACCTGCCCCAACTCAACATCGACAAAACGCAGACGACGGTATCCGGGCTTTCATCCGGCGGCTTCATGGCGGCGCAGCTGCATGTGGCCTATTCGGCCACCTTCAAAAAAGGCGCGGGCATCGTGGCAGGCGGCCCTTTTTACTGCGCCGAGGGCTCCATTGTCAATGCCACGGGGCGCTGCATGGCCAGTCCGACAGGCATCCCCACCAGCAGCCTGGTGACGACGACCAACAACTGGGCCGCGCAAGGAAGCATTGACCCGGTCATCAACCTGCAGGCCTCAAAAGTCTATTTGTTTTCGGGCTCCATCGACAGCACGGTCAAGCCAGGCGTGATGGACGCGCTCAAGACCTACTACAACAGCTTTGTGCCAGCCGCCAATGTGGTCTATAAAAAAGACATCGCGGCCGAGCACGCCATGATCACGGACGACTACGGCAGCGGTTGCTCGACCAAGGCATCGCCCTACATCAACGACTGCAACTTCGACCTGGCCGGCGCGATGCTGGCGCATTTGTACGGCACGCTCAACCCGCGCAACAACGCCGCGCTGCCCTCGGGCAACTTCGTCGAATTCAACCAGAGCCAGTTCATCACCGGGCACGGCATGGCGCCCACCGGCTGGGCCTACATTCCGCAGGCCTGCACGGCGGGCGCGCAATGCCGCGTGCATGTGGTGCTGCATGGTTGCCAGCAAAACGTCACGCTGGTGCAGCAGCAGTATGTGCGGAGCACCGGCTACAACCGCTGGGCCGACACCAACAACATGGTGATGATCTACCCGCAGACCAGCACCCAGGCCACCAACAGCTGCTGGGACTGGTGGGGCTATGACAATGCGAACTACGCCAAGAAAACCGGGCCGCAGATGGTCGCGATCAAGGCCATGGTGGACCAGGTTTCCGCAGGCGGCACCACCACCCCGCCGCCCGCCGCTTTGCCGGCGCCGACCGGCGTCGTCACCTCTGGCGCAACCGCCAGCAGCATGACCATCGGCTGGAGCGCGGTCACCGGCGCGGCCAGCTACAACGTTTACCGCAACGCCAACAAGACCAATGCCCTGCCGGTGACCGCTACCAGCTACGGCGACACCGGCCTGGCTGCCGCCACCACCTACAGCTGGACCGTCAAGGCGGTGGACGGCAACAACGCGGAAAGCGCAGCGTCCGCCGCGGCGCCGGGCACCACCACGGGTACGCCGCCCCCTGCGACCACCTGCTACACCGCGTCGAACTATGCGCACACCACGGCAGGGCGCGCCTATGCATCAGGCGGCTCCACCTATGCCAACGGCTCGGGCCAGCTCATGGGCTTGTGGAACGTCTTCACCACCACCAAGCTGAAGAAAACAGGGACCAATTACTATGTGATTGGCACCTGCCCCTGAAGCCTGAACGCGCTGGGCAAAGGCTGCCGGGCCTGGCCGCAAAAGGACTGGTGAAGTAGAAAAGCGGTGGACAGGCTGATTGCGCCTCACGAGACAGCAGGCGCAGTCTCGTGCCTGCCGATCCTTGCGAGAAATCCTTTTGGCTTGCCATGCCAGCCGCCTGATTGCTACTAAATTCATAGCATACTGCGCATTGTCTGCCTGCGCCAGCGGCCTGTTTGATGCCAAAATATCGTTTTTGGTCAAAGCAAGCGTGCGCTGAATCTATTTGGTGCGTTTAAAAGCCCAGTGTTCACGGGCGTAAAGCACGTAAAGCACGTAAGGAGCGAAAAGACCTACCCGACGAGTGCTCGCAAGGTGAGGGGGTGACGAAAAAAGCTTGCAGGAACGATGATCGCCCTGATGGAACTTGATTCACCCGCCCTGCACCACGCCGTCCAGCTCCTTGCCAGCCATGCAGTGCCGGCTTTTTGCGTGGCGCTCGCCGGCGTCATCGCCGGCGTCTGCGGCCTGTGGTGGCTGGGCCTGCGCTATGGCGTTCACCGCGAAACCAGCCGGCTGCCGCGTCCGGCCTACCTGCTGGGCTGTCTGGCGCTGGGCTTTGCGCTGATCATCGGCGCGGCGTCGCTGTTTGCCGAAGTGGCGAAAAACCTGGGCGATGGCCGCCAGCTGGGCCGGCTGGACCAGCTGTTTTCAGACACCCTCCGGGCCACGCTTCCCCTTGGCGCGCTCCAGGTGTTCGCGCTGCTGACGCATCTGGGCGACACCGCCACGCTGGCCAGTCTGTGCATCGCGGGCGCGCTAGCCTTGCTCTGGCAGCGTCGCTACGCGCTGTGCATCGGCTGGGTGATAGCGATTGCCGGCAATGCGCTGCTCAACGTGACGCTGAAAGGTATTTTCGAGCGCACCCGCCCGCTGCATGAGCACGGCCTGGCCTTTGCCGATGGCTGGAGTTTTCCAAGCGGCCATTCGTCGGGCGCGGTGGTGGCCTACGGCATGCTGGCCTATGTGCTGGTGCGGCGGCTGCCCGCCAGGCACGCGGCAGCGCGCCTGCCCATCCTGGCCGCAGCCGCCGCGCTGGCGTTCTCGATTGGCTGCAGCCGGATTTTCCTGCAGGTGCATTTCGCCACCGATGTGCTGGCCGGCTTTGCCTCCGGCACCGCCTGGCTGGCGGTGTGCATCGTCGCGCTGGAGCTGGCGCGCTTGCGGCAGGGCCGGCGACCTGGCGCCTAGGGCGCAAACGAGCTTGAGGACTACTTCAATCCGGTCCGATAAAGCGCCCAGGGGCGCTGGCGCCCCACTACGATGCAGCCATGGGGCAAACGAACGCGCGCCCTTTTTTTTCATTTATCCAAGGAGTTTTTCATGTTTCCTGAATACCGCGATCTCATCACGCAGCTCAAGACCACTGACCAGCATTTCACGCGCCTGTTCGACCAGCACAATGCGCTGGACCAGCAGATTCAAAACATGGAGTCCCGCATTGAAGCGGGAACTCCGGACGAGATTGAACTGCTCAAGAAGGAAAAGCTGCAGCTCAAGGACCAGCTTTACACGATTTTGAAGCAAGCCGACGCGGTGGCGTGAGGAGCGAAAACGGATGATGACGCTGGGCGCGACAAGCGTTGAGGCCTTGTACGCCAGAAAATCAGACACTGCCGGAAAATTCCACTGGAACAGGACAAACCCATGACCGCCATGATGAAAGCCGCGATTTTTATCGAGCCTGGCCGCATCGAGCTGGCCGACAAGCCGATCCCGGATGTCGGGCCCAACGATGCCCTGATGCGGATCACCACCACCACCATCTGCGGCACGGACGTGCATATTCTCAAGGGCGAATACCCGGTGGCCCGAGGGCTGACGATTGGCCACGAGCCCGTGGGCGTGATTGAAAAACTCGGCAGCGCCGTGCAGGGCTACCGCGAAGGCCAGCGCGTCATTGCCGGCGCCATCTGCCCGAACTTCAATTCCTATGCCGCCCAGGATGGCGCGGCGTCGCAGGACGGCAGCTACCTTGTCGCCAGTGGCCTGTGCGGCTGCCACGGCTTCAAGGCCACCGCCGGCTGGCGCTTTGGCAACCTGATCGACGGCACGCAGGCCGAGTACGTGCTGGTGCCCGATGCGCAGGCCAACCTGGCGCCGATTCCCGATGGCTTGACCGACGAGCAGGTGCTGATGTGCCCGGACATCATGTCCACCGGCTTCAAGGGCGCCGAAAACGCCCGCATCCGAATCGGCGACACGGTGGTGGTGTTCGCCCAGGGGCCCATCGGGCTGTGCGCCACCGCCGGTGCGCGGCTGCTGGGGGCCAGCACCATCATCGCCGTCGATGGCAACGACCACCGCCTGGGCATTGCCAGAAAAATGGGCGCCGACGTGACGCTGAACTTCAACCACTGCGATGTGGTCGATGAAATCATGAAGCTCACCGGTGGCAAGGGCGTGGACTCGTCGATCGAGGCATTGGGCACGCAGGGCACGTTCGAGTCGGCGCTGCGGGTGCTCAAGCCCGGCGGCACGCTGTCGAGCCTGGGCGTGTATTCCAGTGACCTGACCATTCCGCTGTCTGCCTTTGCCGCCGGCCTGGGCGACCACACCATCGTCACGGCGCTGTGCCCCGGCGGCAAGGAGCGCATGCGCCGGCTGATGAATGTGGTGGCGTCCGGCCGCATTGACCTGGGCGTGATGGTCACGCACCAGTTCACATTGGACAACATCGTGCAGGCCTACGAGCTGTTCGCCAACCAGCGCGATGGCGTGCTCAAGGTGGCGATCAAGCCGCACTGAACTCGAATCGGATGGCCGCCTGGGGCGAAGTGGCCCTGGGTTGCCACAGCCGCAGACCGGCAGGCTAATTGCTACAGAATTCATAGCTACTTGCGCAGGCACCGCCTGCGCCGGGGCCACTTTTTACACCAAACCGCGTATGGACTGACGTCAGTTTGGCAACTGTGAAGACCGTGCGCGCAGCACCAGCTTGCGCAGCTCGCTGAACCACAGCACGCTGCTGGCCATCGCGGCGCAGGTCAGCCACTGGGCGCCCGTCAGCGGCACGGTGCCGAAGGCGACGTTCAGCCAGTCCAGATGCACCACCGCCCCCTGCAGCAGCACCGACAAGCCAATCGCGCCCCACAACCACGGATTGACGAACAGGTGGCGCAGCGCGCTGGTGGTCTCCGAACGGGCATTGAGGCTATTGAACAGCTGGGCAAACACCAGCACCGTGAAGCCGGCGGTGCGCGCCGTGGCCAGGTCCTGCGTGCCCTCGATCAACCCGCCGGGCAGGTACAGGTCAATGGTCAGCAGCGTCACCACGGCCATCACCGTGCCGATGGTCATCACGCCGGCCCACATGGCGCCGTCAATCGCCCGCGCGCTCAACTGGCGCGGCTTGCGCGCCATCACATCGTCGGTCTGCGGGTCGATCCCCAGCGCCAGCGCGGGCGCCGCATCGGTGATCAGGTTGATCCACAGGATCTGGGTGGCCAGCAGCGGCAGCACCAGCCCTTCGCCCTGGCCGGTCAGGCCGATCACGCCGGCGCCCACCACGCCGAGGAAGACAGTCAGCACCTCGCCCATGTTCGAGGACAGCAGGTAGCGCAGGAACTTGCGGATGTTGTCGAAGATGCCGCGCCCCTCGCGCACCGCCTCGACGATGGTGGCGAAGTTGTCATCGACCAGGATCATGTTGGCCGCTTCCTGGGTGACCTGCGTGCCCGTCATGCCCATCGCCACGCCGATGTCGGCCGCCTTGAGCGCCGGCGCGTCGTTGACGCCGTCGCCCGTCATGGCGACGATGTTGCCGTCGGCCTGCAGCGCGGCGACGATGCGCAGCTTGTGCGCCGGCGCCACCCGCGCGTACACCGCGTGCTGGCGAACTGCCTGGGCAAAGGCCGCCTCGTCCAGGGCGTCCAGGTCGTTGCCGGTCAATGCGGGCGTGCCCGCCGCCACGATGCCCAGGTCGGCCGCGATGCGGGCGGCCGTGCGCGGGTGGTCGCCGGTGATCATCAGCACCCGGATGCCGGCCCGGTGCGCCTCCCGGATCGCCCTGGCGGCTTCCGGGCGCGGCGGGTCGATGATCCCAACCGTGCCGACAAAGATCAGGTCCTCCTCCAGCGCCTCGGCGTCCTGCGGACTCTCGCCGGCTGCCAGCGGGCGGTAGGCCACCGACAAGGTTCGCAGCGCCTCGTCGGACAGCCGCTCCACATCGCCCGCGGCCCGCGCACGCTGCGCGTCATCGAAGGCAAGCACCTCCAGCCCCACCCGCACGCGCGTGCAGTGTTCGAGCAGCACGTCTGGCGCGCCCTTGGTGATCACCATCAACGCGCCTTCGTGCTCATGGTCCCGCTCGATCGTGGACATCATCTTGCGCTCGGAGGTGAACGGGAGCTCGGCCACGCGCTCGAAGCGTTGCTGCCGCCGCGCCTGCACGCCCAGCTTGCGCTCGGCCACGAGGAAGGCCGCCTCGGTCGGGTCCCCCTGGATCTCCCATTGGCCGTCCGCAGCCTGGCGCAGGTCGGCATTGCCGGCCAAGCTGCCCCCGCTCAGCACCACGATGTGCTCGGTGCACAGCGCACCGGCGGTCAACTCGGCGCCCTCGTGCTCGATTCGCCCTTGCGGCGCATAGCCGACGCCGGTGACGCGGGTGCTGCCGGAGGCGGTCATTACCCGCTCGATCGTCATCTCCGCGCGCGTGAGCGTTCCGGTCTTGTCCGAGCAGATGACCGAGGCCGAGCCCAGCGTCTCCACCGAGGACAGCTGCTTGACGATGGCATGGCGCCTGGCCATGCGCTGCACGCCCATGGCGAGCACCACCGACAAGATGGCCGGCAGCCCCTCGGGCACCGCCGCCACGGCCAGCGACACGCCCAGCAAAAGGACCGTGATGATGTCGGCGCTGCCGCGCACGTCAAAGATGAGGAAGACGGTGGTCATCACCACGGCGGCAATGATGACCACCGCGATGCCCAGCATGCGGCCGATCCGCGCGACTTCTTTTTGCAGCGGCGTGGGTTCCTCCCGTGTGCTGTCGAGCATCTGGGCGATCGAGCCCATCTGCGTGGCCATGCCGGTGGCCGTGACCACGGCCAGCCCGGTGCCCTGCGCCACCGCCGTCCCCTTGAACACCATGTTCAGCCGCTCGGCCAGCGCGCTCGCGTGGGCCAGCGTGGCGGCGTCCTTGAGCACCGCTTCGCTCTCGCCGGTGAGCGAGGCCTCCTGCACGCGCAGCGAGGCGGCACGCACCAGCCGCGCGTCGGCCCCCACGGCGTCGCCCTCGGCGAGCACCAGCAGGTCTCCGCGCACCAGCTGCGCACTGGGGATGCGGCTCGCCTGGCCGTCCCGCGTCACCGCGGACGTCACCGCCGTCATTTGGGCCAGCGCGGCCACGGCGCCTTCGGCCTTGGCCTCCTGCGCGTAGCCCAGCACGCCGTTGAGCAGCACGATGGCCGCGATCACGATGGCATCGACCGGCCAGCCCACGCGTCCTTCTATCAGCCATGCGACCAGCGCGACCACGATGGCCGCCAGCAGCAGGTAAATCAGCGGGTCCTGGAACTGCGCCAGGATGCGGCGCCATGCCGGCACGGGCGGCGCCGCGCGCAGCGCGTTCGGGCCGTCCTGGGCCAGACGGCGGGCCGCTTCCTGAGCCGTCAGGCCCTTGTCGAGGTCCGTGCCCAGGCTTTGCGCCAGGGTGTCCACATCTTGCAGGGAAGGATCATCGGGTGCGCGTGGCTCGGTCATTGCGGGGGTTGCCTTCCATTCGGAGGCCATGCAGGTGCAAGCCCCATCCGTTGGGAGAAGTATGGCGGAGATCGCTTATCCAGCAGTTCCGGATGCCGATTTCACCAAGACCTGAAAAGGATGAAACCGCCACGCTGACCGTTCACTGACCGTTGACGGTGACGATGACCAGAGGGGCTGGCGCAGCAGGCGCTGCGGGTCACCATTTGGCCCTGCCTTGGGGCCGTGCAATGACCGGGGCCGGCGACTGCGGCCGGCGGTCGGTGGTAATCTGGAGTTCAACCGGAATGCGCCGGCGATTGCGGCCTGCGTGGCGGGCGCGGGCTTCGGTGTTTTCATGTCCTGCCGGGTGGCGTCGCCGATCAAAACCGGCGGGCTGCGCATGACGCTGGAGAGTTTTTGAACCCCGCCCGGTCAGCCTGGCGTGCACTCATGCGCGCCTGCTGCCCAGGCGCACCCGGTATGTATCGAGTGGATGGAAAAACCCGCAGGATTTTCAGTCCTGACCTGACCCCAACAAATTTAAGGAACCCATGGCTGATTTTGATTTTGACCTGTTCGTGATTGGCGGCGGCAGCGGCGGCGTGCGCGCGGCCCGCATGGCGGCCCAGCGCGGCGCCCGCGTGGCCCTGGCCGAAGTGGCCGAGATGGGCGGCACCTGCGTCAACCTGGGCTGCATCCCGAAAAAGCTCTACAGCTATGCGGCCCATTTCGCCGAAAGCTTCGAGGAGTCGCACGGCTTTGGCTGGGTCGGCGAGGCGCCCGTGCTGAACTGGGACACCCTCAAGCACAACCGCGCCAGGGAAATTTCGCGGCTCAACGGCATTTACCTGCAGCTGCTGAAAAGCGCCGGCGTGCAGGTCGTCAACGGCTGGGGCACGCTGGTCGATGCCCACACGGTGGAAGTCGGCGGGCAGCGCCACAGCGCCAGGCACATCCTGATCGCCACCGGCGGCAAGCCCAGCCTGCCGGACGTGCCGGGGCGCGAGCATATCGTCAGCTCCAACGAGATGTTCGACCTGTTGCCCTTTCCAAAGCGGCTGCTGGTGGTGGGCGGCGGCTACATCGCCTGCGAATTCGCCTCGATCTTCAACGGCCTGGGCGCCGAGGTCACGCAGCTGTACCGGGGCCACCAGGTGCTGCGCGGCTTTGATGAAGAGGTGCGCGCCTTCATCGCCGGCGAGATGGTCAAGTCCGGCGTGACGCTGCACCTGAACACCGACGTGGCCGCCATCGAGCGCTCGGGCGAAGGCCTGCAGGTGCGGCTGCTGGACGGCAGCCAGCTCACCGTCGATACCGTGCTGTATGCCACCGGCCGGGTGCCGCTGGTCGCCGGGCTGGGGCTGGAAGCGGCCGGCGTGCGGCAGGGCAAGGCCGGCGCGGTCGAGGTGAACGAGCAGTACCAGACCTCGGTGCCGTCGATCTATGCGGTGGGCGACGTGACGGCCCGGGTGCAGCTCACGCCGGTGGCGCTGGCCGAGGCCATGGTGGTGGTCGATGCGCTGTTCGGCCCGCCAGAGGGCAAGGCGCCGCGCAGCCTGAGCTACGACTTCATTCCGACGGCGGTGTTCACGCATCCGAACATCGGCACGGTCGGCTACACCGAGCACGAGGCAAGCGACAAATTCGGCAAGATCAGCGTCTATAAAAGCGACTTCAAGGCGCTCAAGCACACGCTGAGCGGCAGCACCGAGCGCACCCTGATGAAGCTGATCGTCGAGGACGCGACCGACCGCGTGGTGGGCCTGCACATGGTCGGGGCCGATGCCGGCGAGATCGTGCAGGGCTTTGCCGTGGCCATGAAGGCCGGCGCCACCAAGGCCGTGTTCGACGCTACCGTCGGCATCCATCCCACCATGGCCGAGGAGTTCGTGACGATGCGCGAGCCGGTCAAGCCCATCGCCTGACCCCTTTATCGAGCCGGTTCCAAACAAGAAAAAAGCACCGCCATGCCCTACCTCCCCCCGTTCATCGCCGCCACCCGCCATACCGACCCCGCCGCCGCGCTGGCGCAGGTGCGGGCCATCTACGACCAGCAGATCGCCCACCTGCGCCATGCCATGCAGCGCTACGTGGCGGGCGACACCCTGCCCGGCCATGTGCGCGCCTGCTACCCGTCCGTGCGCATCCAGACCGACACTGTGGCCAGGGCCATCCTGGAAACCCCCGACATTTTGCAGCTGAGCTACGGCTTCGTGGCCGGGCCGGGCCATTTCGAGACCACGCTGACCCGGCCCGACCTGTACAGCGACTACTACCTCACGCAGTTCCAGCTGCTGATGCAAAACCACGAGGTCGAGCTGGAAGTGGGCGTGAGCAGCCAGCCCATCCCGATCCATTTCTCGTTCGCCGAGAACGACCACATCGAAGGCACGATGAGCGCGGCCCGGCGCATGCTGATGCGCGACGTGTTCGACCTGCCCGACCTGGCCGCGATGGACGACGGCATTGCCAACGGCACCTATGAAGCCAGCGCCGGCGAGCCGCAGCCGCTGGCGCTGTTCACCGCCGCGCGGGTCGACTATTCGCTGCAGCGCCTGCGCCACTACACCGGCACCTCGCCGCAGTGGTTCCAGAACTTCGTGCTGTTCACCAACTACCAGTTCTACATGGACGAGTTCATCCGGCTGGGCCATGCCGCCATGGCCGATCCGACCAGCGAATACGTCGCCTTTGTCGAGCCGGGCAACGTGGTGACCCGCCGCGCCGGCCTGCCGGCGCAGGACGGCGACGAGCTGGGCGCGCAGCCGCCGCGCCTGCCGCAGATGCCGGCGTATCACCTGCTGCGCGCAGACCGCAGCGGCACCACCATGGTCAACATCGGCGTCGGCCCGGCCAACGCCAAGAACATCACCGACCATGTGGCCGTGCTGCGCCCGCACGCCTGGATCATGCTCGGCCACTGCGCCGGCCTGCGCAACAGCCAGCAGCTGGGCGACTATGTGCTGGCCCACGGCTATGTGCGCGAAGACCATGTGCTCGACGAGGAACTGCCGCTGTGGGTGCCGATTCCGGCGCTGGCCGAAATCCAGAAGGCGCTGGAGCAGGCGGTGCAGGACGTGACGCAGGCCGTTGGCCCCGACCTCAAGCGCATCATGCGCACCGGCACCGTGGCCTCGACCGACAACCGCAACTGGGAACTGCTGCCGGGCAACCAGCCCCAGCGCCGTTTCAGCCAGAGCCGGGCGGTGGCGCTGGACATGGAAAGCGCGACGATTGCCGCCAACGGCTTTCGCTTCCGGGTGCCCTACGGCACGCTTTTGTGCGTGAGCGACAAGCCGCTGCACGGCGAGATCAAGCTGCCGGGCATGGCCAACCAGTTCTACCGCGACCGGGTGGACCAGCATTTGCGCATCGGCATGCGGGCGGTGGAGCTGCTGCGGGCCGAGGGCA
>JAQGLT010000010.1 GCA_028292745.1 Polaromonas sp. | reverse complement strand
ACGCCGGGGAATAGCCAGCAAGATGGCGCAGTATTGGCAATGACGGCGCAGTTTATGGTCAAACGGGCTCTGGCGCAGGCAGCGCCTGCCCAGGCAGCTATCAATCCAGGAGCGGCAAGGCTGCCAGGCCTGGCGGTTGCCGGTCAGAGTGTGAACCCGTTTTAGGGGTCGGAAACTATCCACAAGAATCAGGGAGGCTGAACCAGCGCGTCGGCTAGACCGTGCTGTGCCTGAAAGTTCAAGGTAACTATTAATTTAATAGCAAACTTTCAAGGACGGTATTGCGCTAGAGGGTTAAAAGGCTTGAAATTTCCTTGGAACGGCTGCCCGCTGCCTTGATCATCCCCTGGGCACCAGGAATTGCCGGGCATCAGCCTTTTTAATATTCCCAGCAGGTCGCTCGCAGTCAGTACTGAGTGCGACCGGAAAGTTTGCCTGCAGCCTCCTGCAAAAAGGAATCATGCCCAGGCGGTCCTTTATCGGCAGGAAACTCTTGAAGTCAAAGGTGAATCTCAGGCTTATTCGCGTATACGGCCATACGAATCAATGAGGCTTAAATTAACCAGCTTGGAGGCCACCCGTCCTCCGGCAAAGTGCACACGAAAGCCGCCAATGCTGACATCATTCATGCCGTCTATCGACTTTTTCAGCCGTGCTCGGGTGAGTTCACCCGGTGCCCTGCGCAATGCTTCAACATACACCCTGGCCGCAAGATAGCCTTCAAGCATGTACACGTTTGGCTTGCCCAATTTAGCTGCCGCAGCATTGGCCTGCATATCGCGCACTACCGCAACACTGTTGTTATCGCTCTTGGGCACCACCCGAACCACCACAACACCGGCGCCATCGGTTCCCAGCTGCTCGGCAAGCAGGCTTTCCCCGGTGTTTGAAAATCCGTAAATAGGCCCGCGAAAGCCTTTGGCGTGAAGCTCGCGGACAGCGCTTGCCGCTGCCGAGAAATCGCTGATCACCAGGAACGACTGAGGGGCTGCTTCCAATACCTTGTCAACGCTGTTCGCCAAGCTTCCACTGGCCATTGATGCCTTGGCTACCACAATGGAGCCAAGCTTGCTCATGGTTCGCTCTGCAGACTTCAGCGCCACCAGCGACTCGCCATCGGTCGCATGCAAGATAGCGAGCTTGTGCATTCCAATCACTGCGGCATGTCTGGTAATGGCTGCTGACTCTTCTGAGTAGTCAGGGCGCACCGAATAGACATTTGGATAGAACTCGCCATGGAGCTCTTCGGCCGCTGCCATGGGCGCGAACATCAACACCTCAGTGTCCTTGATCAGGGGATAAGTCGCTATGACCTGGGGAGAGCCATAGAAACCGAACAATGACAGCACGCCTTTGTCGAGCAGCTTTTTGGTGTTCGCGACGGTGGTAGCGGGGTTGCCGCGGTCGTCCATCGTAATCAACTGTATTTTTCTGCCATTGACGCCACCTGCTGCATTGATGTGGTCAAAATACATTTTGGCGCCCTCATGAAAGGGCTGCGCCAGCGCAGAGCCGGGGCCGGTAAGCGCTATTGATTGACCCAACACAATGCTGGTATTGCTCACGCCTTCTTGCGCCAGACTGGCCAGACTTGAAAACGCCAAAACAGCTGCAATCACCCGAGGGGTTAGCAATTTTATGAAATTCATATTTTTCTTTAATTAAGGATGAAGCTAAGGCTTCTACGAATGTAGGATTAATTGCTCAGCTTTGCACTAGAAAATCCCCTGAAACGTGATTAAGCGCACACTTTTGCAAACATAAAGTCACGGCTGATTGCCCTTGCGTCTGACCGCGAGCTTTCGCTGTGTTACCAATTTTTTTGATGGCTTGAAGCAGGTTTGTTTTTACAGGCCGCGTCGCAAAGGGCATGGTTTTGGCAGTTGGCAAAAGCGGGAAAAATGAAAAGGTCGCTGGGCTTGTTCGTTCTGCATGCAGGACAAAAAGTCAGTCTTGCGGATGCATCAAAAACCTGGACGCAAGACACCAAAGTGGACGGCGTGTGATTTTTTAGAGCGAATGAAATAAAGGCAGCTTCATCACTGCCTCTTTTTAAAACTGGCCGCAACGCTTTAGGCAAAAAGGATTGACTCCAAGGCCGAATAAACAATATTTGCCTGCATCAGGCCTGTTAATGCCTGTTAATGCCTGTTGATTTCAGGCTAATTCAAGACCCTGCAGTCAGGGACGCCGTAGGGCAGGGCCTTGCAGATGTGCAATTAAACGCCTCAAATGCCAGTGCAACGGCCACATGGCAGTTGCACCGGCATTGATGCCGTGGCTGGCTAGATCAGTTAGGAATAGTCAGCGTCGTGCCGCTGAAACCGATCTGGTTGCCTGCCGCTGGCGAGGCGCTGATGGCGGGCACATTGGCAGTGGTGATTGCCGGTGCCGCACCTGGCACACCACCGCGCGGCGTTGTCCGCACCACCTGGCTTGGCGGCAGGGCAGCGCCCGTTTTCAGGTTCGCATACATCGCGTCCATGGCACGGTTGAAGTAAAGGTGCAGCGGCACATAACGCGTGTCAAAACCCGAGAAGCCCAGGAACGAGTCAAAGTGCTGCCCGTTGGTGACCTCGATGTACCGCACATTGCTGGCCGTGCCCTCTGCCGCACGGTTGAACGCCACATAAGCGCGCGCTGTGTGATTGATGGGCAACAACGCATCACTGCGCCCCGCAACGATGATGACCGGTTTGGATTGAAGCTTGCCGTTGAACAGCACTTCTGCCACGCCAGCACGAACAGCGGCACTCTGGGCCTGGGTCGGCGTGGTCGCCGCGCTCAGCGCCGCGCCCGTGGCCGGATCGACCCCTGTGACCAACGCACGCTGACACAGCGCATTGTCCAGACCGAAATCCTGCACGCCTGTTGACGGCGACGTGGCCAGTTGCCAGGAACGCGCACCGCCGACCGAGTTGTTGTACACCACGTTGGCGGGCGCTCCATTGGCCGTGCCGTTGGCCGAGGCAAAGCTCTGGGCCTTGACTGATGGCGTGACCGGCACCGGAGTTCCAGTCGTGTCCACCTGGGCAAAGCTCGTGTTGCAGACGTTGTCAAGCACGGAGAAACGGCCGTAGCTCACCGGGTACATCGCCGACAGGATGGGTCCGTTGCCCAGGCCATAGTGGGCGCTGTGCATAGTGTCGTTGTCGGGTGTCCAGCCGAAGGCGCGGAGTTTGTTCAATGCGTCAAGCGAACGCGCTGCGGTGTCGGCCCCGGTCACCAATCCCTTGGCGGCCAGACCGTCGCAGCGTGCAGTGGCGCGGGCGGTCATGCCGGCAAAGAAGATGTAATTGTGGAGGGACGCTTCGACTCCCATGCTGGCTGGCGCGGACAGCGCAGCGCAAGGCTGATAAATGTTGCCGAAGGTGGTGTAGTCCGCCATGGACTTGCCAAAACCGGTAACGGCCACGCCGCCCACTGAAATGCCGTAGCCTGTCGTGCTTGCCGGCTGGAGATTGGGTTCATTCGCCACCACGCCATCGATCAAGCCGCTGGTGTCCTGTTCGACCGCGCGCAGCACTGCCCCGCCGCCATTGGACACGGACGCCCCAATGATGAGGGTGTTGCCGGCATCAAAGCGTAGCGAGGCCAAGCCGCTGCCATGTTGCTCGTTCAGCACAAACAACGCATAGCGGGCTGCGGCAAGGGTGTCATTGCCCCAGTCCTTTTCGGGATTGAGCTGCGAATGCACCTGCTTGAGCGCTATGCGGTTGGGGAACAACGCGTTGTAGGCCGAGCGTGCGGCCTCGGTAATGTTGGCGCCAAAGAAATTCAGCGCGCCGGCATTGGCCCGGGTGGTGCGGGTGCCGTCGATGCGGTTGACGGTGTCGTCGCTCAGGTCATGAAGGCCAATTCCCTTGCCTGCATCGGTCAGCGCCACGGCGCATCCGCGCTTCAGGCCCCATTCGCTTGCCGCGCCCACTGCGCCATAGACGCCGCGCGACCCCGATGAAGGGCCAAGCACGATGCAAGGGGCGTTCTGGTCAAAACTGTCAGGCACCTGCACGGCAATGGCCACCTGCTTGCGGCCTGTGCCGTCATCCAGCGTCGCGATGTATTCACGTCCGGGAATCAGCCCTTCACTGGTTGTTGCCGTGCCGCTGTTGTTGACATTGGGGCCGTAGAGCGTGCCGTAGCCGCCGTTGGCAGTGACATCGACCAAGCCGCGGTAATTGCTGAAAATCGCGTTGCGGCGCAGTTCAAGCGCGGTGGGTGCCAGCGGGTTGGCATAGGCTGGAGCCGCTGCCGCGCCAAGCCCGGTGCGTCCCAGGCCGCCCGTCAACAGATCCTGGCTGGCGGCTGTATTGCCGGCGCCAGGCGCAGTGGCCGGATAGACCACGACGCTATGCTGGATCAGGCCCGCCGGCAGGGTGTTCTGTGCGCCTGGCAAGCTGTCACTTCCTCCGCAACCTGCCAGCACGCCTGTCCCCAGCGCGACAACTGCCGCCAACCGTGTCGGGATGGCCATCTTTTTAAAACGCTTCTTCATTCAAGTCTCCTTTTGTTAAAACTCACCAACTTATCAACTTATCAACTTATCAATTAAGAGTGCAGGGGATCATTCAATTTGCGTTCAGGCCAGTCATTCGCTGTCGATTCAACTGGTTGCGAAATGACGCGCGTGTTCTTTGATTTTTAAAATAAGACGCATGAATCCGCCATGTTTACAAAGGATTGACTGGGCCCGATGCCATCGGTGGATCGCAGTACCTGTCCACTGCGATTTCG
>JAQGLT010000141.1 GCA_028292745.1 Polaromonas sp. | reverse complement strand
GCTGCCGCCGTGGCCCAGCTGCCGTCGGCGGGCAAGGCCAATTCCGAGGCGGCTGCGCCCCTGGCCCCCGAGCCGGCCAACCGGCGCGCGGGCAGTCCCGCCGGCACGCGCCGGACCGAGTCCGCCTATGCCTTTGCCGATGCGGCCTACACGGCCAGCAGCCAGGGCGACCATGCCTTTGCCGCCAACGAAGCGCGCGAGGCCGTCCGCCTGTCCCCCTGCAATCCGGCTTACCGTGCGCTGCTGGTGTATGCCCTGACCGAAAACGGTCAGTTGGAGGAAGCCGATGCCGTCGCCTCGGAAATCGTTGCGGGCAGGGCCGCCACCAGCCGGGACAAGGCCAATGCCTTGTCGGCCAGGCAAAAAATGATTCGCGAGCACCTTGCCTTCCGGTATTTCGACCAGGCCAACACCGCGGCTGCGGCGGGTGACACCCCTAACGCGGTAGCGGCGGCGCGCCAGGGGTTGAATTACGCCCCGGACCTGCTGGCCCACCATCTGCAGCTGCTGGGTTTGGTGCTGCGGCAGCAAAACTGGCCGCAGGCCGAGCAAATGGTCAACAACGCGATTCGTGAAGCGGGCATGCACCCGCCGCTGCTGGTGCTGCGCGCCCATGTCCTGCAGCAACTCGGCAGGCGGGACGCGGCAGCCACGGATTTGAACAACGCGTTGCATGGGGCCAACGTGGACTGGGTGGACCGGCAAAATTTCCGCCTGATTGCCGCCGATGCGGCTTTTGCGGCCGGCGAGCCGGCCAAGGCGCTGAGTCTTTTGGACCCGCGCCAGGTTTCCCGGGGGATGCAGGAAAGCCTGTCTGTCCGGCGCACGCTGGCGTATCAGGCGATGCGGCAGAACGAAGGCCGTGGCAGCGCCGCCCCGCTTCCCTGGCCGCCCCTGCGGGTGGTTTGCATGACCAGTGCCTTGACGGCCGCCTGCGACATCGTGCCGGGCGACTACTCCCCCGATTCCGCGCCGGCCGCCGAAAAGGTCCAGGAAGCGGATGCCTGCGGCAGGCGACCTGGCCAACGCGCTGCCAGCCGCGGCGCGGCTTACCGCCCAGTGCCCTGACCCAGGCAGGCCTGCATGGGCGGACTGAGGCGCGGCAATTGCCGAAGAGTGTTGTTTTTTGCTCGAAACAGGTCGTCTGAAACCGATATTAATTGGTTACCTCTATTGCAAAACACTGGACTTTATGCGTTGTTTCGCCACGTACCATGGTGGATTTAAGGAAATGAAAATGGCAACACCGTTTTTTGGCAAGCGAGAAAATGAAATTCCAACGACCGGTGTGCGCCCAGGCGGCGTCAACAGCTACCCAGGGTCCGGCAGCACCGCATCGGGGCCGCTGAGCCCGGCCTCCCAGCCGTCGAGCCAGCCCTTGATGGCCCGGGTGCCCGGCCATGATGGCGCAGCGCCGGCCGGGGGCGAGGGCGGCGGCAGCAAGCTGACGGTTGGCCCGAACATCAAGCTCAAAGGCGTTGAAATCACCGACTGCGACACGCTGGTGGTCGAGGGCACGGTGGAAGCGACGATGAATTCGCGCGTCATTCAAATTGCAGAGCAGGGTGCGTTCAAGGGCTCGGCTGAAATCGATATCGCCGAAATCCGCGGTGAATTCGACGGCAACCTGAACGTGCGCCAGAAGCTGGTGATCTACGCCACCGGCAAGGTCACGGGCACCATTCGCTATGGAAAGCTGGTGGTTGAAGAGGGCGGTCAGCTGTCGGGCGACATCGTGTTCGGCACGCAAGGCGCTGCCGGCAACAGGCCGACCGCCCTGCCCAAATCCGGCCTGCAGGCCGCGTAACCCTTTATTTATGAAAATAATGGCTCTTGCGCACACCCCATCTTGATAGATTGCTACTAATTTAGTAGCAACCGGTTGATTTGGCCCCTGACGACGGTCTTGATGCGAAGGGGCCACCAACCAGCGCAACCGCCGTTTCAGCCCTGGCGCAACCTGGGGCTTTACTCACGCCTCATCGCGCTTTTCCCTGGCGGTTCAGAACAGCTTGAAAGCCAGCGGAATCAACAGCGACGCCAGCACCACCTGCAATCCCAGCGCCAGGCCTGCATACGCGCCGGCATCGGAATTGACCTGCATCGCGCGGGCCGCGCCAAGGCCATGCGACGCGGTGCCCAGCGCAAATCCCCGGGCCGCCCAGCCTTCTTCGGTGTCGGTCGGGATGCGCAGGGCGGCAAAGAGGTATTTGCCGCACAGCGCGCCGACCAGCCCGGTGATGACCGCAAACACGGCTGCCAGGGCGGGAATGCCGCCGATCTGCTCGGCAATGCCCATGGCCACCGGTGCCGTGACGGACTTGGGCACCAGCGACAGAATCAGCGCCTCGGGCAGGCCGAACAGCCAGCCCAGCACCAGGGACGCGCCAGCCGCCACGCTGCCGCCCGCCAGCGCGGCGGCCAGCAAGCGGCCCCAGCGCCGGCGCAACTCGGCACGGCGCAGCCACAGCGGCCAGGCCAGTGCCACCACGGCCGGGCCGAGCAGGAAATGAATGAACTGGGCGCCGGCAAAGTAAGTCGGGTAGGGCACCCCGGTGGCCAGCAGCGTGCAGGCCAGCACCACCAGCGACCACAGCACCGGATTGGCCCACGGCGCCTGTCCGGTGCGCAGGTAGGCGGCATGGGCAACCACGTACACCAGCAGCGTGGCGGTCAGGCCAAAGAGCGGCGTTGCCGACAGATAGACCCATAACTGCACAAAATCAGCCATCGGCATCTTTCATCGGCCCCCTGCCAGGGGACCCGGCGGGGCCAGTCGGGCCGCTTTCATGATTGTGGTCATGGTCCCGGTCGCGCAGCAGATGCAGAGTCAGCACCGTCACGCACAAACCGGCCAGGGTGGACAGCACGACCACGGCGAGCATCCGCAGCCCGAACTGGCTGACCAGCGCCACGTGCGTCATCACGCCCACGCCCACCGGGACAAAGAGCAGCGAGAGGTGGGACAGCAAAAAGCCCGCGCAGGCGGCCACCGGCACCTGAACGGCGGGCCAGCGCAGGGCGAACAGCAACACCACCATGCCGACCACCGGGCCCGGCAGGGGAAGCCCCAGGCCACGCACCAGCAATTCCCCCGCGGATTGAAAAACCAGCAGCCAGGTCATTCCACGCAAGGCGTTCATGTCATGGGCTCCCCCTGCGGCGTTTTGATGGGACAGGCAGGGCGCTGACGGACTTCATGTCAGAAGCGGGGCAGGTCGGGATGTGAAATGTTGCCGCTTCGCACCAGCATCTTTCCGTATTCGGCGCAGCGGTTCAGCGTCGGGATCACCTTGCCGGGGTTGAGCAGGCCTTTGGGGTCGAACGCCCGCTTGACGCCGAACATCTGCTCATTTTCCTCGGGCGAGAACTGCACGCACATCGAGTTGAGCTTTTCCACGCCCACGCCGTGCTCGCCGGTCACGGTGCCGCCCATGGCCACGCTGGTTTCCAGGATGTCGGCGCCGAACAGCTCGCAGCGGTGCAGCTGGTCGGCATCGTTGGCGTCGAACAAAATCAAGGGATGCAGGTTGCCGTCGCCGGCATGGAACACATTGGCGCAGCGCAGGCCGTACTTGATTTCCATGTCGGCAATCGCCAGCAGGATGTCGGCCAGGCGCTTGCGCGGAATGGTCGAGTCCATGCACATGTAGTCGGGGCTGATGCGCCCCGAGGCCGGAAAGGCGTTCTTGCGCCCGCTCCAGAAGCGCAGCCGCTCGGCCTCGTTCTGGCTGACGGCAATCGCGGTGGCGCCGTACTGCTGCAGCACCGCGCTCATGCGGCCGATTTCCTCCTCCACCTCTTCCTGGGTGCCGTCGCTTTCGCACAGCAAGATGGCCTCGGCGCTCAGGTCGTAGCCGGCATGCACGAAATCCTCGACCGCCGCCGTCATCGGCTTGTCCATCATCTCCAGCCCGGCCGGAATGATGCCGGCGGCAATCACGCCGGCCACCGCGTCGCCGGCCTTGCGCAGGTCGTCGAAGCTGGCCATGATGCAGCGCGCCAGCTGCGGCTTCGGAATCAGCCGCACCGTCACCTCGGTGGTAACGGCCAGCATGCCTTCGCTGCCGATGAGGAGGGCCAGCAGGTCGTAGCCGGGCGCGTCCAGCGCATCGCCGCCGAACTCGACCTCGTCGCCCTCGATGGTGAAGCCCCTGACCTTGAGCACGTTGTGCACCGTCAGGCCGTATTTCAGGCAGTGCACGCCGCCCGAGTTCTCGGCCACGTTGCCGCCGATGGTGCAGGCGATCTGGCTCGACGGGTCGGGCGCGTAGTAGAGGCCGTACTTGGCGGCGGCCTCGGAGATCGCCAGGTTGCGCACGCCGCCCTGCACCACGGCGGTCCGGCTGGCGGCGTCCATCTTCAAGATCTTGTTGAACTTGGCCAGCGACAGCGTGACGCCCAGCCGGTGCGGCATGGCCCCGCCCGAGAGGCCAGTGCCCGCGCCGCGCGCCACCACCGGCACATCCAGCGCATGGCAGGTTTTCAGCACCGCCTGCACCTCGGCATAGGTTTCGGGCAGCGCGACGACCAAAGGCCGCTGGCGGTAGGCCGTCAGCCCGTCGCATTCGTAAGGCGTGGTGTCCTCGGCGTTCCAGAGCAGGGCGTGTTTTGGCAGCACTTGTTGCAGGGCGCCGACCACCTCGTCCTGGCGGGCGGCGCGTTCCAGGGCGGACATCTGTTCTGGCGTGGCGGGTGCGTTCATGGCGGGCTTTCCTGGGAATGACACCAGACTTTATGCCAGGGCGCGTTGGTTGGGGGTGAAGATTTTTAACAAGGTGTGTGAAAAGCCACCTGGCCGCAGCGCTTCATAATGGGCAGTGCATGCCGCACGCAAAGGACATCGCCATGGGAAACGCCCCACAAAAGTCCGGTTTCACCGCCACCGACTACCTCGCCTGGGAGGTCGCGCAGCCGGAGCGCCATGAATACCTGGGCGGCGAAGCCTTCGCCATGGCCGGCGCTGAAGACCGCCATGTGACAGTGACCATGAACCTGGCGTTTGCCCTGCGCCAGCACCTTGCCGGCAGCCCGTGCCGCACTTACATGAGCGACATGCGCCTGCATGTCGCTGCTGCCAACGGTTATTTTTATCCCGACGTGCTGGTCACCTGCAGCCTGCTCGATCTGGCCAGCGCCATGGTCAATGCCGAGCCCAAGTTGGTCGCCGAAGTGCTCTCGCCCGGCACCGCCGCCTATGACCGGGGACTGAAATTCAGCCACTACCGCAGCCTGCCCAGCCTGGAGGAATTCCTGCTGATCGACCTGGACACTCGCAGCACCGATGGCTACCGCAAAGGCGCCGACGGCCTGTGGGTGCTGCACCCGTTCGCCCGCGGGGAGGCGGTGACGCTGGCCAGCGTGGCGCTGGAAGTCAGCGCGGCGCAGCTGTTCGCGGAAGTGCCGGAAGACTAAATTGCTACTTTATTGATAGCTGCTTGCGCACGCTCCGTATGCGCCACAGGCCGATTTGACCTGATTTCTGCTGAAGCAGTGCCTGGCGTTCCTTGCCAGGCCGCCAGCAGCCTCCGCGCCAGGGAATCCGCCGTCCTTACACCATGCTCTTGCGCAGCCAGTCGGCAAACGCTGCGCATTCCCAGCGGTCCATCGTGCCGGTGCGCCAGCACAGGTAATGCGCATGCGGGCTGGCGACCTTGCGGGTAAATATCGCCTGGGTGCCCAGCCGCACCAGCGAGCCGTTTTCCAGCCACGGCGCGCCCAGCTTGAGCCGCACCAGCGCAATGCCCATGCCGGCGGCCGCGCAGTCGCACATCAGGCCGATGTCGTTGAACTGCGAGCCCTCCAGCGGCTCCGGCCAGTCCAGGCCGTTGGCGGCAAACCAGGGGCGCCACGGCTCCAGCGGCGAGCGCAGCAGGCTTTCGCCGAGCAGGTTTTCCGCCACCTCGAAAGGCCCGCGCTCGCGCAGGAAGGCGGGCGAGGCCAGCGGCGTGACCTCGTCGGTGAGCAGGCAGACATGCTCCAGGTCGGCATAGCGGCCGGTGCCGAAGCGCACCAGCAAATCGGTGTCCTCGGCCACCACGTCGAGCAGCGGAATCGACACCTGCAGCGTCAGGTCGATCTCGGGGTAGGCGTCGGTGAACTGGCGCAGGCGCGGAATCAAAATCGAGCGGGCGAAGGTCGGCGTCACGGCCAGGCGCAGCTTGCGCTTGCCCGGCGCGGCGCTCTGGCTGGCCGCGCCGGGAAATTTCTGCAGCGTCGCCAGCCCTTCGCGCACATGGGCCAGGTACTCGCTGCCCTCGGTGGTCAATGAAAAATCGGCCCGGCCAAAGAGCTTGGTGCCGATGATCTGCTCCAGCTGCTTGACCCGGTGGCTGACCGCGCTGGGCGTGACGCACAGCTCCTCGGCCGACAGCGTGACGCTGCGAAGCCGCGCCAGCGCTTCAAACGTCAGCAAGCACTGGATCGGCGGAATGCGCTTGGGAATAGCCATGTCAGTCAACGGGCAGTGGACAGCACGCGCAGCAAGGCCGGCGTTTCCTTGCAAGCAGGGGCCGCGGCGCCGGCTGTGCTGGACCGCAGGCGCAGCGGCCCCCTCGGGGGGCAGGAAGCTACACGCAGTGAGCGACCGTGGGGGCTCACCTCTTTGCAAGCAGGGGCCGCGGGACCGGCTATGCCGGACCGCAGGCGCAGCGGCCCCCTTGGGGGGCAGGAAGCTACACGCAGTGAGCGACCGTGGGGGTCCATCTCTACTTGAAAATCACGGTCTTGTGGCCGTTGAGCATCACCCGGTGCTCGCTGTGCCATTTCACCGCCCGCGCCAGCACCTGGCTCTCGGTGTCGCGGCCCATGGCGGTCAGGTCTTCCACGGTTTTGCTGTGGTCGGCGCGGGCCACGTCCTGCTCGATGATCGGGCCTTCGTCCAGGTCGGCCGTCACGTAGTGCGCGGTCGCGCCGATCAGCTTGACGCCCCGGTCATGCGCCTGGTAGTAGGGCTTGGCCCCCTTGAAGCTGGGCAAGAAAGAATGGTGGATGTTGATGGCGCGGCCGGCCAGCCGTTGGCACAGGTCGTTCGACAAAATCTGCATGTAGCGCGCCAGCACCACCAGCTCGGCGCTTTCCGCCTCGATGATCTCCAGCTGCCGGGCCTCGACCTGCGCCTTGCCCTGCGCCGTCACCGGCAGATGGTGAAACGGGATGTTGTAGCTGGCCGCCAGCTGGTAGAAGTCGCGGTGGTTGGAAACAATGGCCCGCACGTCCAGCGGCAGCAGGCCCGACTTGCAGCGAAACAGCAGGTCGTTCAGGCAATGGCCTTCCTTGCTGACCAGGATGACGGTGCGCATGGGCTGCGTGGTGTCATGCAGCTTCCAGCTCATCCCGAAAGGCTCGGCGAACAGGGCCAGACGGCTGGACAGCTCGCCATGCGTCAGCCGGTCGCAGGCAAACTGCACCCGCATGAAAAACAGGCCCGTGCCGTGGTCGTTGTACTGCGCGGCTTCCTCGATGTTGCCGCCATGCTCGAACAGGAAACCTGAAACGGCATGCACGATGCCCCTGCGGTCGGGGCAGGACAGGGTCAGGATATAAGCGTGGTTCATAGGGCGTGAATTGTCGCAGGTGGTCTTCGATGGCCGCCCCGGGCGCCGGTTTTGCGCCACATGCCCGGGCCAGGGGTGCCAGAATGCAAGCTGATCCCGCATTCGCCCATTCGCCCATTTGTGCTTTTAATGCCCCAGGAGACCCGACATGGCTGACCCGACCTTCAACATGGACCACCAGTGGCTGCCGTTCACGCCCAACCGCAGCTTCAAAAAAGACCCGCGCATTTTCGTGGCGGCCGACGGCATGCATTTCACGACGCACGACGGCCGCCAGATCCTCGACGGCATCTCCAGCCTCTGGTGCGTCGGCGCGGGGCACAACCGCAAGCCGATCAACGAGGCCATCAAGCGCCAGCTCGACACGCTGGACTACGCCACCGCCTTCCAGGCCAGCAACGACCAGGCTTTCCAGGCGGCCGAAATGATCGCCGCCATGGCGCCGGGCGACCTGAACCGGGTGCTGTTCTGCAATTCGGGTTCGGAGGCGGCCGACACGTCGATGAAAGTGGCGCTGGCCTACCACCGCGCGCGCGGCGAAGGCCACCGCAATGTGTTCATCGGCCGCGAAAAGGGCTACCACGGCGTCGGGTTTGGCGGCATGAGCGTGGGCGGCATTCCGGCCAACCGCAAGGTGTTTGGCTCGGCGCTGCTGCCCCGGGTGGACCACCTGCGTTTCATCCACGACCCGGTCAAGCACGCCTTCATCAACGGTGTCGAGCCCGAATGGGCCGAAGACTTGGCTGCGGAGCTGGAAAACCGCATCCTGCCGCTGCATGACCCCAGCAACATCGCCGCGGTGATCGTCGAGCCGGTGGCGGGCAGCGCCGGCTGGTACCTGCCGCCCAAGGGTTACCTGAAGCGCCTGCGCGAAATCTGCGACAGGCACGGCATCTTGCTGATCTTCGACGAGGTGATCACCGGCTTTGGCCGGCTGGGCTGCAATTTCGGCGCCGACTACTACGGCGTCGTGCCCGACATGCTGACCTTCGCCAAGTGCGTCACCAATGGCGTGATTCCGCTGGGCGGCGTGGTCTGCACCGACCGCATCTACGGCGCCATGATGGACGCCAACGCCAACAGCCCCGACTATGCGGTGGAGTTTTTCCATGGCTACACCTACTCGGGCCATCCGGTGGCCTGCGCGGCGGCCATCGCCACCCTGGAGCTGTTCAAGCAGGAAAATCTCTTCGAGCGCGCCGGCCAGATGGGCGCAGTGCTGGGCGATGCGCTGCACGGCGGGCTGAAGGACCTGCCCAACGTGGTCGGGATTCGCAGCCTCGGGCTGGCCGGGGCGGTGGAGCTGGCGCCCGTGGCTGGCGCGCCCGGCAAGCGTGCCTACGACATCTTCATGACGTGCTTTCACAACGGCGTGCTGGTGCGGCCCGCCGGCGAGAACATCGTGGTCTGCCCGCCCTACATCGTGGAAAAGGAGCACGTCGACCGCATGGTGGACGTGGTGGGCGATGCCATTTGCAAGCATGCCTGAGTGACTTGAGAAACCTGGGGATGCTAAGTTTCCATGGCAGCGTTAGCTATTGAATTCATAGCTGCTCGCGCAGTCCCTGACTGCGCCAACCGCCTGTTTGATGCCCGAAACGAGTGGCTGCTCAAACCAAGGTGCCCTGGCGCTTGGCGCTTGGCCATGGGCGCGGGCCCTGGCGCCGCATCCCTGACGGCCGCTTATTGCGCGGGCCCGGGCCACCGCGCCTTCAACCCGGCGCAGTAGTCGGCGGGCGGCAGCGCGGGCGTGGGCCAGACGCTGTCAAAGGCCTCGGGCCGGTCGGTGGCGCCAGCATCGCCCGCGCGCAAACGCAGGGACTTGGCCTTCAGGTCGGCGCGCAGGTGCTGCGGCACGCCCAGGGTGCGGTCGGCGTGGCCGTTGCCCGTCAGCAGCACCACGGTCTTGCCCGCGACCACCAGCTGGTACACCGTGGCGGCCATCGTGATGTCCTTGGCGATCTGGATGCGCGTCATCGGCGTGATCTGGCTTTCGGGCAGCAGGCCGCAGTGGCCGATGCGAATGGCCTGCTGCTGGGCCTTGAGCGCCGGGCCGGGCAGCTGCGCGTCCAGCTTGTCGTCATTCATCTTGTCGGCCATCTCGGCGCGCGGCAAATTGGCGCCCAGCACCGGCACGCCCGCGCGCACGGCCGTCATCACCGCCGGGCCGTAGGCCGGCCACGGCCAGGCCTGGCTGTCCCATTTCAGCGCCCGCCGCGCCTGCTCGTCGGTGGCGCTGGGCTTGAGCGCGGCGGTGCTCACGCCGACTTCGGCCATTTCCAGCGCCAGCCCCGCCAGCTGGCCGCGCGATGCCAGGCTGGAGACGATCTCCTGCTCGATCCGGTGGTGGTCGGCCGCGTCGTGCTGCTCGCCGACCAGCAGCACATCGGCGGGCAGCAGCGCATCGAGCCGCAGGGCGGTTTGCGCGGCGGCCCGGCTGCCAGTCTGCTCCAGGATGGGCAGCTCGGGCCGGCCGGCACAGCCGCCTGCCAGCAGCACCGAGGCAGTGGCCAGAACCAGGGCAGGGACACAAGACGGGAAGAAATGGGTGGAAAGGCGCATCGGTGGATACTAAGGCCTTCTTTCGTTTCTGCCCGGCTGGCCAGGTTTTGCATGCGCTGCAAAGGGCTGCCGGCTTTTTTATGTCTTTTTCTGCTCACCCACGCCTTCAGTCTTTTTTGCAGGGCCTTGCCGTGCGCTGCGGCCTGACCTTGCTGCTCGCGTGGGCGGCGGCCAGCCTGTGCGTCCTGCTGCGAACGCCGCTGCCCTGGATGATCGGTCCGCTCGTGGCCACCGCCCTGGTGTCGATGACCGGCGCGCCCACCGCCAGCTCGACGCTGCTGCGCAACGCCGGCCAGTGGACCATCGGCTGCGCCCTGGGGCTGTATTTCACGCCGCAGGTAGTGGCGCTGGTTGCCGGTCTGTGGTGGGCCATCGCGCTCAATATCGCCTGGGCGCTGGCGCTGGGCTTCGGATTCGGCGCCTGGCTGCACCGGGTGCACCACGGGCCTGGCCTTTTTCATGTCGCGGGGCTGTCCCGGACCACCACCTACTTTGCCGCGCCCATCGGCGCCGCCTCGGAAATGACGCTGATGGCCGAGCGCCACGGGGCGCAGACCGAGCTGGTCGCCTCGGCGCACAGCCTGCGGGTGCTGCTGGTGACGCTGATCATTCCCTTTGGTTTCCAGTGGGCCGGGCTGCAGGGGCTCGATGCCACGGTGCCCGGTCCGCGCATCGTCAACGGCGCCGGGCTGGCGCTGCTGGGGCTGCTGACGGGCCTGGGCTGCTGGGCCATGGTGAAGCTGGAGCGAACCAACCCGTGGTTCATCGGCGCGCTGCTGGTGGCCTTGCTGCTGACGGCCTCGGGCGTGACGCTGTCGGCCATTCCGCAGGGCCTGACGAATGCGGCGCAGCTGGCCATCGGCATCAGTCTGGGGGTGCGCTTTACCCGCCCCTTCATGCACCTGGCGCCGCGCTGGCTGGCTTCCGTGGCGCTGGCCACGCTGGGCATGATCGCGCTGTGCGCCGCCTTTGCCTGGGGCCTGGCGCGCCTCACCGAGATTCACTGGGCGACGCTGCTGCTGGGAACGTCGCCGGGCGGCATTGCCGAAATGTCCATCACCGCCAAGGTGCTGCAGCTGGGCGTGCCGGTGGTGACGGCTTTTCACGTCACACGGCTGGCCGCCGTGCTGCTGCTGACCGAGGCGGTGTTCCGCTGGCTTTACCTAAAAAAACCCCGCGCGATCGAGGCGGCGGAGTAATCCAGTTTCCATTTCAGCCCCGGATCAGGCGCGAAACTGCAGAGCCGTGCTGACGGCCAGGCGAAGCCAAGACACCCTCGGATGTTGAATGGCAAGGGCGCAGGCTGGGCTGGTCGCGGGTTTCATCGGGCGGCCCTGCCGGCTGCAGGTTCAGTGCAGCGAAATGGTCGTGTTCGCCAGGCCGCTGTAGCCTTCCAGCGTTTCCTCCACCTCTTCCTGGGTGGGGGTGTCCCGGGCCCAGGCGCTCAGGCGCTGCTGAAACATTTCTGCCCAGGAGCCGTCCAGGTAGACCTCTTTCCCGGAGCGTTTGTCCACGATTTCAAAACCGTGGCGGGCCATTTCGGGAACAGCCGGCGCGGGTGCCGAGGCTTCAGGCGCATTCGCATGAATCTGCACCACCACAAAAGAGTCCGAGTCGTAAAGCAATTGCATGGGTTGTTTCCTTTGTCCACAGATGGCCTCGCCGGGGCCAACTTCAAGGGGGTGAACAAATGGTTGATAAATGGCGCGGCGAGGGTGCCGCCCCCTTATAACGCGCTCAGGGCCGCTTCAGTGCACTGAGCTGCTGGTCAACGAAATCACCGTTGGCCTGGGTGATCCTGTTGCGCACCGGCAGATGGCTCAGCACGGGCGCGTACCAGATCTCCACCTTCTGGTCGTACTCGCGCCGGGGCTGGCGCGAAACCTTGACGGTGGCCAGGTCGCCGAAGGGCAGGCTGAGCTGCTCCTCCCGCTCCACCAGAAACGTCCACGTATCGGCATCGCGCGGCCCGACCGTGCGCAGGGAAATCGTGGCCCCGACGGGAAAGGCGGCCGGATTGCCCGCCAGCATGCCGCCCAGCTGCAAAAACACGCTCATCCGGTCCTGCGCGCCCGGGGTCCAGGGAACGGCCGGCGTGTTGGCGCTAAAGCTGATCTGGCCCTTCTCGGGCTCGAAATGGGCGGCCACTTCATTGCGCGATTTGTCGGAAAAGCGGGTGGGCGCCAGGCCTTGCTCACTGACCTGGCCGGTGCTGCTCAGGGTGCGCGCGCCTAAAAACAGCGCCTTGGCCGTCATGCTGGCGCTGTAGCTGTCGCCGCTCTTTAGCCAGACCAGCTCGCCTTTGGCGTGATAGGTCAGGCCTTTGGCGCTGCCGGTCATTTTGTAATCAAGCTGCACGCTTGCAGGCAGTGCCATCGCGGTCACTGGAGTGAACTCCGGTTGCGGGGGAGGCGCTGCCGGGGCGCTGGCGGCGGGTTCGGCGGCGGTCGCGGCCGGGCTGTCGGCGGGTGCCGCCTGGGGCGCGTCGGCGGCAGCGGGGAATAGGGTGCCGTCAGTCGCTGGCAGCTCCGGCGGCGCCTCGGCAGCGACCGGCGGCTGAATCGGCTCTGCTACTGATTCAATAGCTGGTGGCGCAGGCGGGATCTGCGCCACAGGCACTTTTTTCTTGAGAACGGGCTTTTTCACCGCCTTGGCGGCCGGTTGGGGGGCGGGGGAAGCAGGCGGCGCTGCCGGGGCGGGCGGCGGGCTGGCGGGCGTTGGCGGCGGCAAGGCGATGCTGCGCGTGGCGAACGCGGGTGGGCGTTGCAATGCCGGCGCGGGCGCGGGGCCAAAGCGGGCCGGCCGGGTCTGCAGCACCAGAGCATGGGCCAGCAGGACGACCACGGCCAGCACGGCCAGGGTGCGCCACGGCACAATCTGGCGTGCCGTGGCAGGGGGAAACTCAGAACGCATCGCCCGGCCACTTACTCAGGAATTTGATGAAACTTGCCACGTATAAAGACGCTTCGCGCGATGGCCAGCTGGTCGTGGTGTCGCGCGATCTTTCCACTGCCCATTATGCGACCGGCATTGCCAACAAGCTGCAGCAGGTGCTGGACGACTGGCGCTTCATGGCGCCGCAGCTGCGCGACCTGTACGCGCTGCTCAACAGCGGCAAGGCGCCCCATGCGTTCCCGTTCGATGCGTCCTGCTGCATGGCGCCGCTGCCGCGCGCCTACCAGTGGGCCAGAGGCACGGCGTTCATCAGCCATCTGGAACGCCTGCAGAAAACGCCCGCGTCCAAATTGCCGAAAAGCTGTTACGCCGAGCCGCTGATGCGCCAGGGCCCGGGCGACAGCTTCATTGGCCCCTGCGACGACGTGGTGGCCGCCAGCGAGGCCTCGGGGATTGACTTCGAGGCGCAGCTGGCCGTCGTCACCGGCGACATGGCGATGGGCGCCGGCCCCGAGGAGGCGCTGGACGGCATACGGCTGCTGATGCTGGCCAGCGGGCTCGTGCTGCGCAGGCTGGTGCCCGATGACGGCGCCGGTGGCGCGGGCATGGTGCAGAGCAGACCGGTGACCGCCTTCGGCCCGGTGGCCATCACGCCCGATGAAGTGGGCGACGCCTGGCGCCAGGGCCGGCTCGACCTGACGCTGCAGACCACCTGGAACGGCCGCAAGGTCGGCATGTGCGAGGCGGGAGGCGACATGACGTTTCACTTTGGCCAGCTGGTCGCGCATCTTTGCCGGCACCGCGCCGTGCGCGCCGGCAGCATCGTCGGCTCGGGCGCCGTCAGCAACCAGGACTGGCGCCACGGCTACAGCAGCATCGCCGAAAAAAGGGCGGTTGAAAGCGTGGACAGCGGCAGGGCGTCCACCCGCTTCATGAAGTTTGGCGACAGCCTGCGGATCGAGGTCAAGGGCAGGAACGGGCAGTCGGTGTTCGGCGCCATCGAGCAAAAGATCGTGCCCCCGGTGAAGGATTAGAGGCGCTGGATCGGCCGCCCGGCGGGCGGCGTCAAGGCCGGGCCGCTCAGGCCGAATAAAGCGTGTCGAGCGACCGGAATCCCTTGAGCTCGATCGGGTTGCCGAACGGGTCGCAGAAAAACATCGTCCACTGCTCGCCCGGCTGGCCTTCAAAGCGCGCTTGCGGCGGCAGGATGAATTCAGTCTTCGCCGCCTGCAGGCGGCTGGCCATGGCCTGCCAGTCCGGCAGCGCCAGGACCAGGCCGAAATGCGGCATCGGCACCAGCGTGTCGCCGACGCGTCCGGTGCGCTCGGTCTTGAACGGCTCGCCCAGGTGCAGCGACAGCTGATGGCCGAAAAAATCGAAATCCACCCAGGTCGATGCTGAACGGCCTTCGGTGCAGCCGAGCACGCCGCCGTAGAAGTGCCGCGCCTCGTCCAGGTGGGTGACGTTGAAGGCAAGGTGGAAAAGGCTTTTCATGGCCTGAAGTTTAGAGGGCTTGCTGCGGGAACGGTTGCACGCGTGAACGGGTGAAGCAAGCCCGGCCCCTTGCGGCCGGCAACAACGGACAGACGGCCGACGGCCCGGCGTTTCTGGCGGCCTTGCGCCAATCGGTTTTGCGCAGACGCGCGCAAAAACCAAAAGCGTGAAAAGCTTCACGTGCAGCGCAATTTCCTCGGCTGTACCGGTCGGCAAATTTTTTTCCTCTCCTAGACTGGTTCAGCGGCAAGAATTTATTGAAACAACGCAGACAAAGGAAAAAAGTGATCACCACACCACAATTTCTGAATGCTGAAGAAATGCGCGCCGCGCCGCCCCCATGCCGGCGGCTTTCGGGCTGCGGGCAGGGCTTTCAAGGCTGTCGAAAGCCGCTCAGCTGCGCTGTTGAGCTGCTATTGAATAGGAAGCATGCTGAGCAGACCAGGAAAGGGCCATGGCTGCCTTGGGCACGCAAAAGCATGTGCTGGCCGATTCAACACAAAGATACCCAGGCGTTACCGCCAAAATCATCAAAACCGGTTGACGCGATGCGGCGACGCTGCACAATCATGGCGCGTGCCGGGGCTTTGGCACCTTTCCCCATGCAGGACCAAGGGCGCGCGGTCCTGCTACCCATGCAATCGTGCATAACCCGCCAGGAGACACTTCAATGAGCAGCTCGAACATTCCTTCCTTCCCCGATTTCGGCAAATTGGTGCCCGGTTTCGACTTTTTGCAAAACCTGGCCAAGCAGGCCGCCGGCAGCGCGACGCAAGCCGTGCCGCAGCTGCCCAGCCTCGGGAACTGGATCGCGCCCACGCTCAATGTCGAGGAGCTGGACAAGCGGGTGCAGGAACTCAAGGCGGTGCAGTTCTGGCTGGACCAGAATGCGGCCGCGCTCAAGGCGACGATTCAGGCGCTGGAGGTGCAGAAGATGACGCTTGCCACCCTCAAGGGCATGAATTTCAACATGGGCGACATGGCCAAAGCCTTCACGCTCAAGGTCGGCGACAGCATGGCTGGCGGCGCGCAGCGCACGGCCGACAAGGCCGACAAGGCCAAAGGTTTTCCGGGGCTGGAGATTCCGCCGTCGGCGTTCCAGGCCAGCAAGGGCAATGCAGATGCTGGGTCCGAAGCCGAAACCGAGGCAAAACCCGAGGCCGGCAAGGGACAAGCCCCGGCCGCTTCTCCGGGCGTGGTCGATCCGATGCAGTGGTGGGGCGCGCTGACCCAGCAGTTCCAGACCATTGCCGCCGAGGCGATGAAGGACGTGGCCAAGAAAACATCCCTGGATGTCACCAAGAACATCGCCACCGGCATGGCCAAGGATGCGGTCAAGACCGCGACCGACATGGCCACCGGCATGGCTGAAACCGCCAGCAAAACCATGGCCGGCGGCGCGCGCGCGGCCATGAACACCGCGATGGGCAGCACCTGGCCCCAGCCCGCCGCCGGCAAGACGCCGGCTCGCGCAGCGCCCAAGGCAGCGCCGGCCAAGGCGCCGGCGCGTCAGGCTGCGGCGGGCAAATCAGGCGCCGCCAAATCGGCGGCCAAGTCCAAACCGGCAGCGCCTGCACGCAAGGCAGGCACCGCGGGCGCCCGCAAGACCACACGCTGAGCCTGGCCTGGCGGCAGGCGGGGCAGCCGTCATGCGACGCGCTTGCCCGCCAGGGAGACCCTGGACCCGCTGCCGCACTGCTCTGGCCGGCCTGACTGACTGGATTTGGCTTGTCCGGCGTGTGTGCGGCTTGCCACATGGCCCGGATAATGGCTGCCAACTCGTTTATTTTTATCCTATGAAGCTTTTCCCCTACGGTCATGCCACCCACCCGCAATGGCAGATGGCTGCCGCACTGGTGCTGGCGCAACTGCGCGGCTACCTGGCCCTGCCCGGCTACGCCAGCGCGCCGACGCTGGCGCTGCTCTACATCACCGACCACTATGCGGCCGATGCCCAGGAAATCCTGGATCACCTGAGTGCCGAGCTGCCCTGCATCACCGACTGGAGCGGCACGGTCGGCATTGGCGTGGCGGCCAACAATGTGGAGTATTTCGACGAACCCGCGCTGGCCGTGATGCTGTGCGAGCTGCCGCACGACCACTACCGCGTGTTCTCCGGCGTGTCGCCGCTCCCGCCGGCGCGCAGCGGCCTGTTCACGGCGCATACCGCGCTGGTCCATGCCGACGTTTCCACCCCCGATGTGGCCGAGCTGATCAGCGAGATGGCGCAGCGCACCGAAAGCGGCTATGTGTTCGGCGGCCTGGCATCGAGCCGCAGCAGCCGGGTGCAGTTCGCGCTCAGCGGGCACGGCAACCTCAAGGGGCACGGCGCGGCCTGCGGGGTGTTCAGCGGCGGGCTGAGCGGCGTGGCGTTTGCGCGTGACGTTTCGGGCGCGATGGGCCTGATGTCGCGTGTCACGCAGGGTTGCCGGCCGATCTCGCCTGCCTACGAAATCACCGCCTGCGAAGCCAACGTGGTCACGGCCCTGAACGGCCAGCCCGCGCTGGATGTGATGCTGGCCGATCTGGGCATCTCGCTCGACCAGCCGCGCGAGGCGCTGGCCCGGGTGCGCACCACGCTGGTCGGGCTGAGCCGCGACACCGACCGCACCCACGATGGGGTGCTGCCGCGTCCGGGCCAGTTTGGTGCCGAGGTCATGGTGCGCCATCTGATCGGGCTGGACCCGGCGCGGCAAGGCATTGCGATTGCCGATGTGCCGGAGGCGGGCATGACGCTGGCCTTTTGCGAGCGCAACGCGCAAGCGGCGCGCGCCGACCTGATCCGCATCTGCGCCGAAATCCGGGAAGAGCTGGAGCCCGAAGAGCTGACGCTCGCAGTGGCAAGCGCGCTGAACCTGCCCGAGGCGCAGTCGGCGCCGCATCCAGCCCGGCGCATTGCCGGCGCAATTTACGTCAGCTGCTCCGGGCGGGGCGGGCCGCATTTCGGCGCCCCCAGCGCCGAGCTGCAGATCGTGCGCCGGGCGCTGGGCGACGTGCCGTTGATCGGCTTTTTCGCCGGCGGCGAAATCGCCCGCGACCGCCTTTATGGCTACACCGGCGTGCTGACGGTGTTCACCGCCCGCGATTGAAAACTCCGGGCGGGCTGCCAGCGTGAAGACGGGCGTGGACTGCCCCAGCGGGGAAAAGCCACGAATTTTGCTAAATTACTGATCAAAACAGGCTGTAGCGCAGGCGGTGCCTGTGCAAGCAGCTATGAATTCAGGAGCAACAAGGCCAAGCCTGGCTGTTGCCAGCCAGTTGAAACCGCGCTAGCGCCGCAGGGCCGCGAAGGCCTCGAACTCCCAGCTCCGCATCGCCAGCAGCAGGGTGTAGCCCTCGCGGTCCTTGTCGGCCAGCTTCTGGTCGGCCTGGTGCTGCTGGGCGAAGTCCTGCGCCACGCGCTGCATGCGCTCCATGAATGAGGGCGCCAGGCCTCGGCTGATGGCGCCGTGCACCAGCAGCAGGCCTTCGCCGCTGCCGTTGAAGCCGCCGGAAAAATAATCCAGCAGGGCGTTGTCCCGGAAGTAGTCCATCACCGGCCCGTGCGGCCGCCAGCGGAAGGTCTTGGCCAGCTTGAGTTGACGCTGGATTCGGCCAGGCCCAGCGCCATGGCCAGGTCGGCATAGGTCATCCGAGCCGCTTTGAGTTCTTTTTTTCAGGACAGCGACAAGGTCGGCGGTGGTGCTCATGGTATCGATTATCGATACTTGCGGCTTGAATGGAATCGACTGCATAAACACTGCCCTCAGTTGCAGCGGCGCTTTTGCACACTCAGAAATTTGCACTTCAAAGGAGCCGTACTTCATGCTTCATACGCTGTTTCCTGCCTTGCCGCCCACCGCCGATGCGGTGCGAAATTCACCCGCCCCGGCAGGAAACCCAGGCAGAATCCGAGGCGCTGTTCAACATCCCGCGGGCTGGGCACCCGCTGGCCGCGCGGCCAATCCGCAAGTCCACAACAAGAGGAGTCAGGCATGAGCGTTCAACTGTCCACCCCGCGGCCCGCCCCTGCCCCGCTGGCCGCGCCGCCCTCGGCTGCGGGCCACCCCAACCAGTTCGCACTCTTGAAGCAGCGCCGCTTCGCGCCGTTTTTCTGGACCCAGTTCTCGGGCGCGGCCAACGACAACCTGTTCAAGTTCGCCTTCACCGTGATGGTGACCTACCAGCTCAGCGTGGGCTGGCTGCCGCCGGCGCTGGCCGGGCTGGCGATCGGGGCGCTGTTCATCCTGCCGTTCCTGCTGTTCTCGGCCACCAGCGGCCAGCTGACCGACAAGTTCGAGAAGACCCGCGTCATCCGCTTCGTCAAGAACCTGGAGGTGGCGATCATGCTGGTGGCCGCCGTGGGATTTTTCAGCGGCGATGCCGCCGTGCAGGTGCCGGTGCTGCTGGGCTGCACCTTCCTGATGGGCCTGCATTCGACGCTGTTCGGCCCGGTCAAGTTCGCCTACCTGCCGCAGGCGCTGAGCGAACGCGAGCTGACCGGCGGCAACGGCATGGTCGAGATGGGCACGTTTGTCGCCATTTTGCTGGGCAACCTCGTGGGCGGCCTGCTGGTGGCGGTCCCTGGCGCGGGGCCGCATTATGTGGCCGTGTCCTGCGTGGCGCTGGCGCTGGCGGGCCGCGGCGTCGCCCAGTTCATTCCGCTGGCGCCCGCCACCGATCCGGGCTTGAGAATCAACTGGAACCCGGTCACTGAAACCTGGCGCAACCTCAAGCTCGCCAGCACCAACCTGGTGGTGTTCCGCTCCATGCTGGGCATCAGCTGGATGTGGTTCTTCGGCGCCGTGTTCCTGAGCCAGTTCCCGAGCTTCGCCAAGGAGGTGCTGCATGGCGACGCGCATGTGGCGTCTTTGCTGCTGGTGGTGTTCTCGATCGGCATCGCCACCGGCTCGCTGCTGTGCGAGGTGCTGAGCAAGCGTCATGTCGAGATCGGGCTGGTGCCGCTCGGGGCCATCGGCATGAGCGTGTTCGCCATCGACCTCTACTTCGCCTCCCGCAGCCTGCCCCTGTCGCCCCTGCTGGGCGTGGCCGGCTTCATGGGCCAGCCGGCGCACTGGCGGGTAATGGCCGACCTGGCGCTGCTCAGCCTGTTCGCGGGCCTGTACAGCGTGCCGATGTACGCGCTGATCCAGCTGCGCAGCCAGCCCACGCACCGGGCCCGCATCATCGCGGCCAACAACATTCTCAATGCGCTGTTCATGATCGTCAGCGCGGTGGCGGCCGGCGCGCTGCTCAAGGCCGATTTCAGCATTCCCCAGATTTTCCTGTTCGTCGGCCTGGCCAATGCGGTGGTGGCGTTTTACATCTTCATGCTGGTGCCCGAGTATTTGCTGCGCTTCATCGCCTTTATCGCGTCGCGCTGCATCTACCGCTTCCAGGTCCGGGGCGACGAGCACATCCCGGCCCAGGGCGCGGCCGTGCTGGCCTGCAACCACGTCAGCTTCATCGACCCGGTGCTGCTGATGGCCGCCAGTCCGCGGCCGATCTGCTTTCTGATGGACCACCGGATTTTCAGGATGCCGGTGCTGGGCTGGCTGTTCCGGCTGGCCCGGGCGATTCCGATCGCCCCGCGCGCCGAGGACCCGGCCGCGTACGAGGCGGCTTTCGAAGCCGCCGCCCAGGTGCTGCAGGGCGGCGGCCTGCTGGCGATTTTTCCTGAAGGCGGGATCACCCAGGATGGCGAACTCCAGCCGTTCAGGGGCGGCATCATGAAGATTCTGGAAAACGCCACGCGCGACGGGCTCGACGTGCCGGTGATTCCGATGGCCCTGACCAACCTGTGGGGGTCGTTCTTCAGCCGGGTCGAGCAGGTCAACGGCCGGCGCGTGGCCATGGTGCGGCCTTTTCGGCGCGGCATGTTCAGCCGGGTCGGCCTGAATGCCGGCGCGGCCCTGGCCCCGGCCGATGTCCGGCCTGAACGGCTGCAGGCCCGGGTGGCGGCCCTGCTGAGGCTGTAAGCATCGCTGCACGAGGCCTTCGGGCTACCCAGGCGCCGCTGGTATCGGTAGCGGGCTGATTTTTGTAGCGGGACGGGCACATCAGGCCGCGACCAGCGTTTGCCCACCGGATCGACACCGCCACGGTCGATTCGGTCTGCGACGGCAGGCGACAAGACGGTATTTTAAAATGCTATTAAAAAAATAGCTGACTGCGCCCGCCCTTATTGCGCAAGAGCCTGTTTTTAATGTAAACCCGGCAATAATCCTCTCGGATGCATGCCGGGCCCGAAAACGGGTGCGTGCGCTACCCCCACGAAAAAAGGAGATTTCATGAGCAAGACCTTGCGGCTGACCGAAAAATGGATGCACCGAGGCCTGTGGCTGGTGGCCTTGGTGTTCGCCAGCTTCCTGATCGGCCTGGGCGGCACGCTGGTCGGCGATTTGCCCCAGGTGGAAAAGCCCCTGGCGCTGGACGACTTCATGGATGCGCCGGCCGGCGCCGCGCTGCGCAATGCGATCAAGCAGGCCGAAACGGCGCGTCAGCAAGCCGATACGGCGCTTGAGCAGGCGCAGCTCAAACGCCGCATCGCCCAGGCCGACAGCGCGGCGGCACGGGAAACCTTCAACAACTGGCTGTCCACCCGCCGCGCCACCCAGCTGTCGGACCAGGATGCCGAACTGGTGGCCCGCACCCGCGCGCTGGACGGCCTGAAGGACAGGGAGCGCGCCGCCGCTGCGGCCGTCGAAGCCCAGCAGCAGGCCGCGCTCGATGCGCGGCAGGCGGGCGAGCGCGACCGCATCAGGCTGAACGAGATGGAGGCCGCCGCCCAAAAGCGGCTCGACGCCGACTACCGCCGCGTCGAGCTGCGGGTGTTTCTGTACCGCCTGGCGCTGACATTGCCGTTGCTGGTCATCGCCGGCTGGCTGTTCATGAAAAAGCGCAAAAGCACCTACTGGCCGTTCGGCTGGGGCTTCATCATCTTTGCCGGTTTCGTCTTTTTCGTCGAACTGGTGCCTTACCTGCCGAGTTATGGCGGTTACATACGCTATCTGGTGGGCATCGTGGTGACGGTGCTGGTCGGGCGGCAGGCCATCATCGCGCTGAACCGCTACCTGGAACGGCAAAAGCTGGCCGAGCAGCTGCCCGATGCGCAGCGGCGGGAAGAGCTGAGCTACGACACGGCGCTCGCCCGGCTGTCCAAAAGCGTCTGCCCCGGCTGCGAGCGGCCGGTGGACCTGAGGAATCCGGAAATCGACTTTTGCCCGCACTGCGGCATTGGCCTGTTCGACCGCTGCCAGGCCTGCACGACCCGCAAGAGCGCCTTTGCCAAGTTCTGCCACGCCTGCGGCACGACGGGTGAGCCGGGCAGGGCGCCAGCGCACTTACCGGATCACCGCGCCCTGCCGTCTTGAAAGCCGGTCGCCCCGGCAAGGCGCGGGGTGGAGCGGGTTCGGCGGGAGTCCGCTCGCCGCGATGTTCTTGCCGCTGGCCGCAAGGAAATCAGCCCACTCAGACCGGGCGGCCAAAAAACGGATAGCCGGGGTCGTTGAAGCCCGGCGTGGAGGCGTGGCCGGGGACGACCAGCGCGTCGATGAAGGCTTCGTCTTCCTGGTCGAGCACCAGGTCCAGCGCGCCGTACACGTCTTCCAGATGCGCCAGGGTGCGCGGGCCGACGATGACGGCGCTGACCAGCGGATTGGCCAGCACCCACGCCGCTGAAAACTGGCCGGGCACCCAGCCCTTGGCGTCGCAGCGCGCCTTGATTTTCTGGGCAATCACCAGCGACTCCTCCCGGAATTCGGTTTCCAGAATGCGCTTGTCGCCGCTGCCGGCGCGGGTGCCTTCGGCCGGGGGCTGGCCGGGCGGGTACTTGCCGGTCAGCACGCCGCGCGCCAGCGGGCTGTAGGGCACGACGCCCAGGCCGTAGTGGCCGCAGGCGGGCAATATTTCCACCTCCGGGCCCCGGTTGAGCAGGTTGTAGTACGGCTGGCAGACGCTGGGCGGCGGCACGCCCAGCTTCTCGCAGAGCCGCACCACCTCGGCAATGCGCCAGCCGCGAAAGTTCGACAGGCCAAAGCTGCGGATCTTGCCCCCGCGAATCAGGTCGCCCAGCGCCTGCACCGCTTCCTCAAGGTTCTCCTCGTGGTAGTCGCGATGCAGGTAAAGGATGTCAAGGTAGTCGGTTTGCAGGCGCGCCAGGATGGCGTCGGTTTGCTGGATCAGCCAGCGGCGCGAGTAATGGCTTTGATTGACGGCATTGCCTACCGGATTGCCCAGCTTGCTCGCCAGCACCCAGTGATCGCGCTGGCCCTTGAGCAGCTGGCCCACGTCGCGCTCCGACTGGCCCTGGTTGTAGACATCGGCGGTATCGATGAAGTTGAGCCCATGCTCGCGCGCCGAGGCGACGATGCTCGCCGCTGCATCCAGCGGCGTTTGCCTGCCGAACATCATCGTGCCCAGGCACAGCGTGGACACCTTGAGGTTGCTTTTTCCAAGTCGGCGGTACTGCATGGTTCACTCCTTGATGAAAACGGGCTGGGCAGCGCCTTCAACCCGATGGCGTGGCAGAGGTGGTTTCAGGGCGCCAGCGGCTCCACCAGGTATTCCTTGGCATACCAGTAGGTCTCGGGCGTCTTGAAGGCGGCCATGAAGCCATCATTCTCGTCCTGGCGCGAACGCAGGTCCCAGCGCTCGTCGATGATGCGGCAGCGTGCGCAGGGCGCCTGCCCGACGCGCCGCTGCACCAGCACGTGGCGGCCGGTCTTGAACAAGCTTTCGACCTCGGCGAAATCGACTGGCTGGGCGGCGAAGTAGGGCACGATTTTGGCGCCAGGAATGATGAACTCGTAGCGCTCGAAATGGCCGTTGAAATTGCTCGGCACCTGCACCGTCTGGCCCTTGAGAAGCGCATTGGTCTCCGGTTTGAAGCGGCCCAGTTCGCCATTGAACGGGTTGGTCACCCAGGCCAGCGCGAACAGCACACTGAACGCCGACAGCGCGGCCACCGGGCGCGTCCAGGCCTTGTTGAACACGCCGGCCGCGCAGGCCAACGCCGCGCCCGCTACGTAAAGCCAGAACAGCGGCGACAAGATCCACGGGTTTTGCGTGGCCCGCACCGCGCCATAGCCGATCAGGCCCATCGCCAGCAAACCGACCATGCAGACAATCAGCGTCAGGCTGAACCAGATGCGGCCAATGCGCTGCCAGTACAGCGCCATCACCACCGCCAGCGCGGGCATGGCCGGAATCAGGTAGCGGGTCGAGCGCTGGGTCGGCAGCATGAACACCAGCGCCAGCGCCAGCAGCCACAGCCACATGATTTTTTCGGCCGGGCTGATGGTTTGCGACGTGCCCTGGCGCTGCCGCCAGCCGCGCCAGGCGGCAACGAAGCAGCCAATCGACAGCGGCAGCAGGAACAGCGCATTGGAGAAGTAGCCCGTCAAAATCGTCAAAATGCCGCTGCCGCCGCTGAAGGCGGTCTTGAAGTAGCCCCGGGCATTGTTCATCTTGCCGGCGTTCTCGCCGACGACAAACTCGCGCCAGACCTCGCCCGGCTGCGGGTCAAGGGCAAACCACAGGCCGAAAATTCCCAGGCCCAGCGCGCAAATCACGGCCACCTTGATGCCATCCCTGACGATGCCGGGCCGGAAAATCCTCCACGGCGCCACGTCTGATCCTACAGCCTGGTAGCACAGCGCCAGCGCAAAGCCGACCGGCACCACCATGACGAAGGACTTGTACAGGCAGCCGATGCCCACGGCCAGGCCGGCGATCAGCGGGAACTTCCAGCTTGACGCCAACAGCCGGGCGGGCGACCAGGCCAGGGCAAAGAACACGCCGAACAGCCAGAAGGTCTCGGGCGCGCTGGTCAGGTAGGGCCGGCCGTAGCGGTAGGTGGTGAAGAACGACAGGTAGACGAGGGCGGCGATGGCGCCCATGGTCATGGCGTGGCGGTTTTGCCGCTCTGCCGTGGCGGCGTCAAGAGCCGGCGCATTGCCGCGAACCGTTTTCCAGGCCAGCAGCGCCACCATCAGCGTGATGCCCCAGGTGTAGGCAACGCTCGGCAGGCGCAGCCGCAGCAGCGTCCAGTGCTCACCCCAGCCGCCGGCTGCCATGGCCTGCCAGAACAGCAGCGGCGGCTTGGTGTTGCGCATGAAGTCCCAGGCGCTCTGCAGCGGCAGCCAGTGGCCGCTGGCGGCGGTCAGGCGGGCAATGTTGGCGTAGACCAGCTCGTCGCCGTTGCGCGGAATGTGGTCGCCGCCCAGGCCGAACAGGTAGGCTAGCGCCACCAGCAGCGCCAGGCCGATCCAGACCCGGTGGAAGGAACGGCGGGCGGGTTGCGCGGTGTCGTCGAGGCTGGTCATGGGCATCAAGGATTAAGGCGTGGCCTTGCGATGGCGGCGGAAGGTCAATCGGTCGTTGGCGATGAAGTTGACCACACTGGCCAGGGCGATGGCGATCACGTTGGCCAGGAGGTAGTGCAGGTGCAGCGCCAGCCACTTGGTCAGCAGCGACTGCAGGAGGATCGACAGCGCGGCGGCCATCACATACTTGACGAACAGCCGCAGCGCCGGCTGGGGCGTGCTGCGGGTGCGGTCGCGCCAGGTCAGGCGCCGGTTCCAGTAGAAGTTGCTGATGGTCGCCACGCTGATGGCCAGTGCGATCGAGTAGTTCAGCCGCTGGTGAAAGTCGGCGATGCTGCTCAGGAAATGCTCCTGCGCCAGGTACAGCACCACTATGTTGATGACCGTGCCGCTGCCGCCGACCATGCCGAACTTGATGAAGCGCCAGCGCAGCATCTGCTGAAAGCGCGGGGGCAGGAAGCCGACCAGCGTTTCGGCAAAAGTTCTGAGTCTTGACATCGGCTCGGGTCTTCAGGCCGCCGCCAGGCATTCACGCGCCTTGGCCAGCACGGCGGCGGGCGCTATCACCTTCAGGCACTGGTTGTCGCCGTCGCAGTAGGAGGTGCGGTGGTTGTAGGCCGTCAGGCAGGGCGAGCATGGCCACTGGCTGTAGAACGAATGGCATTTGGGCGTCAACGGCGCATACAGGGCGGGCGTTTCCGGGCCGAAAAGCATCAGCGTCCAGATCGGCGTGAGCGCCGCGAACTGGCCGGGGCCGCCGTCGTTGGTGACCAGCAGCCGCGCCACATGGAACAGCGCCAGCAGCTCCGAAATCGAGCGGGTGTAGCCGGTCAGGTCGATGATATGGCCCCCACGTTCGTTCACTTCGTGTAACTCTCTGCCCCCCGAGGGGGCCGCTGCACCTGCGGTCTGGCGAAGCCAGTCCCGCGGCCCTTGCTGGAATGGGGAGTCCGCTTGATCACCCCCCTCGCCACCGATGTTGACGCTCGCTTGAACTTGTGCCACCAGCTGCCGGGCCAGCGCCTGGTCGTCCTTCAGGCCGATGACGGCCACGGCGCAGCCGTCGGCCACCAGGCCCTTGCACAGCGCGGTGTAGGCCGCCAGCGGCCAGGCGCGAATCGGCAGGATGCCGCCGCCCGGATAGACCAGCACCAGCGGCTTGCCGGCGATGGCGGGGAAGTCCTGCGCCAGCCGCTGCCGAATACCTTGGACCAGCCCGGCATCCAGCTGCACATGCGGCGGCGGTCGGGGGCTGGCCACCACGGCCAGCTTGGACTTCGGAACGGCGGTCGAGTCGATGGCCCGCGCCAGCGTCAGGAACTGGGCGCTGATGTGCTGGTAGGGGTTGTAGGGCACCGGCCGGTTGATGTGCGAACCCCGGTACAGGCCTTCTTGCGTGTGGCGGTGAAAGCCGACCCGCACCTTCGCGCCGCTGGCATACGACAGCAGGCTGCTGATGCGCGAGAACAGCTCGCAGTCAATCGCCACGTCGACATTCGCCCGGCGCAGCGCCCGGATGGCCTGCCACAGGCTGGACAGCAGCGAGGCCAGCGAGCGGTCATCGACCGTGTGCACGTTCGCCGGGTCCATCAGCCGCATCAAATCGAGGATTTCACGGTTCTTGCGGAACAGCAGCGCATGCAGCGGCGCGTCCGGGTAGCGCGCCTTGAGCCGGGCGAACATGTCGTTGGCCAGCACCAGGCTGCCCATTTCGGACAGCAAAATCACCACGATGGCGCGTGGCGCCTGTTGGGTGGCCGGCGCGGGCCTGAAGCGGCGCCTGAGCGCTTCAAAACCCGACACCGCCGCGCACAGCGGAATACCGGCCCAGCGGTCGACGAAGCGCTGCAGGTCAATGTTCATGGCTTAGACGCCGCGCTGCCGGTCGGCCTTGAACTGATGGGCGAATTCGCCAAAGCGCCCGGCGTCTAGCGCGTCGCGCACTTCCTGCATCAGGTTGAGGTAGTAATGCAGGTTGTGGATGCTCGCCAGCATGGGGCCGAGCATTTCGCCGCAGCGGTCCAGGTGGTGCATGTAGGCGCGGGAAAAATTGCGGCAGGTGTAGCAGGTGCAGGTGCCGTCGACCGGCGCTTCCTCGGTCTTGTAGCGGGCGTTGCGGATCTTCAGGTCGCCAAAGCGGGTGAACATGTGGCCGTTGCGCGCATTGCGGGTCGGCATCACGCAGTCGAACATGTCCACGCCCGAAGCCACGCCCTCGACCAGGTCTTCGGGCGTGCCCACGCCCATCAGGTAGCGCGGCTTGTGCGCGGGCAGGCGGTGCGGCGTGTGCGCCATGATGCGCAGCATTTCCTCCTTGGGCTCGCCGACGCTGACGCCGCCGACGGCGTAGCCCGGAAAGTCCATCTCGACCAGCGCGTCGAGCGACTCCTGGCGCAGGTTCTCGAACATGCCGCCCTGCACGATACCGAACAGCGCGTTCGGGTTTTCAAGCTTCGCGAATTCGTCCTCGCAGCGCCTGGCCCAGCGCCGGCTCAGCTCCATCGAGCTGCGCGCCTCGCCTTCGGTCGTGATGTGGCCCTTGGTGTCGTAGGGCGTGCATTCGTCGAACTGCATCACGATGTCGCTGTTCAAAAGCGTCTGGATCTGCATCGAGATCTCGGGCGTCAGGAACAGCTTGTCGCCGTTGACCGGCGAGGAAAACCTCACGCCTTCCTCCGAAATCTTGCGCATCTCGCCGAGCGACCAGACCTGAAAGCCCCCGCTGTCGGTCAGGATGGGCTTGTGCCAGCTCTCGAACTTGTGCAGCCCGCCGAACTGCTTGACGACATCGAGCCCCGGCCGCATCCAGAGGTGAAAGGTGTTGCCCAGGATGATCTGCGCATTCATGTCGTGCAGCGACTGCGGCGTCACGCCCTTGACCGTGCCGTAGGTGCCGACCGGCATGAAGATCGGCGTCTGCACCACGCCGTGGTTCAGGGTCAGGGTGCCGCGCCGGGCATGGCCTTCGGTCTTGAGGAGTTCGAATGTCAACATCAGTTTTTGGAAAAGTAGTTCACGCCGGCTAAGCCTTCAAAATGCTGGTCCTGCGTCCATAAAATAGCGCCATGGGTTTGCGCCGTGGCATAAATCAGGCTGTCGGCCAGGGGCAAAGCACTGCCAATGGCGGCGCGGCAGAGCAGCAGGTCAAAGTCGATGACGCGGCCCCGGCACATCAGCGCTTCGGCATAGGCCGCGACTTTCGGGCTGATTTCGCGGTGGAGTTTTTTGGTGACCTCGTAAATCGTCACGATGGGCACGATCAGCTGGTCGGGATTTTCTGCCGCGCTTGCGAAAAGTTCCGCGCGTGGCGTGTCGCGCAGGTATTCAATCCAGCACGATGAATCGAGCGTCACCCAGGCGGTGCCGCCAGCTTTGGCTCGGTTTGGCATCAGAGGCGGTCAGGCTCGCTGGGAATGTCGCTGTCTTTCAAGGCGCGCGCCATGCCCCGGTAGGTGCTGACGGGTTTGAGCGGCACCAGGTGCGCCGCACCGTCGAATTCGATCCAGGTCAGCTGCGCACCGGGCTTGAGTTCCAGGCGTTCGCGTATCGCGCTGGGAATGACCACTTGGTATTTGCTGGACAGCGTTACGATGTTGCTTGCGGGTTTCATGTCGATCATTTTAGCGCTTTACTTGGTGTGTATCGATCAAGCAGCATGGCGTCGCCATAGCTGAAAAAACGGTAGCGCGCCTCGATCGCATGCCGGTACAGCCCCATGATGTGCGCGTAGCCCGAGAAGGCGCTCACCAGCATCATCAGCGTGCTCTTGGGGAGGTGAAAGTTGGTCAGCAGCATGTCCACCACCTGGAACGCAAAGCCCGGCGTGATGAAGATGTTGGTGTCGTCGCAGCCGGGGCCGAATTTCGCTGCCGACTCCAGCGCCCGCACCGTCGTCGTGCCCACCGCCACCACGCGCCCGCCGCGCGCCTTGCAGGCGGCAATGGCTTCGTGCGTGGCGGCGGGCACCTCGAAGCGCTCAAAGTGCATGGCGTGGTCGGCAATGTTTTCGGTCTTGACCGGCTGGAAGGTGCCCGCGCCCACATGCAGCGTCACGCTGGCGCGGGCAACGCCGCGTGCCGCCAGCCGCGCCAGCATGGCCTCGTCGAAATGCAGCGCGGCGGTCGGCGCGGCCACGGCGCCGGGGTTTTTGGCGAACACGGTCTGGTAGCGCCGCTCGTCGTCGGCCGAATCGGTGTGGCTGATGTAGGGCGGCAGCGGCACATGGCCGAACCGGGCCATCAGCGCATACGGGTCGCTGCTGAGCCTGAAGCGGTACAGCGGCCCGTTGCCATCCGGCCAGCGGCCCAGCAGCGTGGCGCTGAAGCCGCCGTCCATCTGCAGCACCGCGCCGGGCAAGGGCTTCTTGCTGACCTTCATGTGCGCGGCGACCTCATGGCCGGCCTCGGCATCGGGCGACAGCACCCGCTCAATCAGCAGTTCGAGCCGCCCGCCGCTGGCCTTCTGGCCGAACAGCCGGGCCTTGACGACTTTCGTGTCGTTGAACACCAGCAGGTCGCCGGGCTGGAGCAGCTCGGGCAGGTCGGCGAAGCGGCGGTCGGCGATGCTGCCGCCCCGGCCGTCGAGCAGCCGCGACCCGCTGCGCTCGGCGGCCGGATGCTGAGCAATTAATTCGTCAGGGAGTGTGAAATCAAAGTCACTGAGGCTGAAATTCGTCTTCATGAAGGCACAATTGTCCCATGATGCTTCCGGCTGCTCCCGCCCCTCAAACGGCGCCGAAAACCGCCCCGCCGGCGGGCAGGCCTGCAGGCAAGGCGCCGGCAAAATCCCCGGCGCAAAAGGCGCTGGACAAGCTCGGGCTGCGCCGCGACATCGACCTGGCGCTGCACCTGCCGCTGCGCTACGAGGACGAAACCCGCATCGTGCGCCTCATCGATGCGCGCGACGGCGAGGTGGTGCAGATCGAGGGCGAGGTCACGCACAGCGAAATCCTGATCCGCTCGCGGCGCCAGCTGCTGGTCACGGTCGATGACGGCAGCGACACCTGCCTGCTGCGCTTCCTCAACTTCTACCCGTCGCACCAGAAAACCCTGAGCGTCGGCGCCCGGGTGCGGGTGCGCGGCGAACTCCGGGGCGGCTTTCTGGGCCGCGAGATGATGCATCCGCACTTCAAGCTGGCCGGCGGCGAACTGCCGGGCGCGCTGACGCCGGTGTACCCCACCTCGGCCGGCCTGCCGCAGGTCTACCTGCGCAAGGCGGTGCTGAGCGGCCTGGCGCGGGCCGACCTCAGCGAGACCATTCCAGCGCCTCTTTTAAGCAAAAACATGCCGCAGCGCTTGTCCACCTTGCGTGAGGCGCTACAGTTTTTGCACCACCCGACGCCCGACGCGGCGCTGCAGACGCTCGAAGACCGCAGCCATCCCGCCTGGCAGCGGCTCAAGGTCGAGGAGCTGCTGGCCCAGCAGCTGTCGCAACTGCAGGCCCGGCGCGTGCGGGCCGCCATGCGGGCGCCGGCCCTGAGAGGCTCGGCCGTGCGCGGCAGCCAGGGCAGCCTGCAAATGAAGCTGCTCGAACGCCTGCCTTTCCAGCTGACCGCCGCGCAGCTGCGGGTGGGCGCCGAAATCAAGGCCGACCTGCAAAAAGACATCCCCATGCACCGGCTGCTGCAGGGCGATGTCGGCTCCGGGAAAACCGTGGTGGCGGCGCTGGCCGCCGCCCGCTGCATCGACGCCGGCTGGCAGTGCGCGCTGATGGCGCCGACCGAGATCCTGGCCGAGCAGCATTTCCGCAAGCTCCTGAGCTGGCTGGAGCCGCTGGGCATCAAGACCGCCTGGCTCACCGGCAGCCAGAAGACAAAAGAGCGGCGCGAGATGCTGGCGCTGATCGAAAGCGGCGAGGCCGGCCTGGTCATCGGCACCCATGCGGTGATCCAGGACAAGGTGGTGTTCAAGAACCTGGCGCTGGCCATCATCGACGAGCAGCACCGCTTCGGCGTCGCCCAGCGCCTGGCCCTGCGCAGCAAGATGACCGACGGCGGCGAGGAGCCGCACCTCCTGATGATGACCGCCACGCCGATCCCGCGCACCCTGGCGATGAGCTACTACGCCGACCTGGATGTCTCGACGCTCGACGAGCTGCCGCCCGGACGCACCGCCATCGTGACGAAGGTGGTGAGCGACGCCCGGCGCGACGAGGTCATCGCCCGCATCCAGGCGCAGATCGCCGAAGGCCGGCAGATCTACTGGGTCTGCCCGCTGATCGAGGAGAGCGAGTCCATCGACCTGGTCAACGCCACCCAGACCCACCAGGCGCTGAGCGAAGCCCTGCCCGACGTGCTGGTCGGCCTGCTGCACTCGCGCATGCCGCCGGCCGAGAAAAAAGCCGTGATGAGCCTGTTTGTCGACGGCGTGATGGCGGTGCTGGTCAGCACCACCGTGATCGAGGTCGGCGTCGATGTGCCCAATGCCTCGCTGATGGTGATCGAGCATGCCGAGCGCTTCGGCCTGTCGCAGCTGCACCAGCTGCGCGGGCGCGTCGGGCGCGGCGCGGCGGCGTCGGCCTGCGTGCTGCTGTACTCGACCGGCGACGCGCCCCGGCTGGGCGAGGTGGCGCGGGCGCGGCTCAAGGCAATGGTCGAGACCAACGACGGCTTCGAGATTGCCCGGCGCGATTTGGAGATTCGCGGGCCGGGCGAGTTTCTGGGCGCGCGGCAGTCGGGCGCGCCGCTGCTGCGCTTTGCCGATCTGCAAACCGATGCGGCCCTGCTGGCCTGGGCGCGGGAGGTGGCGCCGGTGATGCTCGACCAGCATGCGGAGCTGGCCGAGCGGCATGTGCTGCGCTGGCTGGGGGGCAAGGCGGAGTTTTTGAAGGCTTGAATATTATTTCGTATTCAATTTCGCGTAGGGCGATAAAAGGCGGGGTTTCCGGTTTTTTGTATTCAGCAAAACTCCACCGACAAATGCTCGAATGTTGTTTGGGGAATAACGGTCCGGCCATTCTTGACGAATTCAACCAGACCGTATGCCGCCATCGTGTGCAGCGAACGCGACACATTGGGGGCGTGCTTGCCAACCACCTTGGCCAGGGTATCCATGGAGTCCGGCCGCTGTTCGCGAACGGCTTTCAGCAAGGCCATGTTTTCATCCGACAAAACACGGGCCATGGCGGCCACCGAAGGGAACCAGACGTGCGGTTCATCATCGCCGCGCTGGCGCGTCCCGGCGGCGATCGCCAAGGACCGCGCCCGCTGCTCCTGCACGGTGGCGATTCCCACTTTCAATACTTTGTTCATGGTGATACCTCTTTCAAAACCCGGTCAACCTCGGCATAAAAATCACTGACCAACTGGTAGGCCGTGTTGAATTCGTAAGCGACTCCGCTGTCTGCGGCGTTGCGGTGCCGGTGATCGTAGGGATGCTGCTTGCCGACATGCAAAAAGCGTGACCCGGCAGGCTTGATTCCGCCATGGGCGTTGTCAAATCCCATCAGGCGTTCGCCGCCCGGCGCATGCAAGGTCAGGCTGTACTTGATGCCATGCGGTCTTTCGGCCGTTACGGCGACACGGGAGACGTCCATCTTGACCCAATAACCCTCGTCGTTTTGAAATTCAATGTTGCCATCCAGTCCCAGCAAATAGTCTAGACCTGCCTCATTCGAATCTTTTGAACTCATGGCAAAGATTATCATGAATCGATATGCTTTGTTGATTCCGAAACGCCGGCAATTACCCAAAGACGCGACCGAACTCGAATTTCCCTATGGAAATGGCTCTAGAAAAAGGATTCGTGTCCTGTTTGGCTCAAAGCAGGTGCCAGTCATTGCCTGTCCACCGCTACCATTCCTCCATGAAAATCCTCATCCGCCTGTTCGCCTCGCTCCATGCGCTGATCGCCGTGCTGTTCGTCTGCGCCTCGCTGGTCCTGATCGCCATCGCGGCGAATTCCGGTTGGCAGGCGCTGGCCGGCGGCCTGGAGGTGGGCGCGGCGCAGGGCATCATCGAGGCCATCGGCCTGATCGCCGTGGCGGTGGTGGCGCTGCAGATCGCCCAGACCATTGTCGAGGAAGAGGTGATTCGCGAGGCGCAGGTCAGCGCGCCGACGCGGGTGCGCCGCTACCTGTCGCGGTTTCTGGTGGTCATCGTGATTGCGCTGGCGGTCGAAGGCCTGGTCGCGACCTTCAAGGCCTTGCACGATGATTTGTCGCAGCTGCCTTACGCGGCGAGCATCCTGGTGTCGGTGGCGGTGCTGCTGGCCGGCTGGGGCGCCTTCATCTGGCTCAACCGCGCGGCCGAGGAACTGGAGCCGGAGGCCATGAAGGAAGCCAAGCGCGAGGATAAAAAGCTCGAATAGCCGTTGCCGGAAGGGTGCGGATCGACGCGCCCTGGTGCTGGCGCGGCCTGCCACCCGCGCCTCCATGCATCGAAGTTGCTATATTTATGATAGCTGTTTGCGTATACCCCGCCTGCGCTTGGGCATGATTTGGCTTGTAAAAATGGGCATTCAACGCATTTTTCGCTGTGGATTGGCTGCACCCGGCGCCTTTTTCGTGCCCATGCGCCCTGGCGATAGCCGCACAATAGCCCCATGACGCTGACCGAACTCAAATACATCGTCGCCGTGGCCCGCGAAAAGCATTTCGGCCGGGGCGCCGAGGCCTGCCATGTCTCGCAGCCCACGCTCAGCGTGGCGATCAAGAAGCTCGAAGAGGAGCTACAGGTCAAGCTGTTCGAGCGCAATGCCAACGAGATCACCGTGACGCCATTGGGCGAGGAAATCGTGCGCCAGGCGCAAAGCGTGCTGGAGCAGGCCGACAGCATCCGCGAGATCGCCCGGCGCGGCAAGGACCCGCTGGCCGGCAGCCTGCGCCTGGGCGTGATCTACACCATCGGGCCCTACCTGCTGCCCGACCTGGTGCGCCAGATCATCGAAAAAACGCCGCAGATGCCGCTGATGCTGCAGGAGAACTTCACCGTCAAGCTGCTGGAGGAGTTGCGCACCGGCGAGATCGACTGCGCCATCCTGGCCGAGCCCTTCCCGGACACCAACCTGGCGATTGCGCCGCTCTACGACGAGCCGTTCATGGCGGCGGTGCCGAGCAGCCACGCGCTGGCCAGCCGCACCCGCGTGACCGCCGAGGAACTGAAGAAGGAAACCCTGCTGCTGCTGGGCACCGGCCACTGCTTTCGCGACCATGTGCTGGAGGTCTGCCCCGAGTTCGCCCGCTTTTCCAGCAGCGCCGAGGGCATCAGCAAGAGCTTCGAAGGCTCGTCGCTGGAGACCATCAAGCACATGGTGGCCGCCGGCATGGGCATCACGCTGGTGCCGCGGCTGGGCGTGCCGAAGGACGCGCTGGCGGCCAATGGAAGCAGCACGCCGGCCGGCGAACCAACCTACATCCGCTACCTGCCGTTCGAGGGCCATGTGCCGACGCGGCGCGTGGTGCTGGCCTGGCGCCGCAGCTTTACCCGCTATGAGGCGATTGCCGCGCTGCGCAACGCGGTCTATGCCTGCGAGCTGCCGGGCGTGACGCGGCTGTCCTGACACGGCGGCGGCTGCTGGCGCATGCCATCAGCTGCTGCCTATGGCGCAAATAGACATTGCCTGTTGCCGGGCCCGCCGTCGTTTTGTAAAGTGCATAGGCTTTCAACCAGCAATTTCAAAGGTAAACACCATGGCCAAATCCGCTGTCCAGACCATCATCCCGCCGGCCCCGCAGGGCGCCCCAGCCATCAACATCGGCATCAGCGAGAAAGACCGCGCCGCCATCGCCCAGGGCCTGAGCCGGCTGCTGGCCGACACCTACACGCTCTACCTGACGACGCACAACTTCCACTGGAACGTGACCGGGCCGATGTTCAACACGCTGCACACCATGTTCATGACGCAGTACACCGAGCTGTGGAACGCGGTCGATCCGGTGGCCGAGCGCATCCGCTCGCTGGGCCATCCGGCGCCGGGCTCCTATGCGCAGTTCAGCCAGCTGGCCTCGGTGCCCGATGCGCCGGCGACGCCGCCCAAGGCGATGGAGATGGTGCGCATCCTGGTGCAGGGCCATGAAGCCGTGGCCCGCACCGCCCGCGAGCTGTTCCCGGTGGCCGACAAGGCCAGCGACGAGCCAACCGCCGACCTGCTGACCCAGCGCATGACGGTGCATGAGCAGACCGCCTGGATGCTGCGCTCGCTGCTGGAGGAATAAAC
>JAQGLT010000139.1 GCA_028292745.1 Polaromonas sp. | reverse complement strand
GCCTTTGTCGCGCGCGAAAATCAAGGTGTTGGCGGTTCCAAGGTCGATCGCCAGGTCGGTGGAAAAGTACCGACGGAATGCTTCAAACATATTCAGGAGTCCAGTTGGGGCATGGGCAAACTTCGTTGCCGCATCGCCTTTTATTATTAATCAGTCGCAAGGAGAGAACAGAGAGGACCAGGTTGGGAAACCTGTTTGAAGCGTCTAAAAATTGCCTAAAGGGTGTATCCAGCCTTGATTTCACGCCAAAGGCGGGATAATAACGCATCCCTGTGAAGGCGGCAGTTCAGAATGCCTGTTTTTTCCAGGCGTCTTCTTTCGTTCAACCGCTGTTTCCGGACAGCGTTCCCTGCTGTTGTGTTTTCCTTTGGCATCATCTCATTACCTCCTATGGCATTGACATTTAAAGACATTGAACGCGTCGCCCATCTGGCGCGGCTCGAACTCAGGCTTGATGAAACCGAGCGCACGCTGAGCCAACTCAACGGTTTTTTTGCGCTGGTGGCGCAGATGGAGGCCGTCAACACCGACGGCGTCGAGCCGCTGGCGCATCCGGCAGCCATATTGGGCCAGGTCGCCCTGCGCCTGCGCGACGATATTGCCAGCGAACCCAACCAGCGCGAGGCCAGCCAGCGCAGCGCGCCCGCCGTCGAGCATGGCCTGTTTCTTGTCCCCAAGGTCATCGAATGAGCAACTCCTTTCTGAACCTCGACTTGCATGACCTGGATATGGCTGCGCTGGCTGGCAAGCTGGCCGCCCGCGAAGTCTCCAGTGTCGAAGCCACCCAGCATTTTCTGGTCCGCATCGGGCAGCACGCGGGTCTGGGCGCTTTTCTGTCCACCAATACCGACGTGTCGCTGGCGCAGGCCCGCGCCGCCGATGCGCGCCTGGCCGCCGGCGAACGCACGCCCTTGCTGGGCGTGCCGCTGGCGCACAAGGACGTGTTCGTCACCCGCGATTTCCCCACCACGGCCGGCTCGAAGATGCTGGAAAACTACCGCAGCCCATTCGATGCGACGGTCGTCGCCAAACTGGGCGACGCCGGCATGGTCACGCTGGGCAAGCTCAACTGCGACGAGTTCGCCATGGGCTCGGGCAACGAGAACAGCGCCTACCAGCCCGTGCTGAACCCCTGGGACTTGAGCCGCGTGCCCGGCGGCTCCTCGGGCGGCTCGGCAGCGGCGGTGGCGGCCCGGCTGGTGCCGGTCGCCACCGGCACCGACACCGGCGGCTCGATCCGCCAGCCCGCGTCGCTGACCGGCATCACCGGCATCAAGCCGACCTATGGCCGCTGCTCGCGCTACGGCATGGTGGCCTTTGCCTCCAGCCTGGACCAGGCCGGCCCGATGGCGCGCAGCGCGCTCGACTGCGCCCTGCTCTTGTCCGCCATGGCCGGTCCTGACCTAGACCGCGATTCGACTTCGCTGGATTTGTCGGTCACTGACTATGCTACTGATTTAATAGCTGCTACCGCAGATGGAACGTGCGCTACACCGCTAAAAGGCTTAAGAATTGGCCTTCCAGCGCAGTTTTTCGGCGCCGGCTGCGCGCCCGACGTGCTGGCCGCCGTGCGCAGCGCGCTAGCCGAGTTTGAAAAGCTCGGCGCCACGCTGGTCGATGTGAGCCTGCCGCTGACCGAACTGTCGATTCCGGTGTATTACGTCATCGCCCCGGCCGAGGCCAGCAGCAACCTGAGCCGCTTCGACGGCGTGCGCTACGGCCACCGCGCCGCGAACTACACCGACCTGAGCGACATGTACAAGAAGTCGCGCTCGCAAGGCTTCGGCGACGAGGCGACGCGCCGCATCATGATCGGCACCTATGTGCTGTCGCACGGCTATTACGACGCCTACTACCTAAAGGCGCAAAAAATCCGCCGCCTGATCGCGCAGGATTTCCAGACTGCTTTTGCCGAGTGCGACGTGATTGCCGGGCCGGTCTCGCCCACCGTGGCTTGGAAGATCGGCGAAAAATCCGACGACCCGGTGGCCAATTACCTGGCCGACATCTACACCCTGTCGTCGAGCCTGGCCGGCCTGCCCGGCATGAGCATTCCGGCGGGCTTCGGCGCGGGCGGCATGCCGGTCGGCCTGCAGCTGATCGGCAACTATTTCAAGGAAGCGCAGCTGCTGGGCGCGGCGCACCAGTTCCAGCTGGCGACCGACTGGCACCAGAAGGCCCCAGGAGCTTTGGCATGACGGACATGAGCACGAACAACAAGAAATCCCTGCTGGTGCAAGGCTACGAAGTCGTCATCGGCTTCGAGACCCACACCCAGCTCACCACCCAGTCCAAGCTCTTCAGCCGTGCCCCGACCGGCTTCGGCGCCGAGCCCAACACGCTGGCGTCCGCCGTGGATTTCGCCCTGCCCGGCGCGCTGCCGGTGATGAACAAGGGCGCGGTGCAGCGCGCCATCGAATTCGGCCTGGCGGTGAACGCCCACATCGCCGAGCACAGCGTGTTCGCCCGCAAGAACTACTTCTACCCCGACCTGCCCAAGGGCTACCAGATCAGCCAGTTCGAGATTCCGGTGGTGCAGGGCGGCGTGGTCGAATTTTTCCTGGACGGCAAGAAAAAATCGGTGCGGCTGGTGCGCGCCCACCTCGAAGAAGACGCCGGCAAGTCGCTGCATGAAGACTTCATCGGCCAAAGCGGCATCGACCTGAACCGCGCCGGCACGCCGCTGCTGGAGATCGTCACCGAGCCCGACATGCGCTCGACGCTGGAAGCCGTGGCCTATGCGCGGGAGCTGCACAAGATCGTCACCTGGATCGGCATTTGCGACGGCAACATGCAGGAAGGCAGTTTCCGCTGCGACGCCAACGTATCGGTGAGAAAACCCGGCGAAGCGCTGGGCACGCGGCGCGAGATCAAGAACCTGAACAGCTTCAAGTTCATGCAGCAGGCAATGGACTACGAGGTGCGCTGGCAGATCGAGCAGCTGGAGGACGGCCACGCCATCCAGCAGGCGACGGTGCTGTTCGACCCGGACACGGGCGAGACGCGCAGCATGCGGACCAAGGAGGACGCGGCCGATTACCGCTATTTCCCGGACCCGGACCTGCCGCCGCTGATGATCGGCCGCGACTGGGTGGAAAAGACCCGCGCGGAGATGTCGGAACTGCCGCGCGTGATGGCGGCGCGCTTTGTCGCCGACTATGGCTTGCCCGAGTACGATGCCGGCCAGCTGACGCAGAGCAAGGCCACGGCGGCCTATTTCGAGGCGGTGGCGAGTGCCAGCAAACAGCCCAAGCTCGCCAGCAACTGGGTCATGGGCGAGTTGTCGCGCCGGCTCAATGCCGAAGAGAAGGCCATTGAGGCCTCGACCGTCAGCGCGGCGCAGCTGGCGGCCCTCATCGGCCGCATCGCCGACGGGACGCTGTCCAACAATGCCGCCCGGCAGATCTTTGAAGCGCTGTGGACCGGTGAAGGCCAGGACATCGACGCCCTGATCGAGGCCAAGGGCCTCCGGCAGATGAACGACACCGGCGAGCTGGCGCAAATCATCGACGGCGTGCTGGCGGCGAACGCCAAAAACGTGGAAGAAGTGCGCGCCGGCAATGCCAAGGCCTTCAACGCGCTGGTCGGCCAGGCGATGAAGGCCACCAAGGGCAAGGCCAACCCCGCGCAGGTCAATGCGCTGCTGAAGGCCAGGCTGGCCGAGGGCTGAGTGGCCATTGCCAATGGCGCCTTACGCCACATAAACCATAGCATCCGGCGCTTGTGCTGCCTGCGCAAAAGGCGAATTTCGCTAAAAAATCAGTGTTTCGCGGGCTTGGGGCTGCTGGCGGCGGCCGCCACCGGCGGACTGGTCAGCGCCCACAGCTGCTGCAGCCTGGCCAGCTCCTCGTCGAAGCGCAGGCCGACACGCTTTTTTTCCAGCTGCTGCTCGAAGATGAATTTATGCTGAACCGCCATGCTGCCCTGGTTTTCTTCCAGCCGGCGCTTGAGCGTCCCCGGCGCCTTTGACGGGTCTTTGGCGTAAAACTCGAGTTCGCTGGCAATTGCCTTGCCCTCCTCGGCAAGTTCGCCGCGCCGCTTGAGCGAAGCCTGGATGACTTCGTCAACCTGCACCAGCGCTGCGGCGCGCTCCCGGTCGTGGATGGCGCGGGTCGGGTAGCGCTGAACCAAGGCCCGTTCGCGGCGCTTTTCCTCTAGTTCGCGCGCGCGAAGGTCGGCGGCCTGCTTGTCTTTGGCCTCTTGCGCGGCCTGCTCATGCGCGGTCAGCGTCGGGCCGAGGTGGCGCTTCACCAGCCCGGTACTGGAGAGTTCGCGCTGCGTGCGGTCAATGCACTCGGGAATCGGGCGGTCGGCCGTGATGGCGCGGCCTTTTGCATCGACACAGCTGTAGATGGTCTGCGCCGTGACAACCGGGCACAACCCGGTCAAGCCCATCAAGGCAAGGCAAAACGAGACAAGCAGACGCACTTTTTTTTTCTTCAGTTGACGCCGTAGCGTTCGCGGTAAGCCAGCACGGACTGGTAATGGTCTTTCAGCAGTTGCGCACCCGACGGCTCTGCGGCCGGTGCATGGGTGCTCTGCAGGGCCAGATACTGCAGCAAGTCACTCAGCCGCGCAATGGCACATACCTGCAAACCGAGCTGCCGTGTGACATATTGCACGGCACTGTGGTTCACGTCGAGCCCGTTCTCCATCGCCATTTCCTGCCGGTCCAGCGCAATCGCCACCGCATGCGGCGTGGCGCCGGCCGCCTGGATGAGGGCAATCGACTCGCGCACGGCGGTGCCGGCGGACATCACGTCATCGACGATCAGCACCCGCCCCTTGAGCGGCGCGCCGACCAGCGTGCCGCCCTCGCCATGGGCCTTGGCCTCCTTGCGGTTGTAGGCGAACGGCAGGTTGCGCCCCAGCCGGGCCAGCTCGATCACCACCGCGGCGGCCAGCGGAATGCCCTTGTAGGCGGGGCCGAACACCATGTCGAACGCCAGGCCGGTGCGCTGCTCCTCGGCCAGCAGGCGGCGCGCATAAAATTGCGCCAGCCGGCCCAGCTTGGCGCCGTCGTCAAACAGCCCGGCATTGAAAAAATACGGGCTCATGCGGCCGGCCTTGGTCTTGAACTGCCCGAACCGCAACACACCCGATTCGACGGCGAACTGCACGAATTCCTGTGCCAAGCTGTCGCCAGAAGGTGTTGATTGATCCGGATTGCCCGCCTGCCCTGTTGTCTTACTCATTAGAAACGTCCCATGTTCAAATTAACCAGCCTCAATCTCAACGGCATCCGCTCGGCCGCCAGCAAAGGCCTTCAGGACTGGGTTGCCCAGTCGATGCCGGATTGTATTTGCGTGCAGGAATTGAAAGCCCAGGCGGCCGACCTGAGCGGGCGCTTCGAGGCCATTGCCGAGCACAAGGGCTATTTTCATTTTGCGCAAAAAAAGGGTTATTCCGGCGTGGGGATCTACACCCGCCATGAGCCCAGCGACGTGATCGTGGGCTATGGCTCGACCGAATTCGATGCCGAAGGCCGCTACGTCGAGCTGCGCTTTGACCGCCCGGGCCGCCGCCACAGCCCCAAGCTGTCGATCATCAGTTGCTACTTTCCCAGCGGCGCCTCGGGCGAGGAACGCCAGGCGGCCAAGTTCCGTTTCCTGGCCGAGCTGTATCCGCGCCTGCTGGCCCTGCAGCGCTGCGGCGGGGATGCGCGCGAATTCGTGCTGTGCGGCGACATCAACATCGCGCACCAGGAAATCGACCTGAAAAACTACAAGGGCAACCGCAAGAACAGCGGCTTTCTGCCCGAAGAGCGGGCCTGGATGACAGCGTTGCTCCAGAGCGCCGGGACAGCCCATGAAGCGGCCCAGGCGCTGGAGCAAGAAAGCAGCTCACCGGCTAGCGGCGGCGGCAACATGCTCGATGTGTACCGCCAGCTGCATCCGCAGACCACCGGCGAGGCCTACACCTGGTGGAGCAACCGGGGGCAGGCCTATGCGAAAAACGTGGGCTGGCGGCTGGACTACCACCTGGCCACGCCGGCAATCGGCGCCACCGCCCGCTCGGCCGCCATCCACAAGGCGCAGCGCTTCAGCGACCACGCGCCACTGACGATCGACTACGACTGGACGCTGTGACGGCTGGCCCGGCGCACCGCAGGCCAGTCGTGTGGCTGCAGCCGCGAATGATCCATGCGCTCTTGAACCGCCTATTGATTAATCCCTCCCTGGCCGTATGTAGGTTGCTACCCATCATTGAAAAGGAATCCAGCTATGCAGTGTCCTGTGTGCAGCAACGTGACGCTCGTGATGTCCGAGCGTCAAGGCATTGAGATCGATTACTGTCCAGGTTGCCGAGGCGTTTGGCTGGACCGAGGAGAGCTGGACAAGATCATCGACAAATCTGCGCAAGCAGTCCCCCAGGCGGCTCAGCAGCCCATGCGAAGCGACGCCAACCAGGGGCAACCGCGCCATGCCGAGCAGTTTGGACGTTATGAGCAGCCCTCGGGCTACCCACAGAACGTTCACTACAAAAAGAAAAAACGCGAAGGTTTTCTGGGCGAGCTATTTGACTTTGACTGAAGGCTGCAAGTTGGCCCGACCGCTCGGTTCAACGCGTGCCTTTTTCCCAGCCTAGCCTTCCCCCAGCGGGGGGAGGAGAAATACCTGGGAAAGGCCAGTGAAATTACGTAATTTATGATCAAAACCGGCTCCAGCGCAGACAGCGCTTGCGCAAGCAGCTATGAATCCAGGAGCGACAAGGCTGTCCGGCTTTGCTGCTGCCGGCGAGGGTGAAACTGCTTCTTTGGTGGCTGTCCGGCTGAAATCAGCTGGTCGCCTTCTTGTGCTGCTCGGTGATGGTCCAGTAGTACAACGTCGCGTTGCCGACCTTTTCTGTCTTTTCGGGCGGCCACTCGTCCCCCATGTCAAAGTCATGGGAAACCACCCGGGTGCCCACTTTCAGTTGCCTCCACAGCTGCGGGCGCAGCTTTCGGTTGATGTCGGGCAGGAGGTACAGGGTCACGACCGTGGCCGGGGAAAAATCAGCTTCGAACAAGTCGCCCTGCTTGAAGGCGACCCGGCCCGATACCCCTGCGCGCTTGGCGTTCTGCACGGCCTCGTTGATGCGGGCCGGATCGATGTCGATCCCCATGCCCCGTGTGCCGTGCGCCTTGGCGGCGGTGATCACGATGCGCCCGTCGCCGCATCCCAGGTCATACAGCACATCGTTCCGCCCCACGTTGGCCAGCTGCAGCATCTTGTCCACCACGGGCTGCGGCGTGGGCACATACGGGACATCGAGCCTGGGCGCCACTTCGGTCTGGGCCGAGGTCAGGCAGGTGGTCAGCGACAGCAAGAGCATGGTGATCACTCTCCTGAAGAAGGAAGAAGGGGTTATCACAGGGGTGAGCCTGGGCAGGGTCGAATGCAGGTGGTTCACGGGTTTCTCCTCGGTGGGTTGATGGGCACGCAACGGTTTTGCACCGGCTTGGCGGACAGCGCCGTGGTCAGCAGCAACAGCAGGCCGCCCGCGCCCAGCACGGCGACGCCCACCCAGGCGGCATTCAGGCCGCCTAGCGACTGGCTGTAGACATAGGACAGGCTCGACCAGAGCATGTAGGCGCACGTTGCGCAGAAGACGAGCGGCAACAGGGGAAAGAGCGGCACCCGAAAGGGTCGGCTGGTGCGCGGTTCACGCACCCTGAGCACGAACAGCGCCATGCCCGACAAAAGGAAGAAAAACCAGAAAACAGGTGCCGTGAACTCGACCATGGATTTAAAGCCCTGTCCCGTCCCTATGCCGAGAAAGACCAGCAAAAGTGCGGCGGCGCTCTGCAGCCACATGGCATTGACCGGCGTGCCGCGAGAGGGGTTCCAGACCGCCAGCGTTCCAAGCAGTGGCCAGTCGCGTCCGAGCGCATAGCTGCTGCGGGCGCCCATGATCATGGTGGCGTTGATGGACGTGAGCGCCGCGATGGCCACCAGCACCGAAATGATTTTTTTGCCCACGGTGCCAAAGGCGGCCTGAAGCAGGTCGGCGGCCAGCGCCTCTGATTTGGCCATGCCCTGCAGTCCCAGCCCTTTCCAGTAGGCCCACGTCACCAGCAGGTAAAGCGCCGTGATGATCAAGATCGACAGCATGAGCGCGACCGCGATGCTGTGCCGCTCGTCCTTCATCTCGGCGCTGATGTAGGCCGCCTCGTTCCAGCCGCCATAGGTGAGCAGGACAAACACCATGGCCAGGCCAAACAAGGCCGGGTCGGGCGTTGTGCGCGTGGACTCCAGCGTGACTGGCGGCGCCGGCAAGGGGGTTGCGCCGTGGTAGGCCAGCACAAGGCCGGCCGCCCCGATCAGAAGCAGACCGATGACCTCCAGGCTGGTCAGCCAAACCTGGGCAGAGCTGCCCGACCGGATGCCCCGGAGGTTGACCCAGGAAAGCACGGCAATGGAGGCAACGGCATACAGCGAGGCGCCCCAGGATTGGCCAGCGGCGCCCAGCGGCAGCGCCTGCTGCATGTAGTCGCCGAAGACAAATGCCAGCAGGGCGATGGAGCCGGTCGTGATGACCGAGAACCGCGCCCAGCCAAACAGGAAGGAAACCGATTTTCCATAGGCGCGTTTGAGGAAGTGATAGTCGCCGCCCGCGTCGGGGTAGGACGTCACCAGTTCGGCATAGCAAAGCGCGCCGATCAAGGAAATCAACCCGCCCAGCAGCCAGGCGCCAAACATCCAGGCAGGGCTTCCCGCCATGCCCGCCACCATGGAAGGCGCCTTGAAGATGCCGGCGCCGATCACCACGCCGACGATGAGGGCAATGGCGTCCCGCAGGCTCAGGACCGGAGCCGGGCCGGGCGCAGGCACCGCGCGCGCAGCGCCTGTTTGCACGGTTGCGGCAACGGGCATGCGGCTCATGCAAACCGCCGATCGACCGGCGCAGCCACCGGCAGGCAAGAGACAAGGCTGGCTATGCGGTGGACCCATGCACCCCGATTTTTCATAAAAGCCTTTTGCAAAAGCCGAAGAAGCCCCGGTCAAGCGACTATAAAAATCGATGGACAGCATCGGCCTGTCGGGTTTTTGCTTTTATCTTGTAGGACAAAGTCGGGGGCTCTTGCCGCAGAGCCAGGCCGATGCATGACGCCTGGGGCGGCATCACCCTGACTGGCCGCCGCCAGGCACCAGCTTGGTCTTCAGTGTTCCGGGAAACGCCAGGAAAAGGCGCGATTTGTGATCAAAACAGGCTCCAGCGCAGACTGCGCCTGCGCCAGCAGCTATAAATTCAGGAGCAACAAGGAACCGCGCTAGTCGGCTGAACCCGTCCGAAAAATAATCTCGCCGCTGGGCACCTGAACGACGCGCACTTCGCTGCGCACAGGATCGGTCACGCTTTTGGCGGCAATGGCGACCGCCAGCGAACTGTTCTGGTAGAGATGGTTGAAGTTAATCGCCTGTAACAATTCGCTCTTGAGCGCGGCGCTACTTTCAATCCGGTATTTGGAATTCAGCATCATCAATCTCCTCTCAACGACCAGCTTTGCAATGGGCCAAGGACCACAAGGCGGTGGTTGGCGCTGTTCATGCCGTGCTCGACTGGGATGAAAACCTACATCGTTTGAGGCGTCAGGATTTCAATGTCGCGGTGAATAAGGCAATGGTAATCAACCCAAATTCGGATGCTTGATAGCCTATCCCCTGAACAGGGGGTAAGTTTTCCAAGAGGGCCTGCAGCAAAAAAAACAGGAAAAGTTGCCAGACGTAACCTGTATCCATGGCCACCTTGTTGCGCTTTCGGGGCAGGATGGCAAATTCACCGCATTTTGGCGCATGTTCAGTCCGCCACACCTTTGAAACAAACTGTGGTACTGGGTGCAAAACCCGTTTTTTTCTAAAACGATTCCAGACAATTAACGATGATAGTTACAAAAATACAGGGCTCATGAGGCAGGTTTCCTGAGGCGACTTGGCAGGGTCAAGGCGATTTTCTGGCCGTGTGAGCCAGGGATGCGCCATCGGCTGGTCGGCCGTGTCCCTCACCGCCTGGTGCCGTCTGGCATGCGGGAGGCGCCGGGTTGTTGCGATACTCAAGCGCCCTGGCTCGCCTGGACAAAAAAACCGATGCATATTCTCTGGACTTACCTCAAGCCGCACCGGGCGCTGGCCGCGCTGGCGTTGCTGCTGGCCGGCATCAGCCAGGTGCTGGCGCTGGTCGACCCGCTCATTTTCGGCAAGATCATCGACGATTACGCCATCGGCCGGGCCGGCAAGACCGAAGACGAGCTGGTGTCGGGCGTGCTGTCGCTGCTCGGGCTGGCGGTGGCGGTCGCCGTGCTGTCGCGGCTGGCCAAGACGCTGCAGGAATACGTCACCCGCCTGGTGGTGCAGAAGTTCGGCACCCAGCTGTTCAACGACGGGCTGCGCCAGGTGCTGCGGCTGCGGTTCCAGGAATTCGAGGACCTGCGCAGCGGCGAGACCCTGTCGCTGCTGCAAAAGGTGCGCGCCGACAGCGAACGCTTCATCAACACCTTCATCAACACCGTGTTTGCCGCGGCGGTGGGCATCGGCTTTCTGACCTGGTATTCGATTGCCAAGCACTGGCTGCTGGTGCCGGTGTTCCTGGTCGGCGTGCTGCTGATGGGCGGCCTCACTGGCCTGCTCAGCCGCGAGATCAAGACCCAGCAGCGCTCCATTGTGCGCGAGACCAACCGCAATTCGGGCTTCATCGCCGAGTCGCTGCGCAATGTCGAACTCATCAAGAGCCTGGGCCTGACCTTTCCCGAGATTCGCCGGCTGCAGGCGCAGACGATGGAAATCTTCGCGCTGGAGATGAAGAAGGTCAGGCGCATCCGGCTGCTGTCCTTCCTGCAGGGCACGACGCTGAGCCTGCTCAAGCTGGGCATTTTGTTCGCCCTGCTGTGGCTGATCTTTCGCGACGTGCTGAGCACCGGCGAACTGAACGCGATGCAGTTCATCTCGGTGGCGATCTTCGCGCCGCTGCAGGAGCTGGGCAATGTGATCCTGGCCTGGCGCGAGGTCGAGGCGTCGCTGCTGAACTTCGACGCGCTGATGAAAAAGCCCATCGAGCGCCGGCCCGCCTCGCCGGTCAGGATCGGCCCGGTCACGCATGTGCGCTTCACCGACGTGAGTTTTCGCCATAAGGGCGCGGCCGACAATGCGCTCGAATCGGTCTCGTTCGAGGCTTCTCTGGGCGACACGGTGGCCTTTGTCGGCCCGTCGGGCTCGGGCAAATCGACGCTGGTGAAACTGCTGGTAGGCCTGTACACACCGGCCAGCGGCGAGGTCTTCTACAACGACATCTCGACCGGCGACATGCGCTACAACGAGGTGCGCCGGCAGATCGGCTTCGTGACCCAGGAGACCCACCTGTTCGCCGGAACGCTGCGCGAGAACATCCAGTTCGTCAAACCCGACGCCACCGATGAGGAAATCGTGGCCGCGATGGAGCAGGCGGCCTGCGCCTACCTGCTGGAGAAGTCGCAGGGCGGCCTGGACACCGCCATCGGCGAGAGGGGCATGAAGCTGTCGGGCGGCGAGAAGCAGCGGCTGTCGATTGCCAGGGCGCTGATCCGCCAGCCGCGCCTGCTGATCTTCGACGAGGCCACCTCGGCGCTCGATTCGCTGACCGAGGAGCAGATCACCGGCACGGTGCGCCACCTGTCGGTGAGCGGCAGCCGCATCACCCTCCTGATTGCCCACCGGCTCTCGACCATCATGCATGCCGGCACCATCATCGTGCTGGAAAAAGGCCGCATCGTGGAGTCCGGCAGCCATGCGCAGCTGCTGGAGCTCAAGGGCTTGTACTACGCGATGTGGCGCCAGCAGATCGGCGAGCGGCCCGGCAGGCCGGCGGTGGCGGAATAAACCCGGCAGGCCGGCGTTCGTTTTTCCCGCCCACAAGGCTCAAGCATCAAACAGGGCCCTAGCGCATGCACAGCATGTCTGACCAGCTATTATTTCAATAGCAAAATCATCGGCCAGCATGAAGGCCGTGATGCAAGCCCAGGGGAATTTGCCCTACTGCCCCATCCGCAGCCGGCGCGCCGACTCCTCGGCGCTGGCGTCACCGATCTCGCGCAGCACGCCGCGCACATCGACCGGGCCTTTTTGCTGCTGGAAGCGGCCGGTCAGCGCGGTGTCGGGATACAGCACGCCGCGCTGGTACAGGTCCCACATCTCATGGCCGTAGTCGATCTTGAGCAGCTCGGGCGCGAAACGGCCGAAGAAGTTGCGCAGGTTGGCCACGTCGCGCAGCAGCATGCGGCTGGCGTGGTTGTTGCCGGCGGCGTCCACCGCCTGCGGCAGGTCGATGATGACCGGGCCGTCCTCGGCCAGCAGGATGTTGAACTCGGACA
>JAQGLT010000111.1 GCA_028292745.1 Polaromonas sp. | reverse complement strand
CCTATCATGTCCATGGTGATCACCTTCTTCTCCTGCTGAAAAATTCAGCAGGTCAGTGGAACACCCTGGTCAATTTTGAATCGGCACTTCGGCCTTCAGATGGTCAACTTTCGGTCGGCGACAACAGAGTATTCGGGCACATGAGCATGCGCTTCAGATGCGGGGCATGGAACTAGGTTTGTCTTCGCCAGACATCGTAGGGGTGCGGTTGCCATACCCCTTGCCGGAAAGGATGCAGCGTTTTCTCCAGCCGGTAGATAGTCTTGATGCCACCAATCTTGTCTTCTTAGAACAAGCGTACCAACTTCTTGAAGATGCGGTGGACGGCGCAGGTTTTTTGTTTGCCGTTGCTGTCAAACGAACAACCCGAAGTGACCGCCTATACCAGCCACTCTTCGAAGCAAACGTCCTCAAATATCTAATTGAAAACGTGCTACGCGGTGCTGCATTTCGGTTCTATGCGCATCTCAATTCGTTTGATGGTGCTGATGTAGAGGGTCGTTACAAGGCTGCATCATTGATCTCGTTGATGCGGGGTGGTACTCCCACAAAAGCCGTCGATGCGGTGTATTTGGCACTAAGGCCACGCGATAGCGCGCAAAAAATTCTGGATGATCTGCCGTTGTTTCCTATCTAGTGTCTAGCCGGAAACTTCGGTAAGCCACGCCTAGCATAGGTTTGGCATGTTTTTGAACGGCCGAAGGTTTTGATGAAAAACTTGCTGTAGCCATAAAGTTAGTTGGGAATTCGTCAAAATCAACTTTTATAACTATCTAGGATTGGGAAATCTACTAGAAAGCTATGGTCAGCATAATTTTTATTGGTTTCTGCTAAGCACTGAATAGACTCATTTACACGGCGAAAGCTGAGTCATGATAAGTTTTCAGCTTGAACAGACACTGCCCAGCCAGTTCGCGACGTGTTGTGTACTTAGCTTGGGGTTCGAACAGCTAAACATGGACAAGATCTCACCTGAACGCCGCAGCGCAAATATGCGAGCAATTCGTAGCCAAGATACGAAACCAGAACTCCAAGTCCGTAGACTGTTGCACAGTCAAGGATACCGATATCGTTTGCATAGGCGGGATCTGCCTGGAAAACCAGACTTGGTGTTTTCGTCAAGAAAGTCCGTGATCTTCATTCATGGTTGTTTTTGGCACGCGCATTCATGCGGAACCGTTCGATTGCCAAAGTCAAATTCAGATTACTGGTTTCTCAAGCTCAGGCGGAACAGCCAACGTGATGCAGAAAATCTTGCTGCGTTAGAAGCTGTCGGCTGGCGCGTTCTGACAGTGTGGGAGTGTGAGCTAAAGGAAAAAGACAAAGTTGAATCAAAATTGAGAATTTTTTTAGGTGAACCAAAGTTCATCAAGACCAGGACTCAAGCCAAGCTTTAGTCGAACTCGGTCTAGTTTCACTAGCGCAATAAAAATCCTCATCCCAAAAAACTTAGATTGATGAACAAAACGGTGCTCTGCCGTTATTGCTTACATGCTGCTTACCTCACCAAACAAGAAAAAAGCTTGCTACATTTTCAGTAGCAAGCTTTTCAATGCCTGTAAGGCTTATTCTGGCTCCTCAACCTGGGCTCGAACCAGGGACCTACGGATTAACAGTCCGGCGCTCTACCAACTGAGCTATTGAGGAATCTAGCCTTAAATTATAGCGTCAATTTTTACGCTTTTTAGCTTGAGCTTCTTTCCAAGGGGTTTTCCTGCAATTGGTGGAAAAACTTGCCAGAAGTTTGCAAATGCCGCTCGACGTTTCCTTTCCTTCTTGTTACCCGTGTAAGCGTTGGCGAGTTGGCATAGCGAACAAAAGTCAAGTCGGCAATTGCAAGGCTTAAGCGCATGAAGGCTGCTGGCAGAATGTGGCTTATAGATATTTACCGTATGGCTATCAATGACCCGAAAGTCCCATGACCAAAACTTCGACTGATAAAAATAGAATCAAGTTCCTGCTTCTCGAAGGCATACACCCTTCCGCTGTCGATGTTCTGCGTGCTGCAGGGTATTCGCAGATCGAGAGTCTTCCGGGTGCCTTGCCGGAAAACGAACTTAAACTGAAAATTGCAGATGCCCACTTCATTGGCATCCGTTCGCGGACGCAGCTCACTGCCGAGGTATTTGCGCATGCTTCCAGACTTGCCGCTGTCGGCTGTTTTTGCATTGGCACCAATCAAGTCGATCTGCAGGCAGCACGCGAGCGTGGTGTGGCTGTTTTCAATGCGCCATTTTCCAACACCCGTTCGGTTGCCGAACTTGTCTTGGCTGAAGCAATCTTGCTGCTTCGCGGGATACCCGAAAAAAGTGCTGTTGCGCATCGTGGAGGATGGTTGAAGTCGGCCGAAAACGCTTATGAGATCCGCGGGAAGACATTGGGTATTGTTGGATATGGCTCTATCGGCACGCAGTTGTCCGTGCTGGCTGAAGGGCTTGGCATGCGAGTCGTATTTTTTGACGTGGTCACCAAACTGCCGTTGGGTAACGCGCAACAGATCACGCAATTGAATGACTTATTGGCACAGTCCGATGTGGTTACCCTGCATGTTCCAGAAACGCAAGCAACGCAATGGATGATTGGCACTGCCCAGATTGCGGCCATGAAACCAAGCAGCATACTGATCAACGCTTCACGCGGCACTGTGGTTGAGATCGAGCCGCTGGCTGAGGCATTGCGTCAGAAAAAACTGCTGGGGGCGGCCATTGACGTGTTTCCAGTCGAGCCACGCAGCAACAAAGATGTCTTCGAATCACCCTTGCGCGGCCTGGAGAATGTTATTTTGACGCCGCATGTTGGTGGCTCGACAATCGAAGCACAGGCAAACATCGGTATCGAAGTGGCAGAAAAGCTGGTGAAGTACAGCGACAACGGAACGTCAACCTCATCCGTCAACTTTCCTGAAGTTGCCCTGCCAGCACATCCGGGCAAGCACAGACTGCTGCACATACATCGCAACGTGCCTGGGGTGCTTTCAGAAATTAACCGTGTGTTTTCGGACAACCAGATCAATATTGCCTCGCAGTTCCTGCAGACCAACGAAGCGATCGGCTATGTTGTCATTGACATTGATGCGGCGCACTCGGATATGGCACTGTCCAAACTGGCTGATGTTCCTGGAACGATTCGCAGCCGGGTGCTGTTTTAATAGCTCAACAGCCCGCGACGGTAGCTGCCAAAATGATAGCTAATGACGCTCATGGTTATTGCGCCATAGGCCTTTTTAGTTAAATAAAAAGTTGGGATGACCGGCGTTATTACACAAGTGTGCTGGGATTGCAACAAATCTCCAATAGCAGGTAACGGCTAGTTTGCCGGTACCTGCAAGCCGAGCAAGTCAGCAAGCGCTGCGGTTGGCATGGCACCTTCTTTCGTCACCAGCGCACCGGTCTGCGCATGCATTCCAATGATTGTCGGAATAGAGGTAAAGCCAAAGCGTGTCATCAGTTCGGTATTCCGCGCAACGGCTGCCTTTTGGGTGTCCAGATTGCTTGCTGCGCTGATGCCGCCCTGCTTGGCGAGCAATGACGTTTCATGCGCATCCATTGCCGCAACTGGATCGGCCGCAGCCAACAAGGTGGCCCCCTGCGATGTACTTGATGGGTTGATGATCCCTACCGGAATCCAGACAAATTTTGTTTGAGATTTCAACGGTTTCGCAGCATTCCACAAAGCGCCGCAATGGGGGCATTGCGCATCAAAAAACACATACACCGTGCGGGCAGTCATTTGAGAGCCCACGGTAAAACCCGTAGCCTGCTCAGCCATTGCAGACATCGAAACCGGGGCAGGTGCCTTCTGATCGGTTTTCGCAGAATTTGGCTTGCCGGGCTCTTCGCTACAGCCGGCCAACAAAAGACCGGCGCCAAGAAGCGCCATAGGAAAAATTTTGGAGAAGGCTTTGAATGTCATGGCATGCCAGATGGAAATAGTGAAGGTAGGGGAAAGCTGTTGACTTGAGCCGCTGATCACTTGGACAAGTCCGCCACCGGTTCATGCGCCAATTTGGAAAGCTCAGACGAACAGAGCACGGATACATGGGTGACACCCAATGCGTAAATCAGGCGGGTTTGATGCCTTGGCGCTGCAGAGCGGCCGCATAAATTTCGCTCGATTTTGCCAGCATGCGGCCATTTTTGTTGCCGACAAGCAGTGCGATGCGCAAATCCGCCCAAACTTTGCAAGTTTTTCTTGAGTAAACGGGCTCAACACGCTACGGGCTGCCGCGCTCGGATGCTTTTAGTCGGGATGATTTCGCCTTGACGGGCATGAAGCCGTAGCGTAGTCAAGCCATGGTCGCCAAGAATGATATATACGGACCAGCCAAGTGTGCCAACCTTCTACCCCCGGCAAACTGAACCGGTAGTTCATTTCACATGTCCAAAAAAGTCACTTGACTTTCGACACATCGGCCAAAGCATCAAACAGTTTTTTGCTATTGAATTTATAGTTGCTTGGGCAGACTAGGTTTACGCAAAATGCGTATTTGATGCTGAAAACTATTTTTGGGCTAAAAATCCGCTCTAGCCCGACAGCCCAACATCAGGCCTGCAGGCGTCGAGCCACGCGTTCAAGCTGTCTAGAAAAGCCCGCGAATTGCGGCAAAACTCACGGCCTGCGCCCGGGTGCGAACGTTGAGCTTGCGATAGATGTTCTTGATATGGGTGTTGACGGTTTGCGCACTGATGGTCAGGCGCGCACCGATTTCAGTGCTGGTATAGCCCGATGCCACCAGCTTCAGCACCTCCTTCTCGCGCTCGGAGAGTTTTTCCTTGCTTTTGTTTTGCTCCGGGGCGGGCCCGCTGTTGATCGGTGCCTCGAATTTTCCGAGAAGCCGGCGCGCCAGATTGGGTGTGATCGAGGCGCCGCCATTCACCACCTGCAAAACCGCTTGGGGAAAGTTGCCGAACCATGAATTCTTCACTAAATAGCCAGTCGCCCCAAGCTCGAACGCATGCAAGGCATGCTGCTCGTCCTCCATCGCTGAAATGACAATGGCTTCAGCCATGGGGCGTATGGTTTTCATGTATTCAATCAGTGAAAAACCCGTGCCATCCCCCAGATTCAGGTCGACAAGCATCACATCGAATTCATTCTGGCTGATGAGGCGGCGGCCTTCCTTGACGCTGCCAGCCTGTCCAAGCAGGTTAATACGCAAATCAGCCAGCAGCTCATGCGCAATGACACGGCTCATGTGTGGGTCGTCATCGATCAAAAGGACACGGACGGGCTGTTCGGCCTGTCCCGTGAGAAATCCTGGCCACATGGACTGCTGGACACTGTGAGGCGCCAGAAGGTGGTTCGTTGACGAGGCGCCATTTTTGATTAAAAAGTCTGACGTGACTTCAGATTCGTTACGAGTTTCCATGAATCCCTCTACTTTAGTTGTCCAGCCTTGGCATGAGACTGTAATAAAACAGCTTAGTCACTGTCAGGCGATGTGTGACTGGTAATTTGTTACTTTTCAATTGCTCATGTTTACATCACCAAGATGCATTGATACGTAAAACCAAAAAAAAAGCCACTTCGGAGTGTTGCCTATTACTTATGGTTACTGAATTTGCAAGGTAAAACGCAGTGCCTATTTTTAGCTGTTTCGGGCTATCGGCAGTTATCCCTGATGAGGAGGCAAGATACGATTTGACATGAATTCATGCTTTTCTATCCATGTAATTCGCTGAATTTGAACATCATTATCATCATCACTATTCATTTTACGAATAAAAGAATGTACCAACAACAGCAATTGGCCCAATGAACAATTAAATACAAGGGTGGAATTACGGATTGCTTAAAGGCAAATCAGGGAAAAGAAACGATAACCCGGTTTTCATCTTGTTGCCGAAACAACGCGAGCCAATTTAAACAGGGTAGATGCTTCTACGCTGACGCCCACCCAAACCGCTGGGTTCTTGAGCAGGGGCGTCATGTTTCACACAGCTCGCAAGGCTGCCTTCAAGTCGCGGCCTATTTCAGGCCGTTCGGCAAATGGATCCACCGGGTTGGACTGTCGAAGGATGCAGTCCATCCGGCTTTGCACATTGCCCAACGCTTTGGGGTGGCTGAAGATATAGAACTGGTCAGCCGCCATGGCGTCGAATACTTTCTGCGCCACTTCAGCCGCCGTCACCTTGCCGGAGCCGACGGCCTTACCGGTCATTGCCTGGCCGATCAACTGGCTTCGGGTCGGTTGTTCAGTGCCAAGTTCGGCGGGCCGGTTGCGATGGCTCTGGCTGATGCCGGTCGGCACGAAATAGGGGCACAGCACGCTGGCGCCAATCTGCTCGGTGACCAGGCGCAAGTCCTGGTAAAGCGTTTCGCTGAAGGACACGACGGCATGCTTGCTGACGTTGTACACGCCCATGTTGGGCGGCGTGAGCAGGCCGGCCATGCTGGCGGTGTTGACGATATGGCCCTGCCACGCCGGATCCCTGGCGGCGGCTTCGAGCATCATGGGCGTAAACAGGCGAACGCCGTGAATGACACCCCACAGGTTGACGCCCAGCACCCATTCCCAGTCCTTGACGCTGTTTTCCCAGATCAGACCGCCCGAGCCAACGCCGGCATTGTTGAAGAGGACGTGCGGCGCGCCGAAGCGGGCGAACACCGCCTCGCTCATGGCCTGCATTTGCCCGGCATGCGACACGTCGAGCTGAAAAGCCAGCACTTCGGCGCCCTGGGCCTGCAAGTCGGCGCTAGCCTGCTCCAGCGCGTCCTGCTGCACATCGACCAGCACCAGTTTCATGCCCAGCCTGGCGCCAATACGGGCGCATTCCAGACCAAAACCGGAACCCGCACCGGTCAGTACGGCAGTCTTGCCATTGAAATTAGTGATCATCGGGAAACCCCTTTAGCTTTCAACTTTCAATCCTTAACTTTCACCCAGCACTGCGCAGCATTTCGATATGAGGAATGCCGTCCTCCTGATACGGCAGCCCGGACTTCTCAAACCCATGCTGACGGTAAAACGCCTCCAGCCTCGCCTGCGCGCCGATGCGGATGGGCTGGTCGCCGACCGCGTGCAAAAGGCATGCAATGGCGCGCTCCACAAGCCGATGACCGGTGCCGTTGCCGCGCACGCAGGGGTGCGTGACGATGCGGCCCATGCTGGCTTCGGCATAGTGAAGGCCTGTGGCAAAGCAGCGCGCATAGGCCACCAGAGTGCTTTGCCGGGTGCCGAGCAAATGCATGGCCTGCAAATCGGCGCCGTCCATGTCCTGAAAAATGCAGGCCTGCTCGACCACAAAGACCTCGCTGCGCAGCTGAAGCACGGAATAGAGCTGACTGGCCGTCAATTCATCGAAGGCCAGGTAACGCCATTCGATACCGCTCATGCCGAAACAGCAGGCTTGAGCGAATAGCCGATGCGCGGGAAATGCACATGCACCCGCCCTGCCCGCTCGTCGGTGCGGCGCAGCGTGTAGTGCATCCGGGTGGCCGCCACCAGTTCGCCCTGCGTGGGCTCCAGGCCAAAACTCTCCGCATTGATCACGACCTCGCTCCCGAGCGCAATCCCGTGTTCGTCTTGGACCACGTCGTCATGCAGGACAGCAGGCGTGGATGCGGCGGCCACCGCGATCGCCTCGGCCGCGCTGAACTTTTCCATCGAGCCATGACCAATGGCGGCCATGCGGTCCATCCACTCCAGCACCGCCGGCGTGGCATTCAGGATATCGGCCAGCACGGAGGTCCGCACCCGGGTGAACCAGAGCGGGTGGTACATCGCAAAGTCGGCAATGCACGGCATGTCGCCCAGCACGAAGGACCGGTCATCGAGCATGTCGGACAGGCGCCGCAGATAGGACTTGTATGCCGCAGCGGCGTCCTGCGGACGCTGGCGCGTCATGCCGGCGCTCATGGCCTTGCGGTCTTCGGCAAAGGCCTTGGCCGCGTCGGGCGGCGCATTGGCGAAAATCTGGGCCAGGCCCCTGGGCTGCATGTTGAAGGCCATGGAGGTCCAGAACAGCGTGGTGTCGGCCCACTGCGCCAGGATGCGCGCCATGCCCTTGCTGGGCTCGGGGTACAGCGTGGGCAGGTGCTCGACATGCTCCAGCACGTCGGCAATCAGTGCCGTGTCGCAATAGATGTCGGCGCCAATCTGCAGCACCGGCGTTTTGCGGTAGCCGCCGGTCAGCGCCACGACGTCGGGCTTGGGATTGATCATCGGAATCACCACCGACTTCCAGGGGATGTTTTTATAGCCCAGCATCAGCCTGACCTTCTCTGCGAACGGCGAGGTCGGGTAGTGGTGAAGAATCAGGGTCGGGGGCGTGGTCATCGGTGTTTCCTTGAAATGATGCGTAAGGGCAGCGCGGGGGTCAATAGGGCATGGCCCGGTCGATGATGCTGTCGAAATCAGTGCCTGCGGCCAGCGTGCCAAAGGTCTGGCCCCAGTGGCCGGCCAGGCGCGAGTCGCAAAAGGCGTCCGCCACGGCGCCAGGCGCGGACCGGCAAAGCAGTGCAGCCTGCATCGCCAGCGCAATCGCCTGCGCCAGGCGGCGCGCCTGTGCCTCGGAGGCGAATTCTTCAATCTGGGCCGGCAGCCGGGCGGCCAGGCGGTCCAGCGCCGGATGCGCTCCCGCCGCGGCAGAAAGCTCCTGCGCCAGCGCGGCCACGGCTTCGGGCCTGCGCAGCGCCCGCAGCAGGTCCAGCGCCATGATGTTTCCTGCGCCTTCCCAGATCGAGTTGACCGGCATTTCGCGGTAGATGCGCGCCATGGTGCCTTCGCCGCCCGCCTCCACATAGCCGTTGCCGCCCAGGCATTCCATGGCTTCCTGGGCAAAGGCGCTGCCGCGCTTGCAGATCCAGAACTTGGCCACCGGCGTCAGCAGCCGCGACAGGGCCTGCTCGTGGTCATCATTTGAATGGTCAAAAGTTCTTGCCAGCCTGATGGATAAAGCGCAAGCTGCTTCGCTTTCAATAGCAAGATCGGCCAGCACGTTGCGCATCAGGGGCTGCGCGAGCAGGGGCTTGCCAAACGCCTGACGCTGGGCGGCGTGGTTCAGGGCCATGGCGAGCGACTGGCGCATCAGCCCGCTGGTGCCCAGTGCGCAGTCCAGCCGCGTCATCGTGCCCATGGCCAGGATTTGCGCCACGCCCCGGCCTTCTTCCCCGACCAGCCAGGCGGCAGCATCGCTGAACTCGACCTCGGCGCTGGCATTGGCCTTGTTGCCGAGCTTGTCCTTCAGCCGCTGCATGTGAATCGCGTTGAGCGATCCATCGGGCAGCACGCGCGGCAGGAACAGGCAGGACAAGCCGCCCGGCGCCTGCGCCAGGATCAGGAAGGCATCGCACATCGGCGCCGAAAAAAACCACTTGTGGCCGGTGACCGCAAAGCGCTGGCCCCAGGCATCGGCTCCGGCGGACACGGCACGCGTGGTGTTGGCCCGCACGTCCGAGCCGCCCTGCTTTTCCGTCATGCCCATGCCCATGGTGAGGCCGGGCTTGGCCTGCCAGTGCTTGAGCGCCGGATCGTAGTGCCGGCTGGTGAGCCCGGGCGCCCAGTCGGCGTAGAGGGCCGGGTTGCCGCGCAGGGCCGGCGTGACGGCATAGGTCATGGAAATCGGGCACAGGCTGGAAGCCTCCAGCTCGGTGAAAAGCATGAAGCCCGCCGCCCTGCGCACATGGGCGGACACGTTGGGGGGGCTCGCCCAGGGCGCGCCGTGCAGGCCGGCTTCCACCGACGCCGCCATGAGGGCGTGGTAGCTGGGGTGAAATTCGACCCGGTCCACCCGTCGGCCAAACCGGTCATGCGTATGCAGCTCGGGGGTGTGCACATTGGCAAGGCGCGCATGCGCCTGCATCTCGGCCGTGCCCAGCCTGGCGCCCAGCTGCATCAGCTCGGCAGTGTCCAGGCTGGGCGCATTGAACCTCAGTGCGCACTGCAAGGGCTGGTTGGTCTCGAACAGGTTGTACTCGACCAGCGGCGCGGGCTGGTTAAACACTTCGTGGGTGATGTCCATGACCGCCTCCCGGGGTGGAAAACTAGATCAGCTTGACGAGTTGCTTGCCAAAGTTCTTGCCCTTGAGCAGGCCCAGAAAGGCCTCGGGGGCAGCTTCGAGGCCTTGCGCCACCGATTCGCGGGGGCGCAGCTTGCCGGTGCCGACCAGCATGCCGAGCTCTGCCAGCGCTTCAGGCCACACGTCCATGTGCTCGCTGACGATAAAGCCCTGCACCTTCAGCCGGTTGGTCAGAATCAGCGCCGGATGGGCCAGCGGCAAGGGCTGGCCGTCATAGCCGGCAATCATTCCGCACACGGCAATGCGGCCGAAGGCGTTCATGCGCAGCAGCACTGCGTCGAGCACCATGCCGCCCACGTTTTCAAAGTAGCCGTCGATGCCGTCCGGGCAGGCGGCTTTCAGCGCTTTCGAAAGCGACGCGGCGTTGTTGTGCTGCTTGTAGTCGATGCAGGCGTCAAAGCCGAGTTCGGCGACCGCGTAACCGCATTTTTCGGGGCCGCCGGCAATGCCGACCACCCGGCAGCCGCGCGCCTTGGCCAGGGCGGCAAAGGCGCTTCCGACCGCGCCCGTGGCCGCGCTGACCACCAGCGTTTCGCCGGCCTGGGGCTGGATGATCTTCACCAGCCCGTACCAGGCGGTGACGCCGGGCATGCCGACGGCGCCTAAGTAGTGCGACAGCGGCACCTGGCTGGTATCGACCTTGCGCAGCGCGCCGGGCTGGTCCGCCTTGACCACGCTGTACTGCTGCCAGCCGCCCATGCCGGCCACCTGGTCGCCGGGCTGGAACTTGGGCGAGCGGCTCTGCACCACTTCGCCGACGGTGCCGCCGCCCATCACCTGGCCCAGTGGCTGCGGGGCGGTGTAGCTCTTGGCGTCATTCATGCGGCCGCGCATGTAGGGGTCCAGGCTCAGGAAATGGTGGCGCACCAGCACCTCGCCGTCTTGCAGCTCGGGCGTGTCGCTGGTGACGAGCTTGAAATTGCTGGCGACCGCTTCGCCGGCGGGTCGGTTGTCGAGCAGGATTTGCTGGTTGGCGGGCATGAAGGCTCCTTGATTCAAGATGGGATAAAAACGAATTTGCTATATATTTAGTAGCATACTATCCATACACACCATGCGCAGTCGCATGTTTTGGCTTATAAAACAGCGTTAATCCGTTGAAATCGGGCTGACGGGCGGCATTGGCTTGTCGGTGGATTCGCTTTGCAGCCGCCGGCGGACGTATTTGAAGGTGCCGGTGGCATGGGCGCAGGCTTGGGCCTTGTCATCGTAAATCGTGGCCTCGGTAAACGCCAGGGTGGCGCTGCGATGCATCAGCCGGCCCTTGGCCAGCAGTTTGCTGCCATCGCCGGGGGCGGGCCGCATGAAACTGGTTTTCATCTCGATGGTGACCACGCCCATGTCTTTTTGCACGCTGCGCGCCGCCACGGCCATGGCCACGTCCAGCAGTGTCATGCAGGCGCCGCCGTGGGTGACGGCGAACGAATTGAGGTGCTCGGGCAGCGGCGTGTAGCCCAGCGCGGATTTGCCGTCCTCGTACAGCTCCAGCGTGAAGCCGAGGTGGTTGACAAAAGGAATAGTGGCGCCGAAGTCCATGGCGCTCAACCCCCGGTGATCACCGACACGCCGCCGTCCACCGCCAGCCACTGGCCGGTGATGTGCTTGCCCGCATCGGAGGCATAGAGCACGCACAGGCCCTTCAGGTCTTCATCGTCGCCCAGGCGGCCCAGCGGCGCATGGGCGGCGAGTTGCTCCTCGCCCATGGCCTTGAGGGTGCCGACGGTCATCCGGCTCGGGAAGAAGCCCGGGCAGATGGCATTGACGGTGATGTTGCTGGCGCCCCATTCGCAGGCCAGCGCGCGGGTGAAATTGACCACCGCGCCCTTGGAGGTGTTGTAGGCAATGGTGTTCATGCCGCGCGGGTTGCCGCCCAGCCCGGCAATCGAGGCGACGTTGATGATGCGGCCCGATTTGCGCGGAATCATGCTGCGCTTGGCGATGTGCTGCGACAAGATGAAGTAGCCGCGCACATTGAGGTTCATCACCTTGTCCCAGGCCTCGACCGGGTGGTCTTCGGCCGGCGCGCCCCAGGCCGCGCCGGCGTTGTTGACCAGAATGTCCACCTGCCCGAAGCGCTTGATGGTTTCGTCGGCCAGGGCGCGAATGTCCGCTTCCTTGGCGCAGTCGGCGGCGATCCAGTCCACGTCGATGCCGGCCGCCTTCAGGACGGCGGCCGATTGCTCCAGGTCTTCGGCCTTGCGCGAGCTGAGCATCACCTTGGCGCCCGCCTCGCCCAGCGCCTGCGCCAGCTGCAGGCCCAGGCCGCGCGAGCCGCCGGTGACCAGGGCGGTTTTGCCGGTGAGGTCGAATAATTGTTGAATCGAACGGGTCATGAATTTTCCTTAGGGGTCGATTGGATTTCATAGTCCAGCACCGAGCGGGTCTCGCGCAGGGCGCCCAACAGTTGGCTGACCTGTTGGTGATGGGGATGGTTCTGGTAGGTAGCGAGTGCTTCGCGGCTATCGAATACAGAGTAAAGCACAACATCGCAGTTGGCTTCGAGGCCGGCTGTCCGAATGGCGACTTCAAAAGTCAGCATGCCGGGCACCAGGCGCTGGCAGCTGTCGAGTTGGGCCTTGAAGCGCGGCGCATCGGCCGCGTCCTTGAGTTTCCACATGACGATGTGCCTGAGCATGGTCAATCCTTTACTTTTGAACGGATGTAAACCAGCACAAAGCCGATGGCGGCGACGACACCGCCTCCTGTCACCAGGGACCAGCCGACCGCCTCATCGGCATTTTCGACAAACAGCCCCAGCACCAGCGTCAGCAAGCCGCCATAAATCAGTATCCAGGTCAGCACCTCCAGCCGGGCCGCCGCGCTGCGGGCCGCTGGCTCGGCGGGCGGTTTGATCCAGGTCATCAGAACGCTTCCTCGGGCAGGTCGGCGCAGGTCGAATCGCGGCTGGACACCACGTTCAGCCAGGCGCCGATCTTCGGCAGCTCATAATGGTAAAAATACCTTGCAGCGCCCATCCTGCCTGCGTGAGCAGCTATTGATTCAGTAGCATCCGACGCCCGGCTAGCAAGCGCCACATCCAGCCATATCCAGGCCAGCACGGTGTGGCCGAAGGCCTGCATGTAGGGCACCGCGTTGGCAAGCGCCTCGGCGGGGTGGCCGGTGGCCCAGGCGGCCTGGGTGGCGCCGCCCACCTGCCGCAGGGCGGCCTCAAGCGCCCCGGCATGGCCGGCGAGCGCAGGCTCGGCCCGCGCCCGGGCGCTGGTCGCGGCAATGCGCCCGGCCAGCAGCGCAAGGCCGCGGCCGCCTTCCATCAGCACCTTGCGGCCCAGCAAATCCAGCGCCTGGATGCCATGGGTGCCCTCGTGGATCATGTTCAGCCGGTTGTCGCGCCAGTACTGCTCGACCGGAAAATCGCGGGTGTAGCCATAGCCGCCGTGCACCTGGATCGCCAGGGAATTGGCCTCCAGGCACCATTCGCTGGGCCAGCTCTTGGCGATCGGCGTCAGCACTTCGAGCAGCAGCCGCGCCTCGTCGGCCGCTTCCGGCGCGCCGGTACGCTGTTCATCGACCAGCCGGGCGCAATACAGCTGCAGCGCCAGCGCGCCTTCGCAATACGACTTTTGCGCCAGCAGCATGCGCCTGACATCGGCATGCTCGATGATGCGGCTCTGCGGCGCCGCCGCGTCCTTGCCGGCGCTGGTTCCACCGTCGGGCCGCCCCAAGGTGGAATCCGTCCCCCCGGGGGGCAGCGAAGACGCGCCAGCGCGCAGCGTGGGGGCTTGAATCGGCCTGCCCTGCGGCCGGTTTTTTGCGTAGTCGAGCGATGCCTCATAGCCCGCCAGGCCGAGCATGGTGGCGGCCATGCCGATGGCGATGCGCGCCTCGTTCATCATGTGGAACATGCAGCGCAGGCCCTTGTGCGGCTGGCCGACCAGGTAGCCGACCGCGCCGGCCTGGCCATTGACCGGGTATTTGCCTTCGCCGAAGTTGAGCAGCGTGTTGGTCGTGCCGCGCCAGCCGAGCTTGTGGTTCAGCCCGGCCAGGGCCACGTCGTTGCGAACGCCGGTCAGTTCGCCGTCGGCAGCCACCAACTTTTTGGGAACGATGAACAGCGAAAGACCCTTGGTTCCCGGAATCAAGCGGCCGTCAGCGTCTGGAATCTTGGCCAGCACCAGGTGGATGATGTTGTCGGTCAGCTCATGCTCGCCGCTTGATATCCACATCTTGTGGCCCTTGAGGCGGTAGCGGGGGCCGAGCGGGTCGGCTTCAAAACCGGCGCCATCGGGCACGGCGCGGGTCGTGATGTCGCTCAGCGACGAGCCGGCCTGCGGCTCCGACAGGCACATGGTGCCGGAAAAGCGTCCTGAAAATTCACTTCTGGCGAACACCTCCTTCTGCGCTGGCGTGCCATGCACCATCAGCAAATTGGCATTGCCCGTGGTCAGCAAACTCGACCCCATGCTGACCGAAGCCATCGCAAAAAACGCATTGGCCGCGGCTTCGACCGTGTAGGGCAGCTGCATGCCGCCGATGTCATAGTCCTGCGCCGCGCTCAGCATGCCGGATGCCGCATAGGCCTTCTGCGCGTCGTGGGTGGCTTGCGGCAGGATGACTTTTTCGCCATCGAAGCGCGGCTCCTGCGTGTCGACCAGGCGGTTGAACGGGGCGTATTTCTCGCGCGCGATGCGCTCGCAGGTGTCGAACACCGCGTCAAAGGTTTCGCGGCTGTGGTCGGCGAAGCGCTCGCGCTGGTTGAGCGATTCGGCACCCAGCCATTGGTAGAGTAAAAAATCGAGGGTGGAACGCAGGCTCATGGCAGACCTTCAGAACAAGAACAAGGCGAGCCGGCCCGTCAGCAAGCCCAGGGACGCCTTGGGTTGAAGCTTTACAGCACTTCGAACACGCCGGCTGCGCCCATGCCGCCGCCAATGCACATGGTCACGCAGACGCGTTTGGCGCCGCGCCGCTTGCCTTCGAGCAGCGCATGGCCGGTCAGGCGCTGGCCGCTGACGCCGTAGGGATGGCCGACCGCGATCGCGCCGCCGTTGACATTGAGCCGATCCATCGGAATGCCCAGCTTGTCGGCGCAGTACAGCACCTGCACCGCGAAGGCTTCGTTCAACTCCCACAGGTCGATGTCGTTCACGCCCAGGCCCAGCCTGGCGAGCACCTTTGGAATGGCGAACACCGGGCCGATGCCCATTTCGTCGGGCTCGCAGCCGGCGACCGCAAAACCCAGGAAGCGGCCGAGCGGCGCCAGGCCCTTGCGCTCGGCAACGGTTTCGTTCATGACCACCACGGCGCCGCCGCCGTCCGAGAACTGGCTGGCGTTGCCGGCGGAAATAAGGCCGCCCGGCACGGCCGAGCGCAGGCCGCTGATGCCCTCCTTGGTCGTGCCCGCGCGGATGCCCTCGTCCCGGCTGACGGTGACCTGCCGGGTGATCAGGCCCAGCGCCGGATCGGCGATGCCTGCGGTCACGATGATCGGGGCAATCTCGGCGTCGAAGAGGCCGGCGGCCTGCGCGGCCGTGGCTTTTTGCTGGCTGGCCGCGCCGTACTCGTCCATGCGGTCGCGGCTGATGGCGTAGCGCTTGGCGACCTGCTCGGCGGTCTGCAGCATGTTCCAGTAAATCTCGGGCTTGTTCCTGGCCAGCCAGTCCTCCCGCAGCATGTGCGTGTTCATCTCCTGCTGGACGCAGGAAATGCTTTCGACGCCGCCGGCCACGTAAATATCGGCTTCGCCGGCGATCACGCACTGGGACGCCGTTGCAATGGCCTGCAGGCCGGACGAGCAAAAGCGGTTGATGGTCATGCCCGAGACGGTGACCGGGCAGCCGGCGCGCAGGGCGATCTGCCGTGCGATGTTGGCCCCGGTCGCGCCTTCGGGCGTGGCGCAGCCGATGATCACGTCATCGACTTCGGCGGCTTCGATGCCGGCGCGGGACAGCGCATGCTGCACGGCATGGCCGCCGAGCGTGGCGCCATGCGTCATGTTGAAAGCACCCTTCCAGCTCTTGGCCAGGGGGGTGCGGGCGGTCGAAACGATTACGGCTGAGGTCATGAAAATTCTCCGGGATTAGGGGGCGTGACTGGCTGGCGGATCAGCTGGATCAGTTGAAGGTCTTGCCTTCGGCAGCCAGGCGGGCCAGCAGCGGCGCGGGTTTCCAGAAGCTGGCATCGTCGAGCGGGTTCCTGGCAAAGCGCTTCATGGCCTGCACCACATTGAAAAGGCCCACCTGGTCGGCGTACAGCATCGGGCCGCCCCGGTGAACCGGAAAACCGTAGCCCATGAGGTACACCACGTCGATGTCGCTGGCCTTGGACGCAATGCCCTCTTCCAGGATGTGCGCGGCTTCATTGACCAGCGCATACACCAGCCGCTGGACAATCTCCTCGTCCGATATCTGGCGCGGGGTGATACCGAGCGATGCGCGGTGCGCCTCGATCATGGCGACGACTTCCTGGTTGGGAATGGCGTCGCGCTTGCCCTGCACGTAGTCGTACCAGCCGGCGCCGGTCTTCTGGCCAAAGCGGCCCTTCTCGCACAGCAGATCAGCGGTCTTGCTGTACTTCATGTCCGGCTTTTCCTGGTAGCGGCGCTTGCGGATCGCCCAGCCGATGTCGTTGCCGGCCAGGTCGCCCATGCGAAACGGCCCCATGGCAAACCCGAAATTTTCAATCGCCTTGTCCACCTGGGCGGGCGTGCAGCCTTCGTCCAGCAGGAAGCCGCCCTGCCGGCCGTACTGCTCGATCATGCGGTTGCCGATGAAGCCGTCGCACACGCCCGACACCACCGCGGTCTTGCGGATTTTCTTGGCGACGGTCATGACGGTCGCCATCACGTCCTTGGCGGTTTTCTCGCCGCGCACCACTTCGAGCAGCTTCATGATGTTGGCCGGGCTGAAGAAATGCAGCCCGACCACGTCTTGCGGACGCTGGGTGAACGCGGCGATCTTGTTCAGGTCGAGCGTGGACGTATTGGACGCCAGGATGGCGCCGGGCTTCATCACGCGGTCGAGTTCGGTAAAGACCTTTTCCTTCACGCCCAGCTCTTCAAACACGGCCTCGATCACCAGGTCGGCATCGGTCAGGTCGTCGTAGCGCAGCGTGGTGCTGAGCAGGCCCATGCGCTCTTCATACTTGTCCTGCTTGAGCTTGCCCTTCTTGACCTGCGACTCGTAATTCTTGCGGATGGTCGCAATGCCGCGCTCCAGCGCCTCCTGCTTCATCTCCAGCAGCTTCACGGGAATGCCCGCGTTCAGGAAATTCATCGCAATGCCGCCGCCCATGGTGCCGGCCCCGATCACGGCGATGGAGTTGATCTGCCTGTTCGGCGTGTCCGACGGCACGTCGGGAATCTTGGAGGCGGCCCGCTCGGCCTGGAAGATATGGCGCAGTGCGCGGCTTTCAGGCGTCCACATCAGGTTGACGAAGAACGCGCGCTCCTGCCGCATGCCTTCTTCAAATTTCTGCTTGGTCGCGGCCTCGACGGCATCAACGCACTTTAGCGGCGCGGGAAAGTTCTTCGCCATGCCCTTGACCATGTTGCGGGCAAACTGGAAATAGGCATCGCCATTGGGATGCTTGCACGGCAGACTGCGTACCAGCGGCAGCGGCCGGGTGTCGGAAATCGCCTGGGCCAAGGCAAACGCCTCATCGGCCAGCGACTCCACCGAGGACGCCATCCGGTCGAACAGCTTCTGGCCCGGGATTTGCGCCAGCAGCTCGGATTTGACCGGCTCGCCGCTGACGATCATGTTCAGCGCCGGCTCGACCCCAAGCACACGCGGCAGCCGCTGGGTGCCGCCGGCGCCGGGCAGCAGGCCGAGCTTGACTTCAGGCAGCGCCACGCTGCAGCCAGGCGCGGCAATACGGTAGTGGCAGCCCAGCGCCAGCTCCAGCCCACCGCCCATGCAGACCGAGTGAATCGCCGCCACCACTGGCTTGGACGAGTTTTCAAGCGCCAGGATGACACTGAGCAGGTTGGGCTCCTGCAGCGCCTTGGGCGTGCCGAATTCCTTGATGTCGGCGCCACCGGAAAAAGCCTTGCCCGCGCCGGTGATGACGATGGCCTTGATGGTCTGGTCATCGTTGGCTTTTTGCAGGTTTTCGGTGATGCTGGCGCGCGTCTGATAGCCCAAGCCGTTGACGGGCGGATTGCTCAGGGTGATCAGTGCCACCGGACCATGAACTTCGTAGAGAGTTGTCATTGAGGTGTTTCTTTCCTTGATTGAAATGGCAGTAATGAAGCCTCGGCCCGCAATCCGCACCGGTTCAGGTCACTGGCGGGAGCCAGAATAGCACGATCGTTCTTTTCTTATTGTAGGGAGGGATGCCCCATGCGCAACCCCGTAAAACTCGGGTTTACCCTGATTTATTCCCTGTGTTGTCTCCGCCGTGACAAAGGCATCAACAGCGCGCACCGCACTCGGCAACGAAATCAGACTTCCAGCCATTCCTTGCGAATCGCCACGTCGGCCCGCAGCTGGTCCGGCGTGCTGTCAAACACAATGCAGCCGTGGCCCATCACCAGGACGCGGTCGGAAATCGACATCGCAATCGTCAGCTTCTGCTCGATCAGCAAGACCGAAATGCCCTTGGCCTTGAGCGTTTGCAGGTACTGGCCCACCAGCTCGACAATCTTGGGCGCCAGGCCTTCGGTGGGCTCGTCGATGATGATCAGGTCCGGGTCGCCCATCAAGGTGCGGCACAGTGTCAGCATCTGCTGCTCCCCGCCCGACAGCACGCCGGCTTCGGTGTGCTGGCGCTCGCGCAGCCGGGGAAACAGAGTGTACATGTCGTCAAATGACCAGCGCGACCCCTTGCCTGAGCCTTTCTGGCCCAGCAGCAGGTTCTGGTGCACGGTAAGCCTGGGGAAAATATCGCGGTTTTCAGGCACGTAGCCCAGGCCCAGATGGGCAATCTGGTAGGCCTTCTTGCGGACAATCTCCTGGTTTTTCCAGAGCACCGAGCCTTGGCTGTCCACCAGTCCCATAATGGCCTTGGCCGTGGTCGAACGGCCCGAACCGTTGCGGCCGAGCAAGGCCACGATTTCACCCGCCCGGACATCGAACGACACCCCGTGCAGCACATGGCTCTTGCCGTAGAAAGCATGCAGGTCGGCGATTTTGAGCAGCGCGGCGCCGGCCGGCATGCCGCTTTGCGTTTGCGTTTGCGTTTGCGTTTGCATATCAGTGTTCCTGTCCTTGCGCATTGGCCACCGGCGAGCCCAGATAGGCTTCTTGCACGCATGGGTCGGCCCGCACGGCTTCGGGAATGTCAAAGGCAATCACCTCCCCATACACGACCACGGCAATCTTGTCGGCCAGGCCGAACACGACGCCCATGTCATGCTCGACCGTGAGAAGCGTCTTGCCGACGGTCACTTCCTTGATCAGCTTGATGAAACGCCCGGTTTCCGAGCGGCTCATGCCCGCGGTCGGTTCGTCGAGCAGGATCACATTGGCGCCGCCGGCGATGGTGATGCCGATCTCCAGGGCGCGCTGCTCTGCATAAGTCAGGTGGGTCGCCAGCACATCGCGTTTTTTGTCGAGTGCGATCATGCCCATCAGCTCCTCGGCCCGCGCATTGGCGTCGTCCAGGTCGGCCAGGAACTTCAGGAAGGTGTATTGGTAGCCCAGGCTCCACAGCACGCCGCAGCGCAGGTTTTCAAAGACGCTGAGCTTGGGGAAGATGTTGGTGATCTGAAAACTGCGCGACAGTCCCAGGCGGTTGATCTCGAAAGGCTTCTTGCCATTGATGCGCTTACCGTTGAGCAGCACGTCGCCGCTGCTGGGTTCAAAGCGCCCGCTGATCAGGTTGAACAGGGTGGATTTGCCCGCGCCGTTGGGCCCGATGATGGCCACCCGCTCATCGGGCTTGACGGCCAGGTCGATGCCCCGAATGATTTCGGTCTTGCCAAAGCTTTTACGAAGGTTTTTAAGCTCCAGCGCATAGCCGGCGGGCGTCGGGGTGCTAATTTTCATAGCGCCTCCCTGCGCCTGAGCTCGGTTTCGATTTCATCCTGGATGCGGCTCCACTGCATGCGAAAACGGCGGCGCGTCACCTCGAACAAACCCAGCCCAAGCAGAAACACACACGCCGCGCCCAGCCATGTGCCGGGCCGGGTGGCATTGAGCATGAGGCCCATGAATTTCAATTCCGGCCCGACGGCGGAATTGAGCTGGAGGTGATAGATCATCTCGACCATGGCGGCCGCGCCCATGAGCGCGGCAAAGCCGGTCGCCGCCAGCGCCAGATAAGGCAGCCACAGCGCCCTGAGCTTTCCGAACGCGGCCAGCCGCAGGTTCATCATGATCAGGCTGGCAATGCCACCGGGCGCATACATCACCATGAACAGGAAGATCAGGCCCACGTACAGCAGCCAGGCCATTGACAGCTCCGACAGCAGCACCAGCGCAAGCACCAAAAGGCAGGCACCGATGATCGGGCCGAAGAAAAAGGTCGCCCCGCCCAGAAAGGTAAACAGCAGCAGGCTGCCCGAACGCACGCCGCTGACCACCTCGGCCGTGACGATTTCCGAGTTGATGGCGGCCAGCCCGCCGCCGATGCCGGCAAAAAAACCGGCAATGATGAAGGCGTAGTAGCGCACCCGCTGGGGGTTGTAGCCGATGAATTCGACGCGCTCGGGGTTGTCGCGCACGGCGTTCAAAATTCGCCCCAGCGGGGTGCGGGTAAAGGCATACATCGCGGCGGTGCAGACAAAGCAGTACGCCGCGATCAGGTAATACACCTGGATCTGCGGCCCGAACGAGATGCCCCAGACCGGCTTGCCATAGGAGCGGTTGGTGGTGATGCCGCCCTCGCCGCCAAAAAATTCTGGAAACATGAGCGACATGGCAAAGACCAGTTCGCCCACGCCCAGGGTGATCATGGCGAAAGTCGTGCCGGCTTTCTTGGTGGTGACATAGCCCAGCAAGGCGGCAAAGAACAGCCCCGACAGGCCGCCGACCAGAGGGATCAGCGACAGCGGGATATAAAAGCTGCCCTTGGCCGCCAGGTTCATCGCATGAATCGCCAGGAAGGAGCCCAGCCCGGCGTACACGGCATGGCCGAAACTGAGCATGCCGCCCTGCCCCAGCAAAATGTTGTAGCTCAGGCAGATGATGATGAGGTAGCCGGCCTGCGACAGCATGGTCAGCGCCAGGCTGCTCTTGAACAGCAGCGGCGCGGCGAACAGCAGCAGCGCGTACAGCGTCCAGACCACCCAGCGGCCGGCGTTGTAGGGTTTGGGTTGGGAATAGGTGCTTGTCATGTCGAGGTTCTCTTGGTCCTGTCAACCTTCACGGTTGCCCAAAAGACCCCTGGGCCGGAAGATCAGGATCAGCACCAGGAACAAAAATGGCAGGATGGGTGCGACCTGTGAAATGGTGAGCTTGAGCAGTGGGTAGCCAAAAGTCTCCGGCGTGACCTGGTAATTGAGATGGCCTAACAATGTCATGAGCGACTGGTCCATCGCCACCGCGAACGTCTGGATCAGCCCGATCAGGATAGAGGCCAGGAAGGCACCGCTGAGCGAGCCCATGCCCCCGACCACGACTACCACGAAGATGATCGCGCCCACCGAGCCGGCCATGGCCGGCTCGGTAATAAAGGTATTGCCGCCCACCACGCCCGCGAGTCCCGCCAGGGCGGCGCCGCCGCCAAACACCAGCATGAACACCCGGGGCACGTTGTGGCCCAGCGCCTGGACGGTTTCGGGATGCGTGAGTGCCGCCTGGATCACCAGCCCGATGCGCGTGCGCGTCAGCAGCAGCCAGATGCCCACCAGCATGGCCAGCGACACAAACATGATGAAGGCACGCGACTTCGGAAAGTTGGTGCCGAAGACGGTAAAAAGCGAGCCCTGCAGGCCCGTGGGCAAGACATAGTTCACTGCCGCCCGGCCCCAGATGAGCTGAACCAGTTCCAGCAGCAGATAGGACAGGCCGAAGGTGACCAGCAGCTCGGGCACGTGGCCGAACTTGTGCACCCGGCGCAGGCAAAACCGCTCAAACGCCGCGCCCATGGCAAACACCAGCAGCGGCGCCACCAGCAGCGACCACCAAAAACCGATCACCTGCGAGGTGCTGTAGGCGATGTAGGCGCCCACCATGTAAAAAGAGGCGTGGGCAAAGTTGAGCACGCCCATCATGCTGAAAATAAGCGTCAACCCCGAGCTGAGCATGAACAGCAGCAGCCCGTTGCTCAGCCCGTTGAGCACGGAGATGGTGAAAAACTCCAGATTCATCGTTGAGCGCCTGATAGGTCAATGAAAAGGGCCCGAATCCGGGTCGGGCCCTGCGTCCTCGCGTCAGCCAATCATCGCCTGGGGAAAGCGTGATCAGGCGGGACGCTTCATCTGGCACGAGGTGGGGGTGCTGGCCACATACGACTCGTAGTATTTGACCGGGACAAAGGTGTAACCCGTGTTTTCCGCGTCATAGGGGTTTTTGCCGCCGGCTTTTTCCCAGCGGTTCACGAACAGGCCCTGCTGGAGCTGATGGTCGGTCTTGCGCATTTCAACGTCGCCGTTGAAGCTCTTGAAGCGCATGCCCTCCATGGCCTTGGCAATGGCCGCGGGCTCGGTGGACCGGGTCTGGGCCATGGCCTCCGTCAGGATGGTGAAGGCATGAAAAATGGCCCCGGTGTAGAAGTCGTCATTGAACTTCTTCTTGTAGTCGGCCTGCAGCTGCTGGATGTCGCCGCCCAGGTTGAGGTGGTTGTAGGACACCATGTAGACACGGCCTGCCGAAGCGGCCCCGAGCGTGGTCGGCGTTCCGGTGACACCGCCGTAATAGGTATAGAACTTGACATTGTTCAGGCCTGCCTCGTTGGCGGCCTTCACCAGCAGCGACAGGTCGGAGCCCCAGTTGCCGGTGATCACGGTGTCGGCGCCCGACTGCTTGATCTTGGCGACATACGGCGCAAAATCGCGCACCTGCGCCAGCGGGTGCAGGTCATCGCCAACAATCTGCACGTCGGGCCGCTTGGCGGCCAGGTTCTGCTTGGCAAACTTGGACACCTGCTGGCCATGCGAATAGTTCTGGTTGATCAGGTAGACCTTCTTGATGTCCGCCTGGTCTTTCATGAAGGCCGTCAGCGCTTCCATTTTCATCGACGTGTCGGCGTCGAGCCGGAAGTGCCAGTAGTCGCATTTGCTGTTGGTCAGGTCGGGATCGACCGCGGCATAGTTGAGGTAAAGCACTTCCTTGCCCGGATTGCGCTCGTTGTACTTGGACAGCGCATCGATGATGGCCAGCGCCGGGCCCGAGCCGTTGCCCTGCACCACGTAGCGCGCGCCCTGGTCGATCGCCGACTTGAGCGCATTGGTGGTTTCCTGCGGGCTGAGCTTGTTGTCGATGCCGATGATCTCGAACTTCACGCCGGCCTTGTTCTTCTGGCTGAAACGCTCGGCCAGGAACTGAAAGCTCTTGAGCTGGTTGGTGCCGACTGCGGCCATCAGGCCCGACAGCGGATCCAGCCAGGCGATTTTCACCGTCTGGTTCAGGTTGACCGCGCCCCCGGCCGGTGCGGCTGCGCCGGCAGGCGCGGGGGCCTGGGCCAGTGTCAAGCCTGCGCACAGCAGGGCCGATGCGGCAACGGCAATGCCAAAATGCCGGCGGAAAGAATGGCGCTGGGTTGTCATCCCTTGTCTCCTGAAGATTGATGGAACTGCGAGCAAAACGAACGGTGGCCTTGGTGAAGGTTAGGTCAAAAGAAACCCTGCGGGCTCAGGGAATGCCCTATCGGATGTCGCTCGCGTGACTGGAGTGGCCCCCACGCTCCCCGCTTCGCGTGGTTCGCTGCCCCCCGAGGGGGCCGTTGCGCCTGCGGCCCTGACTGGCAGGGAGTCGCCTCCAGGCTTGTCGCTTTGCGTGCTGAGTTGCCCCCCGTGGGGCCGTTGCGCCTGCGGCCCGGCTGAGCCGGTTCCGCGGCCCTGGCTGGCGGGGAGTCGCCTCCAGGCTTGTCGCTTTGCGTGCTGAGTTGCCCCCCGTGGGGCCGCTGCGCCTGTGTCCCGGCTAAGCCGGTTCCGCAGTCCTGGCTGGCTTGGGCGGCTGGGTGTCCTCTTCGCTACTGAATTAATAGCTGCTCGCGTAGGTTCTATATGCGCTTCGGCCCTATTTGATGCCTAAGATATCAGGCCTGCGGCAGCTGGTAGTCCTTGAGCATTTCGCGCAGTCGGGTCTTGAGCATCTTGCCGGTCGCGCCGATCGGTATGGCGTCGACGAACACCACGTCATCGGGAATCTGCCACTTGGCGGTCCTGCCTTCGTAAAACGCCAGCAGTTCCTGGCGGCTGACCTCCATGCCCGGCTTTTTGACCACCGCGACGATGGGCCGCTCGTCCCATTTGGGGTGTGCCACGCCGATGCAGGCGGCCATCAGCACCGCCGGATGAGCCACCGCGATGTTTTCGATGTCGATCGAGCTGATCCATTCGCCGCCGGACTTGATGACATCCTTGCTGCGGTCGGTGATCTGCATGTAGCCGTCGGCATCGATGGTGGCCACGTCGCCCGTGGGGAACCAGCCGTCCACCAGCGGGTCGCTCTCGCCCTTGTAGTAGTCGCGGATCACCCACGGCCCCTTGACGAGCAGGTCGCCGTAGGTCTTTCCATCCCAGGCCAGTTCCTGGCCGGACGCATCGACGATCTTCATGTCGACACCGTAGATGGCGCGGCCCTGCTTGAGGCGGATCTTCATTTTTTCTGCCGCTGGCAGGCTGTCGTGCTTGTTCTTCAAGGTGCACAGCGTTCCCAGCGGGCTCATCTCGGTCATGCCCCAGGCATGCAGCACTTCCACGCCATAGTCGTCGTTGAACGCCTGGATCATGGCTGGCGGGCAGGCCGAGCCGCCGATCACCGTGCGGCGCAGGGAGGAAAAACGCAGGCCCTGCGGCTTCATGTGGGTCAGCAGCATCTGCCACACCGTCGGCACGCCGGCCGCATAGGTGACCTTCTCGGCTTCGATCAGCTCATACACCGACTTGCCGTCCAGCGCCGGGCCGGGAAACACCAGCTTGGCGCCGGTCAGCGCGGCCGAATAGGGAATGCCCCAGGCATTGACGTGGAACATCGGCACCACCGGCAAGATGGCGTCGCGCGCCGAAATGCCCATGACGTCGGGCAGGGCCGCCGCGTAGGCATGCAGCGTGCTGGAGCGGTGACTGTACAGCGCCGCCTTGGGGTTGCCCGTGGTGCCGCTGGTGTAGCACATGCTGGACGCGGTGTTTTCATCAAAAACAGGCCAGTCGTAATCGCCCGGTTGCGTGCCCATCCAGCTTTCGTAGCCCTGCAGGTTGGGAATGCCCGAGTCCGCCGGCAGCCTGTCGGCGTCGCACAGCGCGATGTAATGCCGGATGGTGCTGCATTTGGCATGGACGGCCTGCACCAGCGGCAAAAAGCTCAGGTCGAAGCACAGCACCTGGTCTTCGGCGTGGTTGGCGATCCAGGCGATCTGGTCGGGGTGCAGGCGCGGGTTGATGGTGTGCAGCACCCGGCCCGAGCCGCTGACCCCGTAGTACAGCTCGAAATGCCGGTAGCCGTTCCAGGCCAGCGTGGCCACGCGGTCGCCGAAGCCGAGCTTGAGTCCGTCCAGCGCATGGGCGACCTGGCGCGCGCGGCGTGCCGAATCCCGGTAGGTGTAGCGATGAATGTCGCCCTCGACCCGGCGCGACACGATCTCGGCATCGCCGTGGTGGCGGGCGGCAAACTCGATCAGTGACGAAATCAACAAGGGCTGGCTCTGCATCAAACCTAACATCGTTTTTCCTTTGGTGCCCGACCGGGCGTGCGTTGAAATTCGAATTGCTTCCTCGCGCATGGTACAGGCCGTGCTTTGCGGCCTGCAGCGGGAAAGTCCGTATCAGGGTACCTAGGCGACACCTTGCCGGCAGCCCGGCCCTGGTTACCCCTTGTTGCGCGGGGCTGCTGGTGCCATAGGACAATTGGAAGGATGAGACACCTCACCGACTCCCTTGCCACCGAACCCGATACCGCCCAAGCCCATCTGAAATGGGTCAATACTTTTGCCGGCCTGGGCCCGGGCTTTTTTAGCGAACTGGCGCCCAGCCCGCTGCCTTCGCCGTACTGGGTCGGACGCAACCGCGCCCACGCCCGCGAATTGGGGCTGGAGGAGCACTGGCTCGAATCGGCCGAGGCCCTGGCCGCGCTGACGGGAAACCAGCCGTTGCCGGGCGCCCGGCCGCTGGCCGGCGTTTACAGCGGCCACCAGTTCGGCGTGTGGGCCGGCCAGCTCGGCGACGGCCGGGCCTTGCTGCTGGGTGAAATCGAAACGCCGCTAGGACCGCAGGAAATCCAGCTCAAGGGCGCCGGGCGCACACCCTACTCCCGCATGGGCGATGGCCGGGCCGTGCTGCGCAGTTCGATTCGCGAATTCTTGTGCTCCGAAGCCATGCACGGCCTGGGGATTCCCACCACCCGCGCCCTTTGCGTCACCGGCTCCGATGCGCCGGTGCGGCGCGAAGAGATTGAAACCGCGGCGGTGGTGACGCGCACCGCGCCGAGCTTCATCCGTTTCGGCCATTTCGAGCACTTCAGCTACCGCAACCAGCCAGAGCAGCTCAGGGCCCTGGCCGATTACGTCATCAGCCGGTTCTATCCTGCATGCAGGGACGCCAGACAGCCTTACGCCGCCCTGCTCCAGGCCGTCAGCGAACGCACGGCGCGCATGATGGCCGCCTGGCAGGCGGTGGGCTTTTGCCATGGCGTGATGAACACCGACAACATGAGCATCCTGGGCTTGACGATCGACTACGGCCCTTTTCAGTTCCTGGATGCGTTCGATCCCGGCCATGTCTGCAACCATTCGGACGAGCAGGGCCGTTATGCCTACAACCGCCAGCCCAACATGGCTTACTGGAACCTGTTCTGCCTGGGCCAGGCGCTGCTGCCGCTGATCGACAACCAGGAAGATGCGCTGGCGGCGCTGGAGTCCTACAAAACCGTTTTTCCGGATGCGCTGCAGGCCCGCATGCGCGCCAAGCTGGGCCTGCCCGACGAACAGCCCGGCGACAAGGCGCTGATCGACAGCACCTTTCAGCTGCTGGCCGCCAACCGCGTCGACTACACGATTTTCTGGCGCCGTCTGTGCGGCCTGAGCACGCAAAGCGGCCATGAGCCGGTGCGCGACCTGTTTTTTGACCGCGAGTCCTTCAATGCGTGGTTGCTACAGTATTCAGAGCGCATTGCGCCCGTGGACAGTGCGCTGCGTGCCGATTTGATGCTGAAAAGCAACCCCAAATTCGTGCTGCGCAACCATCTTGGCGAAGAAGCCATACAGGCCGCGAAACTAAAAGACTTTTCGCAGGTCGATACCTTGCTGGCTTTGCTGCAGGCCCCGTTTGACGAGCATCCCGGACAGGATGCCTTTGCGGGATTCCCGCCCGACTGGGCCGCGTCGATCGCCATCAGCTGCAGTTCCTGAAGCCATCTATTTTTATTGAACCGGACTTTTAAACCATGAGCGCCAAAATCCAGAAAACCGATGCCGAGTGGAAAGCCTTGCTGGCTGAAAAAGGGGCCGAGCCCGCAGCCTTTCAAGTCACCCGCCATGCCGCCACCGAACGCCCGTTCACCGGCAAATACGAAGGCAACTATGCCGACGGCACCTACCGCTGCATCTGCTGCGACGCCGAGCTGTTCGACTCCTCCACCAAGTTCGACGCAGGGTGCGGCTGGCCAAGCTTTTCAAGGGAAGTGAAGGAAGGCGCAATCGAGGAGCATGTGGACCGTGCCCATGGCATGACCCGCACCGAGACCGTCTGCGCCAATTGCGGCGCCCACCTGGGCCACGTCTTCCCCGACGGACCTGCGTCGACAGGCCTTCGGTACTGCATGAATTCGGCCTCGCTGGATTTCAAGCCGAAGGAATGAGCCCCCACGCTCCCCCGAGGGGGCCGCTGCGCCTATGGCCCGGCAAAGCCGTGGACTTGCCCCCACGCTCCCCGCTTCGCGTGGTTCGCTGCCCCCGAGGGGGCCGCTGCGCCTATGGCCCGGCAAAGCCGGTTCCATGGCCCTGGCTGGGCTGGAATGGGCTGGTCAATGCCTTTACATTTGCCTATTGCGCTTTGCAGGCCCGCTAATTAACTCTTTTAGCTCTACATAATTACCTCTATGAAAATTCTGCTCGATTTCCTGCCTATCGCCCTGTTTTTCGGCATGTTCAAGTACGCTGAAGCCCACAAGGACTGGGCCGCCAGCACCGCGACCGACTGGCTCGGGTTCATGGTTTCTGGCGGCGTTGTCGGCCCGGCCGAGGCGCCGGTGCTGCTTGCCACGGTAGTGGTGATCGTCGCCACGCTGGCTCAGATCGTGTGGCTCAAGGCACGTGGCGGCAAAGTGGACACCATGCTGTGGATCAGCCTGGCCCTGGTCACCGCCCTGGGCGGCGCCACGATTTACTTTCACAGCGAAAGCTTTATCAAATGGAAACCGACGGTGCTGTACTGGGTGATGGGGGCCTCTTTGCTGATTGGCCAGCTGGTCTTCAACAAGAACGGCATCAAGGCGCTGATGGGCGCGCAGATGAGCCTGCCCGATGCCGTCTGGCGCAACGTCAATTTCAGCTGGGCGGCATTTTTCGCCGCCATGGGTTGCCTTAACCTGTGGGTGGCCTTCAATTTTCCGACCAGCGTCTGGGTGAATTTCAAGCTCTTCGGCGGCATGGGGCTGATGCTGGTGTTTATCCTGGCACAGGTGTTTTTCCTGAACAAGCACATCAAGCCGGACGCGACGTCATGAGCACCGGACCCGCTTCCCCTGCTGCCCGGCCCATACAGCTGAAGGAAATCGAGCAGCGGCTGCAAGCCCGGCTGCAACCCACGCGGCTTGAAGTCATCGATGAAAGCGCTTCGCATGCAGGCCATGCAGGCGCCAACGCGCAGGGTTTTGGGTCGCACTTTCGGGTGCGCATTGCCAGCCCGGCGTTTGCAGGCAAGAGCCGAGTGGCATGCCATCGGCTTGTGTATGATGCAATGCAAAATTTCATCGATCAGGGCCTGCACGCGCTGGCCATCGAGATCGTTGACTCTTCCTTACCACCTTGATTGTTCGCAAAAAGGCCCTGCCTTTGCCTGGCATCAATCAAATTTCCCCCACATCAACCGAGGAACTCCTTTGATCATCAAGAAACAACTTTTACTGGCTACCGCCATGGCCAGCTTGCTGGCTGTGAGCGCGCAGGGTGCGATGGCCCAGAACCTGGCCATCGTCAACGGCAAGGCCGTGCCCAAAACCCGCTTGGATGCGCTGACCCAGCAAGTCGCCAAGGCCGGCCGGCCGGTGACGCCGGAAATGGAAGGCCAGATCCGCGAGGAAGTCATCGCGCGCGAGATCTTCATGCAGGAAGCCGAGAAACAGGGCGTGGCCGCCAGCGAAGACTTCAAAGCACAGATGGAGCTGGCCCGCCAGACCCTGATGATCCGCGAGCTGTTCGCCAAATACCAGCAGGCCAATCCGGTGACCGATGCCGACCTCAAGGCCGAATACGACAAGTTCGCGGCAGCCAACGGCGGCAAGGAATACAAGGCACACCACATCCTGGTCGAAAAGGAAGCTGAGGCCAAGGCCATCATCGCGAGCCTGAAAAAAGGCGGAAAGTTTGAAGACATCGCCAAGAAGCAGTCCAAGGATCCAGGCTCTGGTGCCAAGGGCGGCGACCTGGACTGGGCCAACCCGGCCAGCTATGTCCCTGAATTCACCGAAGCGCTGCTCAAGCTGAACAAGGGCCAGACATCGGAAACCCCGGTGAAGTCGCAGTTCGGTTACCACATCATCCGGGTGGACGATATCCGCACCGCCCAACTGCCGGCCTTTGAAGAAGTGAAACCACAGATTGCCCAGCAGATGCAGCAGCAAAAGCTGGCCGCATTCCAGGAGGAACTGCGTAAAAAAGCCAAAGTCGAGTAACGCTGGCCCCGTGCCACGAAAATAAAAAACGCGGCCCAGGCCGCGTTTTTTTATACCCGGTTCGTTTACACCCGAGGCGGATCGGTCTCGCGTTCGGTGTGACGATGCTGCGCAATGCCCTTGATAAAGGCAGCGGCCGCGTCAGCCGCACTGCCCGAAGGCGCAATGATCAGCCCGGCATCGGGCTTGCCGCTCGGCAATGTGCTGCTCACCCCGGCCTTGTCGAGCAGCGCTGTCGAAGCGCCCAGAACCAGGATGGTTTTGCAATGCCGGTACTGGTCCTTGATGAATTCCATCGTGTGGCCTTCCCTGGCCAATGCCTCCACGCCGACCTGTCCATCCGGCAGAACCAGGGCATCGAACAGGAAGCCCGGTTCGTTTTCAAGCGAAGCATCGGCCTGCAGCGTTTCGCCCTCGGCCGTGGCGACCGCGCCGATGCGGGACGCCACCAGACGGGGAACCGCCCCTTCGGCCAGCAAGGCGGCCTGCACCTGCGCGATCGACTCGCCCCTTACGCCGGGGGCGATCAGCAGCGCGATCTTGCGTGCCTTGATGCTGCCGTCGCCGGGCCGCGCCATCAGCGACAGCGGCGGGGACTTCGTCACCTCGGGTTTGGCCGCCTGGGCCAGCGCCAAGGGCATCGGATCGGGCAGCGGGCTCATTCCCAAGCCCTCGGCCACCTGGCGCGCCAGGTCTTCCGACGCATTGCGCAGCATGGAGACGGTGCGCTCCCGAATCGCGGGCACCGTGACCTTGCTCAGCTCGAACCGGAAAGCCGCCGCGATATGGGCCTGCTCGACCGGCGTCTGGCTTTCATAGAAGAGCGTGGCCTGCGTGTAATGGTCGGCAAATTTTTCGGGCTTGCCGCGCACCTTGGCCTGCTCTTCCTGGGCCTGCAGCCGCGCCGGCACGGTAACAAACCCCTGCGCCGCCCCGGCCTGGAAAGGGCAGCCGCCCGCCAGGGAATTGGGCTCGTAGTTCACCCGGCCCCGGTGGATGGCCTGCCGGTGCATGCCGTCGCGCTGGTTGTTGTGGACCGGGGCAATCGGCGAATTGATGGGAAGCTCATGAAAGTTCGGTCCGCCCAGGCGTGAAATCTGGGTATCGACATAAGAATGGATGCGTCCGGCCAACAGCGGGTCGTTGGAGAAGTCGATCCCCGGCACCACATGCGCCGTACAGAACGCCACCTGCTCGGTCTCGGCAAAAAAGTTGTCCGGATTGCGGTTGAGCACCATCCGGCCGACAGGCTGGACCGGGACCAGCTCTTCAGGGATGATCTTGGTCGCATCCAGGATGTCGAAGCTGAAAGCCTGCGCCTGCTCCTCGGTGAAAATCTGCACCCCGAGTTCATACTCCGGGTAGGCGCCGGATTCGATCCGCTCCCACAGATCCCGGCGGTGGTAATCCGGGTCGGCGCCGGAAATCTTGACAGCTTCGTCCCATACCAGCGAATGCGTGCCAGCCATCGGGCTCCAGTGAAACTTGACGAACACGGACTCGCCCGCCTCGTTGACCAGACGAAAGCTGTGGACGCCGAATCCCTGCATGGTGGCATAGCTGCGCGGGATGGCGCGATCTGACATCTGCCACATCAGCATGTGGGTCGACTCAGGCATGAGTGACACGAAATCCCAGAACGTGTCGTGCGCGCTGGCTGCCTGCGGCATCTGGTGATGCGGCTCGGGTTTGACGGCATGCACGAGGTCGGGAAACTTCATCGCGTCCTGGATGAAAAACACCGGAATGTTGTTGCCCACCAGGTCCCAGTTGCCTTCATCGGTGTAGAACTTGACAGCGAAGCCGCGCACGTCTCGCGCCGTGTCCTTGGAGCCGCGTTCGCCAGCCACGGTGGAGAACCGGACGAATACCGGCGTGACCTTGCCTGCTTCCTGAAAGGGCGCGGCCTTGGTGTACCGGGTCAGCGGTTCATAGCACTCAAAAAAGCCGTGGGCACCCGAACCCCGGGCATGCACGATGCGTTCGGGGATGCGTTCGTGGTCAAAATGGGTGATTTTTTCACGCAATACGAAATCTTCAAGGAGCGCCGGCCCGCGCAGGCCGAACTTCAAGGAATTCTGGTTGTCTGCAACCGCCACACCCTGGTTGGTGGTCAGCATCTGGCCGGATGAGTCCACCCGCACCCGGTCCAGCGGCTCAATCGTGGCGTTGACGCCCTCGGGCGCCACGCTGCCGGTTTTTTCATTGCCATTTTCTTCCGACAAGGTGCTGCCGGTGGGCAGCCGGGACGCCGGCTCGGCCGTGGCGCCTGGTTTCGGTGCAATTGCATTGTCAAATCCGTGCTCGGCCGGTTTGTTGGAGTTAAACGGCATCGCCGCCACCAGAGCTTCGGTCTGCGCCATTTTTGCTGTATGGATATCGCCGCCGGCGTCAGGGACGATCTTGGCAGGTCCGCTGTCGGTATTGCGTGCTGCGGCCTTGGCGGCAGTGCTGCTTTTACCAGCGCGGTCGCTACTGGACGGAGGAATGGTTTTAGGCATGTGGTGGTTAAGGAGGGAAGCCGGCAGAATCGCCAGCCATCACCATAACCACCCGGCACAACGTCACCTGTAGGACGCCGTCGTTTGCAAAAGCCGGCAGAGCCGTGAGCTTGAAACATACCTCGTCCAATGCGGACGGCTGTATGGATGACCTTCTGGACGAGTCGCCCAGCCACGACCAGGTGCGGTCCCCACCCGGCTGGTTGCGGTTTGGGTCGTTGTATCCGGCGCTGCGCGCCTATTTCAACGTGTGCGCAGCCATCAGCAGACCGATGAGCAGCGGCTGGTGAAGCAGGTAGTAGCCCAGGCTCCAGCGGCCCAGGCTGGCCAGGGCACGGCCCGCGGGACCGGTTTGCAGGCTGAACCACTGCGGCCGCTGGTGCAGCGCCCAGCGGCCCGCCGCCATGCCCCACCACATCACCCCCAGCCAGGGAACCAGCGGAACGTAGTCTTCGGTGATGGGTTTACGGCTGACCAGCCCCAGCCAGTTGAACATCTTCTGATTCAGAAAATCGGCTTCGGGCCATGCCGTGATGACACCAGCGGCTGTAAATTTCAAGGCAATTGCCATGCCGCCGAGAAGCCAGAGCCATCGGCCCCAGCCCGCCGTCAGCCGGACAACCAGCAGCATCACCGCCATGCCGTGCAGCACGCCAAAGTAGATAAAGCTCTGGGGATACATCGCATAAGAGCCGGCACTGACCAGCAGCGCAGCGCCTGCCACCCGTCTCCAGCGCCGCCAGAAACGGGACCAGCTTTGGCCCTGATGAGCAGCCACGGCCTGGCCAAGCCCGGCAGTGAAGAGAAACAGGCTGACGATGGCAGTACGCTGCCAGACCCAGAATGGATCGGCGTAGAAATTCTCATGCAGATAGCCAAAATGATTCAAGTCGAAACACAAATGAAAGACCGTCATCCAGACAATGGCCGTGCCACGCAGCGCATCCAGGGAATCAAAGCGGGAAAGGGGCATGCCGCAGAGTGTACGCAGATGTATTTCTGCCACGTCAGCAGCACAATAAGCAATAAACCCGCAATTGGCAGGTAGTAAGTTGGCTAATATTCAGTGCATCAAATAACACGATCGTACTTTTTCTAATCCAGGACAGTCCACCATGAAAACACTACACTTATTGAGCGTGGTTGCATCCGCAGCGCTACTGGCAGCTTGCGGTGGCAGCGACGCACCGCCGAACCTGGGTTTTGTCAACAATACGCCGGCACGCGGCGCGCTGATCCAGAATCCGCCGCCGCGCACCGCCTTTTTCACGGCTGCCGACTTTGCCGCAAAACTCGGTGCAAGCGCCACCGGGCGCAATCTTCTGGCCATTGCCGGCACCCCCAAATGCGGTGTCGACGTGCAGTACATCCAGTACGGCACGGTAGGCGGCGCTGGCGAGGCAACCGATGCATCCGGCGCCTTGATGACGCCTTCAGGCGGCCCAGGTTGCAGCGGCAGCCGCCCCATCGTGCTGTACGCCCACGGCACCACCATTGCCAAGGCGTTCAATCTCGCCAACCTCCTGGACGAAAGCGGGGCCGCCTACAACGAAGCCGTGCTGGTTGCCGCGACCTACGCCGCCCAGGGCTACATCGTGGTGGCGCCCAACTATGCAGGCTACGACGCGTCCAAACTGACTTATCACCCCTATCTGAATGCCGAGCAGCAGTCCCGGGAAATGATGGACGCCCTGAGCGCAGGGCGCAAAGCCCTGCCCGGCTTGCTGCAGCCGGTGGAGGACAGCGGCAAGCTGTTCATCACGGGCTACTCGCAAGGCGGCCATGTTGCCATGGCCACCCACAAGGCCATGCAGGCGGCGGGCCAGACCGTGACCGCCAGCGCGCCCATGTCGGGCCCCTATGCCCTGTCGGCTTTGGGGGACGCGGTGTTCTACGGCAACGTCAACCTGGGCAGCACGCTGTTCACGCCCTTGCTGATCAACAGCTACCAAAAGGCCTACGGCAATATCTACAGCAAGCCCACTGATGTCTATGAGCCGGCCTATGCCAGCGGCATTGAAACCCTGCTGCCCACCGATACGCCGCTTTCCACGCTGACCGGCCCTGGCGGAAAGCTGCCACAAACCGCCTTGTTCAACCGGATTCCCCCCACCGCGCCGGCGGGCTCGCCGCCCTCATTGCAGCCAACGCTCAATGCGATCACCCCGCCCACCTCGCCGGCTTCGCTGGCGCCCCTGTTCGCATTGGGCTTTGGCACCAGCAACCTTGTCACCAACGAGTTTCGCCTGAACTACCTGCTCGACGCAATTGCCAACCCCGACGGTGCCGTTCCGGTCGTTACCAGCGGCGCGCCGCCTGCAAACCCCAGCCACCCCCTGCGGATTGCCGCCAAGAAAAACGACCTGCGCAACTGGACGCCGACCCGCCCGGTGCTGCTGTGCGCGGGCAGCAACGACCCGACCGTGTTCTACAGCGTGCACACCCAGCTGATGCAGGGCTTCTGGTCCAGCCCCTCGCCTGCGGCGGTGGCGCCCGGCCTGCTCACGGTGCTCAACGTGGACTCGGCGCCCACGGGGGCCAGCGACCCCTACGCGGCCGCCAAGGCTGGCTTCAGCCAAGCCAAGGCCGGCACGGCAACTGCCGCCATCGCGGCGGGCGCGTCTGACGGTGGAGCTTCTGCCGTCCTTCAGGCCTACCACGGAACCTTGATTCCACCGTTCTGCAATGCCGCAGCGCGCGGTTTCTTTCAGCAAGTCGCTGCCTCCGGCCTCTAATAACAACACGAAAAATTCATGAATACCAAGCACTTGCTGCTGGGGAGCCTGTTGGCGTCCAGCATTGCCGTTCCAGCACTGGCACAGCAGAACACAGTCAAGATCGGCGTCTCCCATGTCCAGCCGCGTTCCAGCACCAGCAATTTTTCCGGTCCTTTCACGCCCAACGGTATCAGCCTGATCGTGCGGGACAAGACGACCCCTTTCTTTTCCTACACGCGGGACATTGACGAGCAGTGGGCGGTAGAGCTGGCGGTCGGCTTTCCGCCTACCCACGACATTGAGTTGACCGTCAACAATTTGGCGCTGCCGGCCAGCGCACAGGCGCTTTCCGGCCAGGTCGGCGCGAAGGTCAGGCAGGTGGCACCCACGCTTTTCCTGAACTACAGATTTCTCGAAAAAACCAGCCCATTGCGTCCGTTCGTCGGGGTGGGCATCAACTACACACGCTTTGACAAGACGAGTTCCAACGCTGTAGGCAATGCGCTCAATGGCGGTCCCACCTCGATCGCGCTGGAAGATTCGGCAGGCCTGGCGCTGCAAGGCGGCGTCAGCTACCGCCTCAGTGACCAGTGGTCCTTGACAGCAGCCCTTGCCACGGCACAGGTCAAATCCAGGATCACGACCAATACGCTGGGCATTGAGCGCACAGCCGACATCAAATTCAGACCGTCGGTATTTACCGTGGCACTGGGCTATTCTTTCTAGGAAAATCTTCAGGCGCTGCGCGAGCGGCGCTTGAATCGCAGTTCCAGACCAGAAACAGCGGCGTTTCTGGTCATGCCTCAAGAAAATCGCAACCACCTCAAGCCGGCCCGGCCGGCATGGCGGGCTGTGCCGCTGGCCGTCGTGCAAAACCGCCGTTGGCCGACACCCGTTCGCTTGCAGCGCATGCTTAATGGTGGCTGAAAAGGCTGAATGCCTGTCATCAACCTACAAGGAAACAAACCATGCCCCAGTTCGCCATGATCACCGGAGAAGTCACCTACACGCCAGGAGACGGCGCCCCCATCGAAATCCCCCGGGGTCGCGTCGAGGTGGCGCTGGCGCCCGACAGCGCCACCCTCAGCTGGGAAGCGGCCAAAGGCATTGCGGGCTTGACCGCCATTCCGCGCACCCAGTTTGACGACTATGTGAAGGACGGCAAAATCACGCTGGAGCCCGATAGCCAGCCGGCATCGGACAGTCCGTCTGCCTAGCGCGAAATCACCCTGGCTGGCAACCGCCGCGCACCTGGGTCGTTAGTGGCCCCGCTTTTCCCCTTTCCCTGCGGGGAAGAGAAATACCGGGAAAGCCAGAAAAATAGCGCAATTTATGATGAAAACAGGCTCCAGCGCAGGCAGCGCCTGCGAAAGCAGCTATTAATTCAGGAGCACACAGACTGTCCGGCTTGGCTGTTGCCATTCAGGGTGAAGCCGCTCTAGCCCAAGTAAACAGGCGCAATTAGCACTATTTTCAATAGCAACCAGCGAATCACCCCACCCACTTGCGCGCGTTGTGCCACAGCTGCATCCAGGGACTGCGCTGGCTCGGGTCCAGACCGTTCCAGCTCATCTGGATATTGCGGAACACCCGCTCGGGGTGCGGCATCATGGCGGTGAAACGGCCATCGGCCGTGGTCACCGCGGTCAGGCCGCCGGCTCCGCCGTTGGGGTTGGCCGGATAGGCGTTGGTCGGCTGCCCGTGGTTGTCGGTAAAGCGCATCGCGCCGATCGCCCGGCTGGCGTCGCCCCGGTGGGCAAAGTTGGCATAGCCTTCGCCGTGCGCAACGGCAATCGGCAAGCGCGTGCCGGCCATGCCTGCAAAAAACAGGCTGGGCGACTCCAGCACCTCCACCATCGACAGCCGCGCCTCGAACCGCTCGCTCTGGTTGGTGGTGAAGCGTGGCCAGGCTTGGGCGCCCGGAATGATGTCGGCCAGCTCGGCAAACATCTGGCAACCGTTGCACACGCCCAGGCCAAAGGTGTCGCTACGGCTGAAAAAGCCGCTGAACTGCTCGGCCAGCGCCGGATTGAAGGTGATGGAGCGGGCCCAGCCAATCCCGGCGCCCAGCGTGTCGCCATAGCTAAAGCCGCCGCAGGCCACCACACCGGCAAAGTCGGACAGCTGAACGCGCCCGGTTTGCAGGTCGGTCATGTGCACGTCCACGGCCTCAAAACCCGCCTGGGTGAACACATAGGCCATTTCCACATGCGAGTTGACGCCCTGCTCGCGCAGCACCGCCACCCTGGGGCGCGACAGCATCAAGGCGGGAGCGAGCGACATGCCGGCCGGCTCGAACGTCAGATGCACATGCAGCCCCGGATCCCCCGGATCGCCGGCGGCGGCATGCTCGGCGTCGGCGCCGGCCGGGTTGTCGCGCTGCCGGCAAATCCTCCAGCTCACCGAGTCCCAGACCTGGTGCAAGTCCTGCAGCGGCGCCTTGAACACGGCCTTGGTGTCGCGCCAGACCTGCACTTCGCCCTTGCCGACCTCCAGCGCCGCGTGCCGCGGCCGCGTCTTGCCGATGAAATGGCTGAATTTGGACAACCCGTGCTGGCGCAGCACCTGCATCACCTCGTTGCGCGCATCGGTACGCACCTGGATGACCGCACCCAGCTCTTCATTGAACAGGGCCTTGAGCGTCAGCTCTTGCCGGCGCGCGCCGACCTGCGACGCCCAGTTCTTGCTGTCGCCCATCTCCATGCGGCTGTCGCTGATGCCGTCGCCTTCCAGCAGCAGCATGTCGATGTTGAGCGACACGCCGACGTGGCCGGCAAAGGCCATCTCGCAGGCGGTGGCGAACAGGCCGCCGTCGCTGCGGTCGTGATAGGCCAGGATGTGCCCCTGCGTGCGCAACGCGTTGATGGCGTGGACCAAGTTCACCAGATCCTGCGGGTCGTCCAGGTCGGGCACGTCGCCGGCCTCCAGGTTCAAGGTCTGCGCCAGGATGGAGCCGCCCATCCGCATCCGGCCCTTGCCCAGGTCGATCAGGATCAGCGTCGTGTCGGCTTCCCGGCTGTTCAGCTCCGGCGTGAGGGTGCCGCGCACGTCGGGCAGCGTCGCAAAGGCGCTGACGATCAGCGACACCGGCGAAGTGACCTTCCTGCTTTCGCCGCCCTCGTCCGTCCACACGGTTCGCATCGACAGGGAATCCTTGCCCACCGGAATCGACACGCCCAGCGCCGGGCACAGTTCCATGCCCACCGCCTTGACGGTTTCGTACAGGGCCGCATCCTGGCCGGGTTCGCCGCAGGCGGCCATCCAGTTGGCCGAGAGCTTGACGCGCGTCAGCTCGATCGGCGCGGCCAGCAGGTTGGTGATCGCCTCGGCCACCGCCATGCGACCCGACGCGGCGGCATTGCTAGCGGCCAGCGGCGTGCGCTCGCCCATGCTCATGGCCTCGCCGGCAAAGCCCTGGTAGTCCGCCAGCGTGACGGCGCAATCGGCCACCGGCACCTGCCAGGGGCCGACCATCTGGTCGCGGTGCGTGAGGCCGCCGACGGTGCGGTCGCCGATGGTGATCAGGAAGCGCTTGGAGGCCACCGTCGGATGGCTGAGCACGGCGATTGCGCTGGCCTGCAGATCAACGCCGGTCAGGTCAATGGGCTGGACGGCATGCGCCACGGAAGTCACGTCGCGGTGCATCTTGGGCGGCTTGCCCAGCAGCACATTCATTGGCATGTGGACTGGTGCCCCCACGCTCCCCGCTGCGTGTGGTTCGCTGCAGGGATCTGGCCCCCACGCTCCGCCGCTTCGCGGGTCGCTGCCCCCCGAGGGGGCCGCTGCACCTGCGGCCCGGCTAAGCCGGTTCCGCGGCCCTGTCCGGCATGAGGCTGGCGCATCTGCGCTTGTCGGGTCTTTGTCTTCGTCTGTGACGATCAAATCGCGCTCCTCGGTTGCCACGCCGATCACCGCGAACGGGCAGCGCTCGCGCTCGCAAAAAGCCTCGAACTGCGCCAGCGATTCCGGCGCGATCGCCATCACGTAGCGCTCCTGGCTTTCGTTGCTCCAGATTTCCTTCGGCGACAGGCCGCTTTCTTCGAGCTTGACGGCGCGCAGGTCAAAACGGGCACCGCGCCCGGCATCGTTCACCAGTTCGGGGAAGGCGTTGGACAGCCCGCCCGCGCCCACGTCGTGAATCGCCAGGATCGGATTGTCCGAGCCCAGCTGGGCGCACTGGTTGATGACTTCCTGGGCGCGCCGCTCGATTTCGGGGTTACCGCGCTGCACCGAATCGAAGTCCAGGCTGGCCGCGTTGGCGCCCGAGGCCATCGAGCTGGCCGCGCTGCCGCCCATGCCGATGCGCATGCCGGGGCCGCCGAGCTGGATCAACAGCGTGCCGGCGGGGAAAAGAATCTTTTTCGTGAGCCGCGCGTCGATGGTGCCGACCCCGCCGGCAATCATGATCGGCTTGTGGTAGCCCCAGCGCTGGCCGGCCACGGTCTGCTCGTACTCGCGAAAGTAGCCGGCCAGGTTGGGCCGGCCGAACTCGTTGTTGAAGGCCGCCCCGCCCAGCGGGCCCTCCAGCATGATCTGCAGCGGGCTGGCGATGTGCGCCGGCTTGCCATAAGCTGCGCCCTGGTCGTCGAACAGCCTGGACACGGTGAAGCCGGTCAGGCCGGCCTTGGGTTTGGAGCCGCGCCCGGTCGCGCCCTCGTCGCGAATCTCGCCGCCAGCGCCGGTGGAGGCGCCCGGAAACGGGGAGATGGCCGTCGGGTGGTTGTGCGTTTCGACCTTCATCAGCACATGCGTCAGCACGTCATCCATAGCGCTATATGTTTGATAGCTGCTTGCGCCCGCCCCGTCTGCGCCAGAAGCCGATTTGGCATAAAAACGCTGGATTTTCGCGCCTTCCATCACCGAGGCGTTGTCCGAATACGCCACCACCGTGTGCTGCGGGTTCACCTGCTCGGTATGGCGGATCATGGCGAACAGGCTTTTTTCCTGCGGCACGCCGTCGATGGTGAAGGCGGCATTGAAAATCTTGTGCCGGCAATGCTCGCTGTTGGCCTGGGCGAACATCATCAGCTCGACATCGGTCGGGTTGCGCTGCAGCTGGGTGAAGGCATGGACCAGGTAGTCGATTTCATCGGCCGCCAACGCCAGGCCGAATTCGGTATTGGCCTGCTGCAGCGCGGCTTTTCCGCCCTGCAGCACATCGATGGTCTGCAGCGGCGCGCCCGGCAGCTCGGTGAACAGGCCCGCCTCGGCCTGCGCCCGGTCGAGCACCACGCTTTCCGTCATGCGGTCGTGCAGCAGCGCGGCGATCTGCTCGCGCTGGGCATCGGTCAGGCGTGACTTGCTGAAGAAGCCGGACTTGAGCACCAGCCGGTACTCGGTGATGCGCTCGATGCGCTTGACCGCCAGGCCGCAGTTGTGCGCGATGTCGGTGGCCTTCGACGCCCACGGCGACACCGTGCCAAAGCGCGGCGACACGATGAACAGCACACTGTCGGCCGAACTGCCCGCAGGCTCGCCGCAGGGCTCGCCGTAGCTGAGCAAGGCGGCCAGCTGGTTTTTCAAGGCCTCTGAAGGGGGGCTGTCGGTTGCCGCCAGATGGACAAACCGAGCGCTGATGCCGACGATTTTTTCGTGGATGGCTTGCAGGCGGGGAAGGAGTTGCTGGATGCGAAAGTCGCTCAAAGCGCTGATGCCGTGGGCTTCGCCCTCGAAAGTCGTCAGGTGCAGGGTCACGGTGGCGATGGCCTTTTGGTGGAGGTGTAAGGGGCAGCTGGCAAGCCGTCGTTGAGTTTGACACCCCTGCAGGGCCGGGATTTTCAGGAAATCGGGGGAAGGCTGCACGGTATGCGTCAGGCGGGAATTTTATCAGTGCCTCCAAAAGGCCCCGGCACAAAGCCAAGCCCGCGCGGAGCAGGCGACTGGCGGCGGTGGGATAATTCGGCCATGAGTATTACCTACAAAGATGCAGCCGGTATCGAAGGCATGCGCATTGCCGGCAGGCTTGCCGCCGAAGTGCTGGACTACCTGACCCCTTTCATCAAGCCCGGCATCACCACCAACGAAATCGACCGCCTGGCGTCCGACTACATGACCCAGGTGCAGGGCTCGATCTCCGCCACCCTCGGCTACGGCCCCCCGGGTTACGTGCCGTATCCGAAGTCGCTCTGCACCTCGGTCAATCACCAGGTGTGCCACGGCATTCCCAACGACAAGCCGCTGAAAAAAGGCGACATCGTGAACGTCGATGTCACCGTCATCAAGGACGGCTGGCATGGCGACACCAGCCGGATGTTCCTGGTGGGCGACTGCTCGATTGCGGCCAAGCGGCTGTGCCATGTCACCTATGAAGCCATGTGGCACGGCATCATGCGCGTCAGGCCGGGTGCCCGGCTGGGCGACATCGGCCATGCCATCCAGACTTTCGCCGAAAAGCAGGGCTATTCGGTGGTTCGCGAGTTTTGCGGCCACGGCATCGGGCAGAAGTTCCATGAAGACCCGCAGGTGCTGCATTACGGCCGGCCCGGCACCCTGGACGAGCTCAAGCCCGGCATGACCTTCACCATCGAGCCGATGATCAACCTCGGCAAGCGCGACATCAAGGACGGCCCCGAGAAGGACGGCTGGAGCATCGTGACGCGCGACCATTCGCTGTCAGCGCAGTGGGAGCACATGATTCTGGTCACCGAGACCGGCTATGAAGTGCTGACCCTGTCGGCGGGCAGCCCCCCGGTGCCGGCCTTTGTGCCGCAACCCGCACCTGTCCAGGCCACCGCCAACGCCTGATCGGTCACTGCGGCGCCACCTTCCGACTGCCGCACTTTTTTAGGGCCAGGCTTTCCGCATGACTGAACTGACCCCGCTTCGCGAGCAATACACGGCAGGCAAGGCGGCGATCCTGGCCGCCCTGGCAGCCAGCGGCGCGTCCACCCGAGGGATTCACGGCCTGCTGCAAAAGCTGGGCCGGCTGACCGACACCACCTTGCGGCTGCTGTGGCAGCGCGGTGACTTCCCGCCTGAAGCCTGCCTGATCGCGGTCGGCGGCTTTGGCCGGGGTGAGCTGTTTCCGCATTCCGATGTCGATGTGCTGCTGCTGCTGCCGCAAAACGGCGCCTGCGAGGTCGAGGACAACCCGGCACTCAAGGCCACGGTGGAAACCTTCATCAGCAACTGCTGGGATTGCGGACTGCAGATCGGCTCCAGCGTGCGGACGGCCGCGCACTGCGCCGAAGAAGCGGCCAAGGACGTGACGGTGCAGACCTCCCTGCTGGAAATGCGCCTCATCGCCGGCTCCGGGGAATGCTTCGGGCAACTGCAGGCGCGGCTCGACGCCATCATCGAGCCGCGGGCTTTCTTTGTCGCCAAGACACTGGAAATGCGCCAGCGCCACAACAAGTTCGAGAACACCCCCTATGCCCTGGAGCCCAACTGCAAGGAATCGCCCGGCGGGCTGCGCGATCTGCAGGTGCTGCTGTGGGTGGCGCGCGCCGCGGGCCTGGGCAGGTCCTGGGACGAGCTGGCAAAAAACGGCCTGGCAACCCCCTTTGAAATCAGGCAGATCCGCGCCAACGAGGCACTGCTCAGCCTGATCCGCGCGCGGCTGCACATCATTGCGGGGCGGCGCGAAGACCGGCTGGTGTTCGACCTGCAGACGGCGGTGGCCGAATCGTTTGGCTACACGTATGCCGCCCTGCTCGGCAATAGCACCACGAACACGCAGACGCTCGACGCGGTGCATCCGGCCCTGCCGCTCGACCGGGCAGTGCTGCCACGGGGCGGCCGGGCGGCCAAACGCACGCCGACCCGCCCCAGCGAGGCACTGATGCGGCGTTACTACTGGACCGCCAAGGCCGTCACGCAGCTCAACCAGATCCTGCTGCTCAACATCGAGGAGCAGCTCACGCCCAACGACTACCCGCCCCGGCCGATCAATGCGCGCTTTTTCGACAAGGCCGGCATGCTGGAGGTGGCGAGCGACGACTTGTACCTGCGCGAGCCGCATGCCATCCTCGAAACCTTTTTGCTCTTTGAAACCAATGTCGGCATTCAGGGCCTGTCGGCGCGCACCTTGCGGGCGCTGTACAACGCCCGGGGAATGATGAATGCCAGGTTCCGCAGCGACCCGGTCAACAGACGCACTTTTCTCAGCATCCTGCAGCAGCCCGAAGGCATCACCCACGCCATGCGGCTGATGAACCAGACCTCGGTGCTGGGCCGTTACCTCTGGGTGTTTCGCAACATCGTCGGGCAGATGCAGCACGACCTGTTTCATGTCTACACGGTGGACCAGCACATCCTGATGGTGCTGCGCAATGTGCGGCGCTTCTTCATGGCCGAGCATTCGCATGAGTACCCGATGTGCTCGCAGCTCGCCGCAGGCTGGGACAAGCCCTGGATCCTGTTCATTGCCGCGCTGTTCCACGACATTGCCAAGGGGCGCGGCGGCGACCATTCCGAGCTGGGCCGCAAGGAAGTGCGGATTTTTTGCCGCCAGCACGGCATTGACGCCGCCGACGCCCAGCTGATTGAATTCCTGGTGGGCGAACACCTGAGCATGAGCCGCGTGGCCCAGAAGGAAGACCTCAGCAATCCGCAGGTGATCGCCAAATTCGCCGAGCGGGTCGGCAACGAACGCTACCTGACCGCCCTTTACCTGCTGACCGTGGCCGACATTCGCGGCACCAGCCCCAAGGTGTGGAATGCCTGGAAAGGCAAGCTGCTCGAAGACCTCTACCGCTACACCCTGCGGGTGCTGGGGGGCCGGGCGCCCGATGCGGCCGCCGAGGTCGAATCGCGCAAGCGCGAAGCCCTGACCCTGCTGGCGCTGCATGCCGAACCGTTTCAGGCGCACAAGGTGCTCTGGAGCACCCTGGACGTGAGTTACTTCATGCGCCATGAGGCAAGCGACATTGCCTGGCATGCCAGGCACCTGTCGCGCTTTGTCGGTCAGGGCAAGGTCATTGTGCGGGCGCGCCGCTCACTGGCGGGCGAAGGCATGCAGGTGCTGGTCTACACCCCCGATGCGTCCGACCTGTTCGCGCGGATCTGCGGTTACTTTGACCAGGCCGGTTTCAGCATTCTCGATGCCAAGGTGCACACCGCCAACAATGGCTATGCGCTGGATACTTTCCAGGTGGCCAGCCCGCCGGTGGAAGAACACTACCGCGAACTGGCCGCGATGGTCGAGGCCGACCTCGGCCGCACCCTGGAAGCGCAGGGTCCGCTGCCGCTGCCCGGCAAGGGCCGGGTGTCGCGCCGCGTCAGGAGTTTTCCGGTCACCCCGCGCGTGGCGCTGCACCCGGACGAAAAAGCCCAGCGATGGCTGCTGAGCGTGTCGGCAAGCGACCGGGTCGGCCTGCTCTACCTGATCGCGCGCGTGCTGGCCCGGCACCACATCAACGTCAAGCTGGCCAAGGTCACCACCCTGGGCGAGCGCGTCGAGGACACTTTTTTGATCGACGGCTCCGAATTGCAGCACAACAAGGCGCAAATCGCCATTGAAACGGAACTTCTCCAGGCCTTGAACGAATGACTCCCGTTTGGGTCTTCATTGTGAGGAAGCGCCCAGCCGCAGGCAGTGATCCGCTCAATCGTCAGCTGACGCATCAAGCCCCGGAAACAGCACGTCGGTATAGCCGAACTGGCTGAGGTCCCGAATGCGCATCGGGTACAGCTTGCCGATCAGGTGGTCGCACTCATGCTGCACCACCCGCGCATGAAAGCCTTCCACCGTCCGATCGACCGGATCGCCGTACTGGTCGAAGCCGGTATAACGGATATGCGAAAAACGAGGCACCTTTCCGCGCAGGCCCGGCACCGACAGGCAGCCTTCCCAGTCGCTTTCCTCGTCCGCGCTCAGGGGTGTGATGACCGGATTGACCAGCACGGTGCGGGGCACCACTGGCGCTTCGGGGTAGCGGACGTTCACCTGGTCGCTGCCGAAAATCACCACCTGCAGGTCCACTCCGATCTGCGGCGCCGCCAGGCCCGCGCCGTTGACGGACTGCATCGTGTAGAACATGTCCGAGACCAGAAGATGCAGCGCATCGGTATCGAAAGCGGTGACGGGCTGGGCGACACGCAAAAGCCGCGGATCGCCCATTTTGAGAATTTCACGAATGGTCATGGCCCCAAGCATAGCGGCTGACGGCACAATTGGCAGATGCCGCCCGAACCGCCCCCCCAGCAGGACGCACGCCCAATGCCGGCGCTGCCCGCGCCCGTGCGCTGGCTGATGATCGGTCTGGCGGTGCTGAGCCTGGCCTTGGGCATCGTGGGCCTGTTCCTGCCGCTGCTGCCGACAGTGCCTTTCCTGCTGCTGGCCGCCTGGGCTGCCGGGCTGGGCTCGCCCCGGCTGTCTCGATGGCTTGAAAATCACCCGCAGCTCGGCCCTCTTATCCGCAACTGGCGCCAAGGCGGCGCGGTGCGCCGCAAGACGAAGTGGATGGCCACGGCGGTCATGGCCCTTAGCGCCAGCGGAACCCTGGTGCTCCTGGGCGGCCACTGGAGCGGCATGGCAGCCGTGGCCGTGATGGCCGGGGTGCTGGCCTGGCTCTGGTGCCGCCCCGAGCCTTCGGCAGGCACCGCCGGGCGGTAGTTCCGAATTGCCGCACAGGCTCAGTCGGGCGTCGGCTCCAGCAGCGCCAGCAGGCCGGCTTCATCAATGATGGCAACGCCCAGCGTCTGCGCTTTTTCCAGCTTGCTCCCCGCCTCGGCGCCGGCCACCAGGTAATCGGTCTTTTTGCTGACCGAAGCGGCCACCTTGCCGCCGGCCGCCTCGATTCTGTCCTTCGCATCGTCGCGGCTCAGCGCTGGCAGCGTTCCGGTGATGACAAAGGTCTTGCCCGAGAGCGGCTTGGGTGCCGTGGCCGCCGGCTCACCCTCGTCCCAGCGCACGCCGCAGGCACGCAACTGCTCGACCACTTCGCGGTTGTGCGGCTGCTCGAAAAAGGTGTGGATGCTCTTGGCGACGATGGGCCCGACATCGGCAACGCCGAGCAACTGCGCCTCGGTGGCATCCATGATGGCATCGAGCCGGCCGAAATGGCGGGCCAGCGCCTTGGCCGTGGACTCGCCCACATGGCGAATGCCGAGCCCGAAAAGAAAGCGCGGCAAGGTGGTGTGCTTGGATTTTTCCAGCGCTTTCATCAGGTTGTCGGCCGATTTGTCGGCCATGCGCGCCAGGCCGGCCAGCGATGCAACGCCCAGCCGGTACAAGTCCGGCAACGTGCGAATGACGTTGGCCTCCACCAGCTGCTCGACCAGCTTGTCGCCCAAGCCCTCGATCTCGACGGCGCGACGGTGGGCGTAATGCAGGATGGCTTCCTTGCGCTGAGCGCCGCAGAAGAGGCCGCCGCTGCAGCGGTAGTCGGCTTCGCCCTCCTCGCGGATGGCATCGGAGCCGCATATCGGGCACTGGCGCGGCATGGTGAACTGGGGCGCGTCCAGCATGCGCCGCTCCAGCAGGACGCTGACCACTTCGGGAATCACGTCGCCGGCACGCCGCACGATGACGGTGTCGCCCAGGCGCACGTCCTTGCGCCTGGCCTCGTCCTCGTTGTGCAGGGTCGCGTTGGTCACCGTCACGCCGCCGACGAACACCGGCGCCAGTTTTGCCACTGGCGTGAGCTTGCCGGTTCGCCCGACCTGGATATCAATACCCAAGACCGTCGTGAGCTGCTCCTGCGCCGGGTATTTGTGCGCCACCGCCCAGCGCGGCTCACGGCTGACAAAACCCATTTTTCGTTGGCAAGCAAGGCTGTTGACCTTGTACACCACGCCGTCGATGTCGTAGGGCAACTGGTCGCGCTGCCGACCGATGGCCTGGTGAAACGCTATTAATTCAGTAGCGCCTTGCGCAAGCTGCGTCTGGCTTGCTACTGGAAAACCCCATGATTTCAGGGTCAGCAGCAGCTGAAAATGGGACTCGAACACCGGACCACCGTTATCGGGCGGCGTGATCTCTCCCACGCCGTAGGCAAAAAAACTCAACCGGCGCTCAGCCGCATACGCCGGGTCGAGCTGGCGCACGCCGCCGGCCGCCGCATTGCGCGGATTGACAAAGGTTCTTTCGCCCTTGGCACCCTGCGCGATCTTTTCGCGCTGGCGTTCATTGAGCGCTTCAAATTCGGCGCGGCGCATGTACACCTCGCCGCGCACTTCCATCACAGCCGGCGCATCGGCGGGCAGCCGCAGCGGAATCTGCCGGATGGTGCGGATGTTCTGCGTCACATCCTCGCC